>CAZBTA010000314.1:0-3144 GCA_964494515.1 uncultured Bryobacter sp.
AGCTCCCCGTCGGCGACTACGAGCTCACCATCGAAGCCCCCGGCTTCCGCAAGGCCATCCGTAAGGGCCTCACCATCAACGTCGCCCAGACCCTCAACGTCGATACCCGCCTCGAGGTCGGCACCGTCGACCAGTCCGTCGAAGTCACCGGCGAAGTCCCCTCCCTCCAGACCGCCACCTCCGACCTCGGCACCGTTATCAACCGCAACAAGCTCATGGATCTCCCCCTGTTCGTCGGCGGCAACGTCCGCAATCTCGAACAGTTCATCTTCCTGGCACCCGGTGTCACTGGTGACACTGGCAACACCCAGATCTCCGGCTCCCCCTCGCGCGCCAAAGAAGTCCTCCTCGATGGCGTCGCCTCCACCGGCATCGAGTCCGGCGGTGTCATCGCCGGCAACGCTCGCCCCTCGGTCGAAACCATCGGCGAATTCAAGCTCGTCCGCGCCAACTTCAATGCCGAATACGGCCGCACCGGCGGTGGCGTCCAGATCTTCACCACCCGCTCCGGCACCAACCAGTTCCACGGCTCTGTCTTCAACTACCTCCGCAACGACAAGCTCGACGCCCGCGGCTTCTTCCAGCGCACCCGTCAGGTCAACCGCCAGAACGAATTCGGCGCCACCTTCGGCGGCCCCATCGTCAAGAACAAGACGTTCTTCTACTTCGTCTACGGCGGCTATCGCTTCCGTCAGGGCTCGCCCAACACGCTCCAGTCCCTGATCCCGCTCGATTTCCGCCAGGGCAATTTCTCCCGCGTCGCCCCCATCTACGATCCGGCCACCAATCGCTCCACCGCCTCCGGCATCGTCCGCGATCAGTTCCCCAACAATCAGATCCCCGTCTCGCGCTTCTCCTCGGTCTCGCGCAACATCCTCCCCGTCCTCCCCACGCCCGACAATAGCGGCCTGTTCAACAACTTCCTGTCCACCGGTCGCGCCCGTACCGACTCCAACCAGTACAACATCAAGCTCGACCACGCCTTCTCCGACAAGAACCGCATCTCCGGCTACTACTACAACGACCTCAACGAGATCTTCGACGCCGAGCTCGTCCCCGGTCCCACCAGCCCCAACCGTCAGACCGCCAGCCGTAACAACTGGATCCGTCTCTCCCACGACTACGTCGTCTCCCCCACGATGCTCAACCACATCACCCTCGGCTACACCCGCACCGCCGTCCGCATCGCCACCTACTCGCTCAATCAGGATTGGCCCACCAGGCTCGGCCTCACCGGCGTCAACCGCGGCCCCGACAATACCTTCCCCTGCATCGAGTTCATCGCCTCCGGCTATTCCCGCCTCGGCGATCAGAACTGCAACTCCCGCACGCTCCAGGCCAACAACGCCTTCCAGTTCGGCGAGTCCTTCTCCTGGGTCCGTGGCTCCCACTCCCTCAAGTTCGGCTTCGACTACCGCTGGATGGAAACCAACGGCATCGACCCCTGGCGCACCATGGGCTGGTTCCAGTTCAACGCTCTCGAAACCGCCCTCCCCGGCGTCGCCAACACCGGCAACGCCATCGCCTCGTTCCTGATCGGCAACGTCAATCGCGGCCAGCTCCAGGTCTTCAGCTACTTCCCGCGCAACCGCTATCAATACTTCGCCGGCTACGCCCAGGACGACTGGAAGGTCTCCCGCAAGCTCACCCTCAACTACGGCCTCCGCTACGACATCTTCCTGCCCCGCTACGAAGCCCGTAACAACCTCTCCACCTTCGACCTCAACCTGCCCAACCCCGCCGCTGGCTTCCGCCCCGGCGCCATGGTCTTCCTCGGCGATGGTCCCGGCCGCAATGGTCAGGGCCGCCTCGCCGACACCTACTTCAAGGCCTTCGGCCCGCGCCTCGGCCTCGCCTACGCGCTCACCGGCAAGACGGTCCTCCGCGCCGGCTACGGCATCTACTACGCCCAGGGCAACGCCAACGCCGGTCTCCGCGATTCGCTCCAGTCCTCCGTCGGCTTCGTCGCCCAGCCCGTCTTCCAGTCCCTCGACGCTGGTGTCACCCCCGGCTTCAACTGGGATGGCGGCTTCCCCCAGAATTTCCCCCAGCCTCCCTTCATCTCGCCCTCGGCCGGCAACGGCGCCGACGTCCGCATGATCCTCCGCGGCGATGGCGCTCCGCCCTACTTCCAGAACTGGTCCTTCACCGTCGAACGCGAGCTCACCTCCCGCGTCAACCTCGAAGTCACCTACCTCGGCACCAAGGGCACCCGCCTCGGCAACGGCCTCGTCTACTGGAACGAGCTCAACCCCTCGCTCCTCTCGCTGGGCTCCCTGCTCACGCGCCCCTTCAACTCGCCTGAAGCCGTCGCCGCCGGCGTCGTCAGCCCCTTCCAGGGCTTCACCGGCTCCGTCGCCCAGGCCCTCCGCCCCTATCCCCACATGCAGTCCGTCTGGAACCGTTCCAACCCCGCCGGCTCCTCCACCTATCACGCCCTCCAGACCCAGCTCCAGGTCCGCTCCTGGCGCGGTCTCGACGTGCAGATGGCCTACACCTGGGCCAAGACCATCTCCGACTCCGACATCCTCGCCGGTGGCGGTCCCGCTGGTCAAACCACCTACAACCGCCGCCTCGAGAAGGCCATCGCCACCACCGACGTCCCGCACATCTTCGCGCTCAGCTACAGCTATCAGATCCCGAGCTTCAAGACCCTGCGCTCCGTCCTCGGCGGCTGGACCTTCACCGGTATCCACCAATACTCGGTCGGCACTCCCATCACGCTCACGGCCAACAACACGCTCCCGCTGTTCAACGCCACGCTGCGTCCCAATGCGATCGCTACCGATCGTCGCGTCTCGGTCGACAACTTCGACCCCGCCCGCGACCTCTGGATCAACCGTTCGGCCTTCGCCGCTCCCGCCCCCTTCACCTTCGGCTCAAGCGCCCGTGCCTACACGGACCTCCGCAACCCCAACTTCCTCAACGAAAACTTTGGCCTCATCAAGCGTCTGAAGGTCTTCGAGCGCATCAACCTGCAGGTCCGCGCCGAGCTCTTCAACGCCTTCAACCGCACGGTCTTCGCCGCGCCCCAGGCCAATGTTTCGAACGCCCAATTCGGCCGCATCGCCGGCCAGCAGAACACTCCCCGCCAGGGCCAGCTCGCCCTCCGCGTGGAATTCTAACCACCCACTCCCAAACCCC
>CAZBTA010000314.1:3244-5219 GCA_964494515.1 uncultured Bryobacter sp.
TATCACGATACTTTCACTGCCCTCGCCGACACCAACCAATCCGGCGACGATCCCACCCCCTGACTATTTCCCCTTCCGGTGCCTCACCCGCACCACCACCCTCACCACCTCCGCCATCTCCGCTTCGGTCCTCTCCAGCAGCTCCACCAGCTCATCCACCCGCCGCGTCACCTCCATCACTCTCTCCACCCGCAACACCGCCGGCACATCCCCCGGCCCGCGCCTCTCCCGCCGTCCAAATTGGATCGCCTGCATCACCTCCATCTCTTCAAACTCCTCGATCAACTCCTGCATCCCCTTCACCCCCTCCACGCTCTTGTGCCGAAACCTCTCCTGCCACTTCAGGTTCTTCAAGATTTGCCCCAGCAACTGTCCCAGCCACCGCACCGAATCGGTCTGCCCCAACGTAAGGAAGCACGTCGGTGCTTTCTGAAATCGCTTCCCCTCACCCACAGCAAACTTCAACTGCAACACTAGCGCCGTCCGGTACAACGACAACACCGGCCCCACTTCCCACGTTCTATCGACGTTGGGGTCCAATCGTTCTCTCAATCCCCGCGCTGCCCCTAACAGCGCCGCAATGTAAGCCCGCGTCTCCTCTGCTGTACCCCAGTGCCAGACTTCTTCGAGATCCAACATTCCTCTATCCATCATCTTGCTCAAATCATCGCAAATCTCCTCCCCTCACCACCCCGCCGCCCTCCTCACCGCCACCGGGTCCACCGGCAACACTCTCTGCCGCAGCCCAAACAACGCCAGCGCCAGCGCAAACACCAGATCATCATGCTTGCCCAGCGTCTCAAACCGCGGCCCTCTCACACTCTGCACCTTCCGCATCGCCTTCATCTCCTCCATGAGCCCCGCCCACTGCCTCACCCCTTTTGCCACCTCGAGCCCCTGCTGTTCAAACGCCTTCTGCACCCCCAGCAACAGCTCCGTCCGCGGCGTCGGATAGAACCCGCTCTGATACTTCCCCTCGAGCCCACCCGTAATCACCACCGGATACAGCTCTCCCCGCAGCTTCCGCCGCCGCAGATCTTCAGTCACCACCACGCCCATCCCCGTCGCATCCACCGTCGTCGTCACCAGTCCCCCGCCAAACTCCGCCGCCTGCGTCAGCCTCTCCACCTCACTCACAATCTCCTGAAACCCCTGCCCCAACTTCACCCGCTCCACCAGCCGCACCACCATCCGCCGTTCCCGGTTAAACTCATACGTCACCGGGTTCCGCACACTCCCCACCACCACCTGCTGCTCCACCACCACCACGCCCGTATGGTCCACGCGCTGGCCCAGGTCCACGCCGATATGAAACGAATTCAGGTTCACCATCCCCGGTTTATCCATCGCTACATCCTCCCCTTGAATTCAAATTGCAGCGCCTGATAGCGCATCCCTTTGCGCTCGGCCTCCTCGAGCCACTCCGTCCGAAACGCCTGATTCTCCATCCCCACAAACGAGCACAGGTATTCCTGCGCAAACCACTCCGCGCTATGCCGCAGCTTCTCCTGCTCGAGCACCTCCGCCGAGATCCGCGGACACTCCGTCGCCGGCACACTGATCCTTGTCCACTCCCGCTCGCTCCCACCCGTCCACTCTTTCCAGAAAAATCCCCTCTCCCCAAACGGCGTCGACAGCAACACCAGATTCCCCCGACCCACCACCCGCATCGGCCGCATCGCCTCATACAGCCCATCCTCCACCCGTGCCGCCTCATCAATCACCAGCAACGACGGCGCCGAGAATCCGCGCACATTCGCCTCGTTCTCCGGCAGCGCCATCACCCGCGCCCCGTTCGCCAGTTGCAAGCTGTATTTCCCCCCACCCGTCTTCACCTGCGCGAGGCTCAAAAAATGCCGCACCTTCAGCAACAACTCGCCCGTCTGCCGCAGGGTAGGGGAGACACACACCACCAGTGTCCCCGGCCGTGTCATGGCGCGATGCGCGATCAAAGCCGCCGCGGTCGTCGACTTGC
>CAZBTA010000315.1:0-5204 GCA_964494515.1 uncultured Bryobacter sp.
CCGCATTTCGGTAATCCCCTGAGATCCTCTGGGCAAACGCTGCAGTTACCACTGCCTGCAAGCCAGCGTCGTCCGACTTCCAGAGCGATCCAGCCACCACTTTCGCCCCCAGCGCTGTTAAGGCCCCGGCGTCAGCCGCGCCTACAAGCTCGGCGGATTGCACCCCACCGCTTCTCACATTGAAGCGCAGCAAAGGGCTCGTAGCCACCCGCAAAACTGCCGCCCTGCCGCCCAACGCCTCGATGTACTCCGACGACAAGCCAGACTTTACGCCGGTGGTCTTTTCGATCGAAGACACCACGTAGAGACGATCGCCATTGAGCGCGACATCCTTTTGCAGAAAAGGATCGGTCACACCTTGCACATAATGCATCACCCCGACAATCAGCAAAATGCTGACGAGAGCCAACAATGGCTCCCAGCGGCGCGCTCGCCATAACTGCAAAACACTTTGAACGCTCATGTCCTGGCTCAATAAGTGACCTTCCCAATCATCTCTGGCGACACGCAACGCAATCGATTCCCATACGCAAACACGATCTGTCCGCCCCGCAACGTGCCGACCGGCTTGCCAGCTAGTGCCGATCGCGGCCAGGTTTTAACAACTTGGCCTTCAGCGGAGATCTGAACCAGCGCAACGTCTTTACCCGTTGGCTGATTTCGCAAATGCACGAAGAGGCTAGGACCCTGAGCAAGCATTGCCCCAATGAGCGGCCGTCCCAGATAAGCATTCTGAGCATCCTGCCAGGCCCGCGTCACTGGCGCCGCGGGCAGTACCTTCGCAAGGCTCACCTCCACATCCCGGCCTGTCGCCACATCGAGGATCCAAACTTTTCGTGCGGCAAGGTTGGTATAAGCAACCTTGTCTCCTGACTCATGCGACATATAAGCCACCCGCTCCTCCGAGAGGCGATAGTGTCCAAGCTCCGACATCTTCCAACCAGGTTGCCTGTCACTGTCGATGAAGCTCTCCGTCTGGCCTCCTGCCTGTACGCTGCGACGGTGTAGCAGCGATTTACACCCAAGTAAAGCACCCAGATCCTTGGGCGCGCACCCACCGAAGTACAGCATGCTGCCATCTTTGGAGAAGTCGAGCCAGTGCGGCGACGAGATGCGCCCTGGATTGAGGACTGGCGCTAGCGACTTCCCTTTCGCGTCGAAGCGCTGAAAACGGTTCTGATCAACATCCGCGATCCACAGCGCGCCATCAGCGGCTTGAGCCATACCGCCCAACACCTTGACGGAGCCAGCCCCCGCGGCTCGACCAGATTCCGGCAGAATCCAGTTGATGAATTTACCAGCCTTTGTATACAGACCAACGGCATGCCTATACTCCGGCGGATCGTTACGAAAACTTACCACAAGATTTCCGTCAGCCAGCTCAAGCACCTGATAGATGGGGAGCGGAGTTAGCCCAAGCGATATCTCAAAACTCGTCGTCCCAGTCATGCGCAAACTGGTCAGAAACAGGAGGGCACAAATTAACTTCATGAAGTAAAAGAAAAAGTTTGTATGGGCGGGACGGTATCCGAAGATTAGATCAACTACTCCCGCGTGTCAACTTACCTGAGGGTTAAGCAAGTGTGACGAAATTAACAAAACTGAAACCTGATATTCATCGGGCTTTCTCATCTCAATGCGACCTTGAGGATCATGCTCATTCAACGCACGGCGCTATTTGTGTGTCTTGCCGCTTCGCTTTGGGGTCAGGTGGATCGCTCCAACCTCACCGGTACTGTCACAGACTCATCGGCCGCGGTCATCACCAACGCCACCATCAAGCTCGAATCCGCCGCCATTGGCCTGCGCCGCGAAGCCGTCACCAACGACGCCGGCCTCTACTCCCTCCCCGCCCTCCCGATCGGTTCCTACACGCTCACTGTCACCAAGCAGGGCTTTGTCACCCGCCGCTTCGATAACCTCGAACTCTCCGTCGGCCAGAGCCGCGTCTTCAACGTCACCCTCGATGCCGCCGGCACCGCCAGCGAGATCACCGTTACCGCCGAATCCGCCCCCCTCCAGCAAGCCAATGCCGAAATCGGCGTCGTTGTCGACCAGAAGCTCATCGGCGCGCTCCCCCTCAACGGCCGCAACTGGACCTCCCTCCTCATCCTCTCCCCCGGCGCCACCAATACCGGCGAAGGCTCACAGAACACCGTGCGCTTCAACGGCCGCAGCCGCGACGATAACAATTTCACCTTCGACGGCGTCGACGCCACCGGCGTCAAGGATCCCCGTCAGGAAGCCAACCTCCGCCTCAACATCTCCCTCGACTCGATCGCCGAATTCCGCATCAGCTCCGGCCTCTACAACGCCGAGAGCGGCAACGGCGCCGGCGCGCAGGTCAACCTCGTATCCAAGAGCGGCACCAACGACCTTCACGGCGGCCTGTTTGAATACTTCCGCAACGACAAGCTCGATGCCCGCCGGCCCATCGACACGCTCAAGCCCGCCTTCCGCCTCAACCAGTTCGGTGGCAACCTCGGCGGGCGCATCATCCGCGATCGCACGTTCTACTTCGTCAACTACGAAGGCCTCGAACAACGCCAGGGCCAAACCCTGAACGGCTCCGTGCCCAGCGCCGCCTTCCGCGCGCAGGTCAGCGCCACCTCCCCTGCTCTGCGTCCCGTCATGGATGCCATCGCCGCCGGCAACGTCCGCACCGCCGACCCCAACATCGATCAGCTCTTCGTGCAGGCCTCGCGCCCCGCCACCGAAAAGAGCGGCCTCTTCAAGATCGACCATCGCTTCTCTGACCGCTCGTCCATGTTCGTGCGCTACAACATCGACGATGGCCGCCTCACGGACCTCCAGAACGCCCTGCTCGAAACCCGCATCAGCAACTTCCGCACGCAGAACGGCGCCGTGCAATACCAGCGCGTCTTCAGCCCCACCATGCTCTTCGAGCTCCGCCTCGGCGTCAATCGTTCCGCTCTCCGTCGCGACACCAACGGCAATTTCAACGAAGGCATCTCCTTCCCCACCTTCATCAGCCTCGTGCCCGATCGCAGCGAAGTCGAGATCGGCACCAGCTACGGCTTCGTGCCCGCCTTCACGTGGAATAAGGGCCGCCACACCTTCAAGTTCGGTGGTGAGACGCGCAAGATCGATCTCGTCCTTTCCGACACCGGGCAGATCACCACGCAGTTCACCAGCCTGCCCAACCTCACCAACAACGTCGTCAACTCCGTCTCCTTCGCCAGTGCCCTGCCCGGCCTCAAGGGCCTCCGCCCCTACTACTTCGGCTACGCGCAGGACGAATTCAAGTTCCGCCCCAACCTCACCATCAGCTACGGCGTCCGCTACGAGTACTACACCGTGGCGCATACCAACGACGGTCGCGGCCGCGTGTTCGATCTCGACCGCTGCCAGGGCTTCTGCCCCGCCGGCACCCCCTGGTACTTCCCTGATCGCAACAACTGGGCGCCCCGCTTCGGCCTCGCATGGTCCCCCAAAATGCTCGGCGGCAACACCACCTTCCGCCTCGGCTACGGCATCTTCTACGGCCCCGGCCAGATCGATGACGTCAATGCCGCCATCGACAGCTTCCCTGAGACGTTCAGCCTCTCCTCCACCGACGTCCCGCTCTCCTTCCCCGCCTCGCGCTTCATCGGCCAGGCCCGTTCCACTGGTATCTCGGCCCGTGCGCTCCAGCGCGATCGCCGCGATGGCTACAACCAGTCCTGGACCGCCAGCATCCAGCAGACGCTCCCCTGGAGCTTCCAGTTGCAGGCCACCTATGTCGGCGGCAACGGCCACAAGCTCTTCGGTCGCTCGTTCATCAACACGCTCGACCCGGTCACGCGCACTCGCCCCTACCCCAACTTCAGCAACATCGACATCAAGTGGAACAACGCCAATTCGAGCAACAACGCCCTGCAGCTCTCCCTGCTGCGCTCGGCTCGCAGCGGCCTCCAGTGGCAGCTGCAGTACATGTGGAGCCACAACATCAGCGATAACGCCGGCGCGGGCGATGGTCAAAACCTCATGATCTCCAACTGCCGCCGCTGTGATCGTGGCAGCGCCGATTGGGACATCCGCCATACCGCCACTGCTTCGTCCGTCTACGAGCTCCCCTATGGCTCCACCCGCCGCATCAAGCCTGCAAACGCCTTCCTCGGCGCGATCCTCGGCGACTGGAGCCTCAGCGGCTTCTACACCGTACGTACCGGCCTGCCCTTCAACGTCACCATCGCCCGCAACGCCAACACGCTGCCCGATGGCGTCGCCACCACACCCGGCCGTAGCGCCCCCGCCCAGCGGCCCGACTTCGTCCCCGGCACGTCGTTCTACGTCGACAACAAGAGCCCCAACCTGTGGCTCAATGCCGCCGCGTTCCGTGCCCCGGCCAACCTCACCTGGGGCAACCTGCCCCGCAACGCCCTGCGTGGCCCTGGCCTCTGGCAGGCGGATCTTTCACTCGGCAAGCAGGCCCGCGTCACCGAGCGCTTCATCGCCGAGTTCCGCGCGGAAATGTTCAACATGTTCAACCGCGCCCAGTATGGCAACCCGCAAGCCAACTTCTCTAACCTCGGCACCTTCGGCCGCTTCACCTCGGTCGTCAACTCCAATCCCACCGGCTCCGGCGGCCCCCGCCAGATCCAGTTCATGCTAAGGTTGCGCTTCTGATGCGTCTCCTGCTTTGGCTCGCCGCCACGACTCTCCTCGTGGCGGCGCCTCCCGTCGAGCGTGAAATCACGCCTGTTCTCGAAACGGAATCCGTCGATGCCGACGTCGACGATCCCGCCATCTGGATCCACAAGTCGCAGCCCGCGCAAAGCCTGATCATCGGCACCATCAAGTCGCCCAAGCCCCTCGGCGGTCTCGTCGTCTACTCGCTCGGTGGCAAGATCCTCGAGCGCGTTCGCGACATCGATCGCCCCAATAACGTCGATATCCTCGGCGACATCTGCGTCACTACGGAACGCCTCGCCCGTCAGCTTCGCGTCTACCGCGTTTCCCCCACCGCGCCCCATCTCACACTTCTGGGCACCATCCCCGTCTTCACCGGCGAGCAAGGCGAACAAGCCGCCCCCATGGGCATCGCTCTGTGGCGTCGCCCCGCCGATCGCGCTCTGTTCGCCTTCGTCTCCCGCAAGACCGGCCCGCGCGATGGCTACCTCTGGCAATACCAGCTCACCATCGACGGCCAACAGGTCAGCGGCGCCAAAGTCCGCGCCTTTGGCAGCTTTTCCGGCGCGGCC
>CAZBTA010000316.1:0-5160 GCA_964494515.1 uncultured Bryobacter sp.
TGGGGATTGGCAAGCCGGTGATCCTGACACGCAGCGCGGAGACGGATGAGATCCCCGACGTGGCGGCGGTGAAGGTGGATCCGGGCTTACCCGAGCAGGAGCAACTGGAGCACTATATGGCGTGGCTCGCCGTAAATGTGGACGCGCGCCGGGCGGTGGGGCGACATGCGGCGATCCATATCGGGCAATGGCACGGGGCGGGTGAGGTGGCGCGGGTATTGGCGGAGCGGCTGCGGGCGTTTGACGGGCAAGTGGCCGGGACGCTACGCTAGTAAGGTAGTTGAACGGCGCGGTAGCCAAGCGGTAAGGCAGAGGTCTGCAAAACCTTTATTCACCGGTTCGATTCCGGTCCGCGCCTCCAATCTCCCCTCCTTTACTTCTTCCCAAAAGACATTGACATACGAGGCATCTGTGGCAGCTTGCAGGCGCCGCGAAGCAGCTCTATCCGCATGATCGAGCGCAGGTTGGCGTCACTGATCGTGCTGAGCCAGGACTGACCGGCGCAACCGGTGGCCCCGCCTTTCGCATGGGCGATGCTCATGGCTGCGTTGACGCTCGGCCAGAAGGGCAGGATGGCGCCGTTGCCGGTCTTGTCGTGGGACTCCTTTTTGAACTTCTCGAGAACCGATTCGATTGTTGGTGGCTCGGGTGTGGTGGTGGAAGTTGAGATCAAGGATTCCATGCCACGTGGCGTGGAGCCTGAACCTTGCAGCTTGAGGTCTGACCACTTGCCATCGACGAGCTTGTTGAGGGTGGCGATGGCGCGGGATAGCTCGGGTGCTTTGGCGGCGGCGCTTGAGAGCGCTTCGGGGGCGTAGCGCGAGTAGTCGGACAGAAGGCTGAGTAAATCTATACGGTCCACGCTTGAGACGGCGACCGAGGCGCCTTCGAAGAAGAGGGTGAAGGTGAGCGAATCATCGATGGGGTCCTGGGCGGCGCGGGTGGCGAGAAGCTCGAGTAACTTGCGGCGGTCGGCGATAGGCAGCGTCTCGCGTGTGCCGCCAAGGAAGTTCGTGATGCCGCGCGGATAGGCGGCGATGCGGCTGACCCAGAGCGGCCTTCGTGGGTCGTCGGCGGGGAGGGCATTATACAGAGACACAATGGCGCTGACGGGCATGTGTTTGCCGTCGGTGGCGAGTTCGATGAGGGCGGTGGCATCGTCGAGCTGTTGGCGCGTGAGCAGCGCCCGGACAACAGTGGCGAGCGGGTACTCGAGTTCGGCCAGTGAGCCACGACCATTACGGGCGTTGAGTAGGAGCTGGCGCAAGAGGTCGGTGGCCTCGAGGGTATCGACGCGCAGGGTGGCGAGGAGGATGTCGCGTTCGAGTTCGCGGCGGGCGTAATTGGGCAAGGCGGAAGCGAGCGAGCGGGCCATGGTCAGCAGCTCGAGTTGCAACTTGCGATCGGCGCTCTTGATGAGGTCGAGGGCGGAGACGAAGTTGAAGGCGTAGACTTCGGGCGAGGTGGCTTCGCCGAGCAGGGCGAGGAGGTCGGTTTTGGGGTCCTTCGAGGTGGTGCAAAGGCAATCAGCGGCGACGAGGGCGCCGACGAGCAGGATTGGGATCATTTGGCTTTGCCTTTGACTATGACGCCGCGGTTGGTGGCGGGCAGCTTGCAGGCGCCGCGGAGGAACTGGACCCGCATCAGGACGCGGATGTCGACGTCGGACATCTGGTTGAGCCATTCCTGGTCCTGGCAGGAAGAGTTGGCGCCTTTGAGGTGAGCGAGGCGGTTGGCGATGTAAGTGGCGTTCCACATGCCGATCGCGGCGCCGTTGCCGGTCTTGTCGTCCGCTTCAGCGCGGGCGGCCTCGCCGAGGCGCTCAAGCAGCAGCGATTCCACGCGCGGCTGCAAGGACTGGGCGAGCGGATACAAGGAGATCAGCGCACGGGCGGAGTCCATCGGATCCTTGATCTGGGTGGCGGCGGTGATGGCTTGCTCAGCGACGGTGGTGGAGTACTGCTTGCGCAGTGCGGTGAGGTAGAGGCTATAGCGCTCGCTGGGGACTTCGATTTTGCCGATGGCTTCGAGGGCATCGGGCAGGGAAGACTCGATCAGCTTGACGATCTCGATATCGCGGGTGGAAGGCGTGTGGATAATGACGGAGCCGGGGCGATTGGCCGGGGCGGTGGCGCTGCCCATGACCTTGAGGCCGGCGAGGGAGCCATTGTTGGCATCGCGGAGCTTGGCGATGGCCTCGCGCATCTCGGCCGAGTTCTCGAGCGCTTTGGCCCAGCCGGACTCGAACGTTTGGGAGAGCTCTTCGGCAAGAATGATCGCGGTATTGTTGGCCCGGGTGGAGACCGAGACGTTGAGATTATCGCGGAAAATCAGCGTGTAACGCATGAGGTCCTCTTTGCCGGGCGCGGCGGTGATGGAGGCGAGCACGGATTCGAGCAAGGGGAGGCGCTCGGCGGGGCTCAGAATCTCTTTACTGTCGATCACGAAGCGACCCATGGCAGGGGAGGGAGTTTCGCGATAGGCGCGATTGACGCGGGTCAGCCACTGGGCGCGACGCGGATCGTCCGGGGAGAGACGTTTCAAGAAGGCGAGGAGCGGCGTGTAAGGGATGTCGCCCTTGTTACTGGCTAACTGGAGCAGGCGTTCTGTCTGGTCGAGCTTGTCGCGGAGAAGCAACTGCGGTGTGAGCGTGGCGAGGGACCCGTGTAGCTCGGACAAGCGGCGGCGGTTGTCCTGATGTTGAACCAGTAACTGCTCGAGCAACTGGAGCGCTTCGTCGAAGTTGATGCGGATCATTGCATCGAGGATGTCGCCTTCGACATAGGTACGCTCCTGTTGGTCGAGCGTGGCGGCCATGCTGCGAGCCTGAAGTAAAAGGTCTGTCTTTTCGGCCTTCTGATTGGCGCCGAGCAAGTCGATCGCGTCGATCAGGGCAAAGAGATAGGCATCGCGGCGAGTAGTGCCGCTGAGTAAGGGGGCGACATCGGGAGGTTGTCCCGGAGCAAGGCAGAGGCAATCACTCGCAGCCAGGAGGGCTGAGCCGGCCAGAAACAACAAAGCGGCACGCATGGGCGCATGCTAGCACCAAAGTTAGCGCGACAAAAGGGGGTGTGGTTGATGAAGAACTAAGTGAGTTACTTGACGCCGCTTGAGCCGAAGCCGCCTTCACCACGATTGGTGGCCGAGAGGTCGTCTTCTTGCCACGAGATGGGTTCGTAACGGGCGATGACCATCTGGGCGATACGGTCGCCGGCCTGGACAACGAAGGCGGAGTGGCCGAGGTTGAGCAGGATGACCTTGATCTCGCCGCGGTAGGCGGGGTCGATCGTGCCGGGGGAGTTGGGGATGGTGATCGAGTGTTTGAAGGCGAGGCCGGAGCGGGGGCGAATCTGGGCCTCAAAGCCAGGGGGCAACTCGATGGAGAGGCCAGTGGCGACGGCGTGGGTATGACCGGGCTCGATGGTGACGTCCTCGACGCTGCGGAGATCCATGCCGGCGTCTTCCTCGGGGCCGTGGGCGTAGACGGGGAGTTTTGCGTCGGGATGGGTTCGCTTGATCTTGATGGTCATGGGAAACTATTGAGGATACCTGATGCCACGTGTGATCGCGATGTCCCCGATGCCGGCCGAGAAAAGTGCGTATGCGCTCGCCCGGTATAGCCGTAGTGCGGATTCGATTCTGGAGAGTCTGGAGTGGGTGAAGACCCACAATTCGGCGAAGTTTCTCGAAAGCTTTTATTTTCAATACGGTCATGCTTCGATCGCGGATCTGGGGCATGTGGGGATCTGCTGGGAAGGCGTCTCGGAGCTGGCGGCGACAGAGCTCGAAGACGAGCAATTGTGGGACGGGCAGGCCAAGAGCACGCGTTATCAGGACTTCTCGAAGCTGGGGTTTGTGACCCCGCCGGAGCTGGATGCGGCGCAGGCGGCGCAGTATCGCAAGGCGGGCGAAGACCTGCTGGCGGCGTACGGCGATCTGCATGCGTGGAAGTTTGCCGAGTTGACTGAGCAACTGCCGCGGCCGGAGGCAATGAAGCCGGACGCCTATGAGCGGAATCTGAAGGCGCGGGCGTTTGATGTGGCGCGGTATGTGCTGTTCTTTGGCATCCCGACGAACGTGGGGCAGGTGACGAGCATCCGCACGCTGGAAAAACAGATCCGGCGGTTGAAGGCGAGTGAGTTTGCCGAGATTCGCGAGGTGGCCGGGGAGTGCGCGCAGGCCGTGGCGGAGGCGCCGCAATGTCTGTGGCATGAGAGCGTGGGCGAGCCGGTGGCGCCGACGCTGGCCAAGTATGTGGATGCGGATCCGCACCTGGGGCAGGCGATGAAGGACTTGCGCGAATGGGCGCGGCAGAACCTGCCGGCTTATGAGATGAAGGCGCAGACGGAGCCGACGGTGGAACTGATCCGGCCGGGGCGGGCGGTGGTGGATATTGTGGCTTCGTTGCTGTATCCGGTGACGACGCGGCCTTATCGGGAACTGTATGAATGGGCGGCGGCGGCGAGCGAGGCCGTGCGCAATGAAGTGATCGATGTGGCGCTGCGATCGAGGGCGCGGTATGACGAGTTGCTGCGCGGGTTTCGCGGTGGGCAGTATGTGTTCGACATCGTGATGGATATTGGGGCGTATCGGGACTTGCACCGGCACCGGCGCTGTATCCAGTTGCGGCAGGATTACACGTTTGAGCTGGGTTATGCGACGCCGGAGGCGTTCAGCGCGGGGCAGATCCGGGAACGTTATCAGCAGGCGATGGCGGAGGCGCTGGGAGTGTACCGGGCGTTGCCGCAGCCGGCGGCGCAGTATGTGTTGCCGTTTGGAGCGTTTGGCCGTTTTCTGTTCAAGATGGATTTTGCCGAGGTGGAATACATCTCGAAGCTGCGGAGCGGCGTGAAGGGACACTTCAGCTATCGCGACATTGCGTGGCGGATGAAGCTGGAGCTCGAAAAGGTGGAGCCCGAGCTGGCGCGGCTGATCGCGGCGACGCCGCCGTGGGAAGAAGACCCGCTGACGCGATAGGCGAAGCCCCCAGACCGGCGCCCGCGCACACTTCGGGTAGAAGAGTGGCAGGCGCGATGGCGCGCATGAGTTTGGCAGATTGTCAAAGAGCAGTAATCCCGCGGGATTGGGTTCGTTTGGTCAGTTAAGCTGCGGCGGCGTTTTGTTTGGCTTCCCAGGCGTGGAAAGCGTCCCATTTGGCCT
>CAZBTA010000317.1:0-5122 GCA_964494515.1 uncultured Bryobacter sp.
GCGCCTTCTTCAGCATCTTCGGCTCTTCGCTGAGTGAGGCCACCGGTGATTGGACGGGCAGGTTCAGCGGCTCCAACGCCCCCACTCTGCTCAATGGCACTCGCGTGCTGATCAACAACACACCCGCCTTCCTCTCGTTTACTTCACCCGGCCAGATCAACGCGATCGCCCCCGATACAATTCCTAACGGAAATGTTTCCGTCGTTGTCGAGCGCAGCGGCGTCCGCAGTGCCGCCGTAACGGTTCAGGCCCGCGCACTCAACCCCGCCTTCTTCACCTACGACCAGCGCAATCGCCGCTACATCGCCGCGCTCTCCGCGGACAACACGTCTTACATCGCCCCCGCCGATCTCTTCGGTGTCAGCAGCATCAATGGCCTCACGGTTCGCCCGGCGCGCCCCGGTGATTTCGTCATCGCTTATGGCATGGGCATGGGCGCCACCAATCCCAACGTCCCCGCTGGCACGCTGCCCGCTCCGCGCGATGGCGGCTATCCCGCCGCTGGCACCACCATTCTACGTTTCGGATCTCAGAACATCGCACCCCTTTACGTCGGCCTCTCAAGCTTCGCGGGTGTTTACCTCGTCGGCTTCCAGGTCCCCGATCTGCCCAGTGGTGATTACGAACTCCAGATCACCATCAACGGTACTTCCTCACCCACTGGCGTCACCATTCCTGTGGTTCGCTAGTAGGTATGGCGCAATACTTTCTCGGCGTTGATGGTGGCCAGTCATCCACGACGGCCATCATCAGCGACGAAACAGGTCGCATCCTCGGCATTGGTCGTGGCGGCCCCTGCAATCACATCAAGACCGGCGACGGTCGCACCAAATTCGAGAACGCCATCTATGGCGCTCTGCCCGTGCGCGATCTCCACTTCCGCGCCGTCTGCCTTGGCTTCAGTGGCGGCCCCAAAGACAAAGAAGCGCTCGTCCGCGAGATGATCTCCGCCGACGAGTATCACGTCACCAACGATGGCTTGATCGCCTTGACTGGCGCTACCGGTGGCGAGGCCGGCATTATTGTCGTTGCCGGAACGGGATCCATTGCCTTCGGTCGCAATGGCCGTGGCGAAACGGGGCGTGCCGGTGGCTGGGGCTACATCTACGGCGACGAGGGCGGTGGTTTTGATCTCACCCGCGAAGCCGTGCGTGCCGCCCTGCGGATGGAAGAACGCTGGGGCCCTTACACCACGCTCCATAGCAAGCTCCTGGCCGCCGTTGGTGCCGACTCGGCCAACGACCTCATGCACCGCTTCTACACTACTGATTTTCCTCGCCCGCAGATCGCTGGTTACTCCAGGCTCGTCGACGAAGCCGCCCGCGAAGGCGATCGTGTCGCCATCGAGATCCTGAATCGCGCCGCGCAGCAGTTGGCCGGCTTCGCCTCTAGCGTCCGCCAAGCCATCTTCCATCCTCACGAGCCAGCCCTCGTGTGCCCCGTCGGCAATGTCTACAAGAGCGACATCCTGCGTACCCGCTTTGAAATGCTCGTAAGCCTCGAAGATGCCAACACCTTCCGCGAGCCGCTCTACGGGCCCGCCTCCGGCGCCCTCATTGAGGCCTGGCGCATGGCCGGCATTTCTCCCGACAAGACCCACCTTCCGAAAGAAGAAAAGATCGGCTCACGCTAAACTGGTGGTTTACCCATGGCAAAACTTTCGATTCGTGATTTGCAACTCCAGGGCAAGACTGTCTTCATTCGTGTCGACTTCAACGTGCCCCTCGCTCCCGGCGGCAAGGAGATCACCTCCGACAAGCGCATCCGCGCCAGCCTGCCCACCATTCAGTACGCCCTCGAACAGGGCGCCGCGGTCATCCTGGCGAGCCATCTCGGTCGCCCCAAGGGCAAGCGCAATGCTGAAATGAGCCTCGCTCCTGTTGCCACGCGCCTGAGTGAATTGCTCAAGGTGCCGGTGGCCTTCGCTCCCGATTGCGTCGGCCCTGAAGTTGCCGCGCTCAAGCCCGCCCCCGGTGGCGTCCTGCTACTCGAAAACCTCCGCTTCCACGCCGCTGAAGAAGGCAACGATGCCGAGTTTGCCAAGCAACTCGCCTCCCTGTGCGACGTCTATGTCAACGACGCCTTCGGCACGGCCCACCGCGCTCACGCGAGCACCGTCGGCATGATCCCCTTCGTCTCCCAGGCCGCGGCCGGCCTGCTGATGGATAAGGAACTCGAGTACCTCAACAAGGTCACCGCCAGCCCCGAAGCCCCCTCGATCTCCATCATCGGTGGCGCCAAGGTCAGCGACAAGATCGAAGTCATCCAGAACCTGCTCAAGATCTCCGACAAGCTCCTCATCGGTGGCGCTATGGCTTACACGTTCCTCAAGAGCCAGGGCCTGCCCACCGGCAAGAGCCTGGTCGAGGACGACAAGCTCGAGCTCGCCAAAGAACTGCTTGCCACCTCTGGCGGCAAGCTGATGCTGCCTGTCGATCACGCCGTCTCCCCTGAGTTCAAGGCCGACGCCGGCTACGCTGAAGTCGACTCGATCCCCGATGGCCAGATGGCTCTCGACATCGGCCCCAAGACGATCGCCGCCTACACCGCCGAGATCGCCGCCGCTCGCACGATCATTTGGAATGGCCCGATGGGTGTGTTCGAAATGCCGCCGTTTGACAAGGGCACCATGGCCGTCGCCAATGCCGTCGCCACGGCTACCGACAAGGGCGCTGTCAGCGTCGTCGGTGGTGGTGACAGCGAGAAGGCCGTCAAGACCGCTGGCATCAGCGATCGCGTCTCCCACGTCTCCACCGGTGGTGGCGCCAGCCTCGAATTCCTGAGTGGCATCGTGCTGCCGGGCGTCGCCGCGCTCACCGACAAGTGATCCTGATTGCTTCATTACTGCTCGTGGGGCAAGTCGCCAGACTTGCCCCCGTCAGCGATGCGGCACGCGAACCTGGTTTTCCCGCCTACCTCAAAAAGCTCAAATCCGCCGTCGCCAAACGCGACCCTAAAGCACTCCGCAAACTCGTCTCGAGCGACATCATTACGGGCGGCTTCGGCCCCAAGGACGAACGCGGCTGGGACAGGTTCTCCCAGCGCTGGGAAGTCGACAGCAAAGACAGTCCCGTCTGGGACGTCCTTGCCGATCTGGCCGATCTCGGTGTTTTCCGCGAAGCGCCCCGCAGCCTCGTCTCCCCTTATCTTGCCTGGAAGTTCCCCGCCAATCTCGACCCCAAAACGCATCTCGTGGTTCTTCGCGACGCCTTGCCGCTTTATGAGAAGCCCGATCGCACCTCACGCCCCGTGGCCACCCTCGCCTTCGACATCGTCAATCGTGTCGAAGCCGCCGGTGCCACCGGCGGCTTCGATTGGGTGTTGGTGGAAACCCTGACGGGTATCCGTGGTTATGTCCAATCCACCAACGTTCGCAGTCCACTTATGTCCCGTGCCCAGTTCGCCAACGAGAACGGGCAATGGTCGCTCGTGGTCCTCGATCGTGGCGTACTCTAGCTGCCCACGGGGCCGCGCCCCCAGGACTTCTTCACAAACACGACTCCCGGTCGCGGAATGCCAGTGCCCGTCGGCCAGTTTGAGCCAGGCTTGTCGTAAGTGCCGCCCTCACCGGGGTGCTGCACAGCAACAAACATCGTCTCGCCATCTGGCGTAAAGCACGGGCCACAGGTCTCCGCGCTCTGCGGTACGGTCAAGAACGGCAGCAGCGTCCCGCGCTCCGGCCCTTCCGTTACACAGGCATACAGTGCATCCTGCCAGCCCAGCGCCGAGGGCATGCCATCGGTGCCGATCCACAGGTTGCCCTGGTTATCAAACGTCAACTGGTCCGGTGCGCCAATCGGCGATACCTTCGACCGCGGAGCACCGGCAAAGTAAGTGCCCTGCGCCGGGTCATCCGGGTCACCACACAGCATGAAGATGCCCCAGCGGAAACGCGTCCGCGTATGGTCGTTGTTGTCCTCAAGGATCTCGATGATGTGCCCCGAGCGGTTGTTCGCGCGCGGATTCGCCGCATCCGTGCCATTGGTGCCCGTCACCGTCCGCTGCGTGTTGTTCGTGCAGGCAATGTAGACAACGCCGGTCACCGGGTTCACTTCGACATCCTCCGGCCGGTCCATCCGCGTTGCGCCCAGCGCATCGCCCGCCTGCCGCAAGCGAATCAGCACATCCGCCTGATTGCGCCAGCCATTGGCCGCCGTCAGCGGGCCCTGACCAAACACCACCGGCAACCATTCCCCGCTGCCATCGGCATTGAATTTCGCCACATACAACGTGCCGCGATCCAGCAGATCCATGTTGGCGGCCCGGTTGTCGCGGTTTACCACCCCTTCGGTCACAAACTTGTAAACGTAATCAAACCGCTCATCATCGCCCGAGTACACCACCAGCCTGCCGTTCTTGGCCACGGTCGTCGTTGCGCACTCGTGCTTGCAGCGGCCCAGCGCCGTACGCTTCTTCGGCACCGAGTTCGGATCATACGGATCGATCTCCACGATCCAGCCAAAGCGATTGGCTTCGTTTGGTTCTTTCGCCTGATCAAAGCGGTCGTAGTAGCGCTCCCACTGCCGCGCACTCGCCGCGGTGGACGTGCCCACCCGCGCCATGTTGTCCCGGTTCACGCCGGTGGCCATCTGGTTGCGGTTCGCAAAATACTGGTTAAAGTTCTCTTCCGCCGTCAAATAAGTGCCCCACGGCGTCTGTCCGCCGGCGCAGTTGTTCAGCGTCCCGCGCACGCGCGTCCCGGTCCGGTCGGCCGTCGTCTGCAGCAGCGTGTCCCCCGCCGCCGGGCCGGTCAACTGCATCTCGGTCTCCCCAGTGATGCGCCGGTTGAAGCCGGAGTTCGCGTTGTACTGCCAGGTGCCGAAAAACTCTTCAATCTCAACGATCGCCACGCCATGAGCCGCAATCTCGATGTCCACCTGCTCCTTGGTCGGTGTCGCGCCATAATTCGGCAACATCGCCACCGGGTCGGTGTACTCGTGATTCACACACAACAGCCCGCGCCGGGAGTTATTCGAATTCCATGCTGGCAGCGGCATATAAGCCACCATGTCGCAGTTATAGCCAAACTGTCCGGCCTGCGCCGCGGCGGTTTGCCGCGTGGGGTCAAACTGCGGTGCATTCGGCAATACCGGGTCGCCCCAGGCAATCACCAAGCCCGCAT
>CAZBTA010000318.1:0-5120 GCA_964494515.1 uncultured Bryobacter sp.
GGCGCGATGGACGAGCTCAAGGGCACCCGCTCCCAGAAAATGGCCATCCTCGATGCCGCCATCGAAACCGGCGTCCGCGCCGCCCGCGATCGCAATTCCGGTCAATCGGGTTTGTTTGGCGACATGTTCGGCGGCCCCGAAGAGAAGCACGCCGAAGGCGAACTGCCGAATGTCCCCGACTGGGACGCCCCCCAGAAGCTCACCGGCGAAAAAGAACTGCTCGGTTTCTACGTCACCGGCCACCCGCTCGATCAGTACCGCGACAAGATTTTCGACCTCGGCTCGCACACCACCGCCACCCTCGAAGGCCTCGAGAAGGGCGTCGAGGTCAAGGTCTGCGGGCTGATCACCGGCATCCAGCGCAAGCGCAACCAGAAGCAGGAGCTCTGGGCCGCCATGCAGCTCGAAGACCTCAACGGCACCGTCGACGCCATGGTTTTCGCGAGCAAATTCAACGAGTTATCGAAGTATCTCGAAGAGGACAAGGCCGTCATGGTCACCGCCAAGGTGCTCGTCGACGAAGGCTCCGCCCCCCGGCTTTCCATTCAGGATCTCGTCGCCCTCGACAACGCTCGCGTCAAACTGCCGGCCATGGTCAACCTCCGCGTGCGCCTCAATGCCGACAACGACACGCGCGCCGAAGAGCTCAAACAGCTGATCGCTCGCAAGCCCGGGCCGGCCAGCATGCGCCTCATACTCGAAAAGAGTCGTGACTTTTCGCTAACATTGGATCTGGCGAGTAAAGTTCGCGCCGACAAGGAGTTCAAAGGAGAGCTGGCAAGGCTCTTCGGTTCGACTTCCTTTGAGGCGTCGGGCGAAGCCTAATCGAATGTCCAATCCTGACATCACCGCGCGTATCCATGCGCTCCACCCCGACAGCGCGCCTGCACCTGCTCCGGCCGGGCCCAACCCTGCCTACCAGCGCGTGCAGCTCTCGCGTCACCCCAAGCGGCCCCATGCCCTCGATTACATCGGGCGTATCTTCACCGATTTCACTGAGTTGCATGGCGATCGGGCCTATGGCGATGACAAGTCGATCGTGGGCGGTTACGCCTTCCTCGACGGCGAACCGGTGATGGTGATTGGCCAGCAGAAAGGCCGCGACACCAAGCAGAAGTTGGCGCGCAATTTCGGTATGCCCAAACCGGAGGGCTACCGCAAGGCGATGCGTCTGATGTTTATGGCCGACAAGTTCCGCCGGCCAGTGATCTCCTTCATCGATACGCCGGGTGCTTACCCGGGCATTGATGCCGAAGAACGGGGCCAGGCCGAAGCCATCGCCTACAACCTCCGCGAAATGGCGCGCCTTGGCGTGCCGGTGATCGTGGTGGTCATTGGTGAAGGCGGTTCTGGCGGCGCCCTCGGCATGGGCGTTGGCAATACGGTTCTGATGCTCGAAAACGCCTATTACAGCGTGATCTCGCCAGAGAGCTGCGCTGCCATCATCTGGCGTGATTCCGCCAAGGCCGATCTTGCCGCCGCGGCGCTCAAGATGACGGCTCCCGACCTGCTCGAGCGCGGGATTATTGACGAAATCGTCCCTGAACCCGCCGGTGGGGCGCAGGAAGACTACGACGCCGCTGCCAGCAATCTCGGCACGGTGCTCCGCAAAGCACTCGGCGAACTCAAAACAATGAGCGCAGACGAGTTAGTCGAGCATCGATATCAGAAGTTCCGCAAGATGGCGGCTTTCTTTTCCGAATGAACCGTAAAGTCTGGGGCATCGTCATTGCACTGGCCGCAGTTGGCTTTGTCCTGTTGTTGTTTCAAAACTCCATGACCAATGCGCAGTACAAAGTTGAGGTCTGCATGGAGTTTAACGGCCAGACGAATTGCCGTGCCGCATCGGGCGTCGACGAAACACAAGCCCTGCGCACTGCTGCCGACCTCGCCTGTTCCACGATCGCATCGGGCATGACGGATTCCATGGCCTGCACCGGCCGCGAGCCCAAAAGCATCAAGTGGCTGCGCGGCAAGTAATAAAAGGCGCTTTTTAGCGTCTCTGAATACAAAGAATATTCTTTTTCGAACTTCCGGCGACAAAAAGTCGTCTGAAGCTTTGGGAGTCAGCCTTGAAAACAAAGTGGAAAATCGCCATAGGCGTTGGCGTGTTGGCAATCGGCGGCGTTGCCGCGTTTGCCAATTACAAAATCAAACAGAACGCAATCATCTCCGTGACGACGGCGACGGTGGCGCGGCAGGATCTGGTTTCGCTGGTAACAGCGTCAGGGGAAATCAAGCCGCGTAACTACATCAACATCGGCTCAAACGCGAACGCACCCGCCCGGATTACCGAGATCAATGTCGTTGAAGGTCAGCGCGTCAGAAAGGGCCAGCAGCTCGCCAAGCTCGAGAGCGTCCAGCCGGAAGCGCAGTTGGCCGCCCAGCGCGCCAACGTGGCCACGGCCGAGGCCGAATCAGCCTCCGCTGAAGCCGCCCTCAAGGCTGCCGAAGAGAACATCCGTTCCGCCCAGGCCTCGATCGATCGCGCCAAGGCCGACGCCGAGCGGTCCCGCCTCGACTTTGACCGCACCAAGCAGCTGTTTGAAGAAAAGCTGATCGCGCGCTCGGAGTTTGAGACCAAGAAGAGCACCTACGATTCCAACATGGCCGCCGTCCGCGAAGCCGAAGCCCGCCTGAACCAGCTCCGGGCCGCCCGCAACCAGCAGCAGGCGCAGATCAATGCCGCCCAGCGCCGCGTTGCCGCCAGCCAGGCCAACCTCCGCTCGGCCGCCGACGTGCTGCAGCGCACCTATGCCACCAGCCCCATCGATGGCGTGGTCACCAATCTGCCCGTCCGCGTGGGTGAAACCGTGGTGCCTGGTATCCAGAATTCCGCCGCCAGCCTCATCATGACCATCGCCGACATGTCGATCATCACCGCCGAGGTGAAGGTGGACGAGACGGATATCGTCAACGTCACCCTGGGCCAGATGGCTGAAGTCTCCATCGATGCCATCCCCGGCAAGAAGTTCTCCGGCAAGGTGATCGAGATCGGCAATACCGCGATCCTGCGCTCCACCGGCCTTGCCGCGAGCCAGAGCGCGATCTCCTCGCAGGAAGCCAAGGATTTCAAGGTGGTCGTCGCCCTCGAGAATCCGCCGGACGAAATCCGCCCCGGCCTCTCCTGCACCGCGCGCATCACCACCGCCACCCGCCCCAAGACCCTCGCGATCCCGATCCAGGCCCTTGGCGTGCGCCAGAAGGGCGATCTCGAAGCCCCGAAGGAAGGCGAGAAGACCCCCGCTCCGAAGTCTCCTGCTGAGACCAAGGCCGCCAAGGAAGAAATCCAGGGCGTGTTCGTCATCAAGGACGGCGTGGCCACCTTCCGCAAGGTCGACACCGGCATCACCGGCGCCACCGACATCGAAGTTACCAGTGGCCTCAACGAAGGCGAAGAGATCGTCACCGGTTCCTACAAGACCATCCGCACCATGAAGAATGGCGCAAAGGTTAAAGTAGATAACAAGACTTTAACGAAGGCGGAATCTTAAACCATGTCCACAGCAGTAGCCACGGACCCGAAGCTTCGCGGCGAACAACTGAAGCGTGACGGCATCGTCATCCGTACCTATGACCTGCGCAAGACGTACGTCATGGGCGACCAGACGATCCACGCCGTCAACGGCACCGACATGGAGATCAAGCGTGGCGAATACGTCGCCATCATGGGCCCCTCCGGCTCGGGCAAATCGACGCTGATGAACCTCATCGGCTGCCTCGATACGCCGAGCTCCGGCGAGTACTTCATCAACGGCAGCCTGGTCAGCCAGATGTCCGACGATGAGCTGGCGCGCATCCGCAACAAGGAAATCGGCTTTGTGTTCCAGAGCTTCAACCTGTTGCCCCGCGCCACCGCGCTGCACAATGTGGAACTGCCGCTGATTTACGCCGGCATGACGCAGGCCCAGCGCCTTGAGCGCGCCAAGCAGTGCCTCGAGCAGGTCGACCTCGGCAAGCGCATGTACCACAAGCCGAACGAGCTCTCGGGTGGTCAGCGCCAGCGTGTCGCCATCGCCCGCGCTCTGGTCAACAACCCCTCCATCCTCCTTGCCGACGAACCCACCGGTAACCTCGACTCCACCACCAGCGTGGAAATCATGGCCCTGTTTGAGCGTCTGCATGCCGCTGGCAACACCATCGTGCTCGTCACCCACGAACTCGACGTCGCCATGTTCGCGCACCGCATCATTCACATCCGTGACGGGCGCGTGGAGAAGGATGAAAAGGTCCCCAAATAGCAGCTATCTGTTGAGTTTGCCCGAACGCAGCTTGCGGGCGCTCACCGCTTTGACCGCCGGATTGCTTCGCGAGAGCAGTGAAATCACGCTCCCGCCCAGCTTCCGGCGGACTCGCATTTATCAGAGCATTGTCGACCAGACCTTGCGCTTTCTGATCGAGAAAGTCGGCCAGGTCGAAGGCGCTTACGATTCCGCTGAAGCGCTGCCGGAGGACTTCCTCGTCCGCCGCACCGCGGGCAATGGCATCGACATCGTCTCGCTCGCCGTATTTCATGCCTCACCGGTCTGGGTGCTGGCGGCGCTGGCGGACGTCTCAGGGGCGGGCGGCAAGCTGCTCGGTGAGATCGCCACCACGCTCGAGCAGGATGGCTGGCTCACCGGCGCGAGCAACGTCCGCAGCGTCACCGATTTGCTCGATGCCCTCGAGCGCGGGAGCGGCCATCTGGCCGAGAGTTTCAACACGCCACCGCTGAATCGCGAAGCGTTGCGCAAGGAATGGGAATCACTGAAGCAGGTCGTCGCCAGCCGCGAACAGGTAGAAGCGGATTGGGAACTGCTCAAATCCACCGCCGCGCGCCAAAAGAAGCCGCTGATGGAAGTTTCAACGGCCGTCGCCCTCAACACCCTGCGCCGCGGCCGCCAGATGCTCGCCGACCCGATCCTCGACCACTACGGCAAGACGCTACGGGAGATGAACGAGATCGGCTTCACCGACTACTTCAGCCGCGAGATGTCCCCCTACTGGCAAGCGGCGGTGAAGCACTTCGATAGCAAGTGAGACGAGACCCAAAATCCATCGCCGGCCCTCATATCAACACATTTGCGGAGTGCCGCTGACATGTGCCGGCCAGCTAAGCAATCAAATCCAATATCTGCATC
>CAZBTA010000319.1:0-5010 GCA_964494515.1 uncultured Bryobacter sp.
GTGGTGTATGGCCGAAGTCTGGTTACGGAATCTGGCGGTGACCACGGATCCGCTGCGGCACTTGCTGCTTTGTACTTTGCAGCAGGTGGAAGAGGATGTGGTGGCGTTGACGGAGGGGTTGAGCGAGGAGCAGGTGTGGGCGCGGCCGCATGGGGTGAGTCCGGTGGGGTTTCATGTGCGGCATATTGCGGAGTCGGTGGACCGGCTGCTGACTTATGCCGAGCAGAAGCAGCTGGATGAGATGCAACTGGAGACGCTGCGGGCCGAACTGAACGAGCAACTGCCGCTGCTGTCGCTGATTGTGCTGCTCGAGCAGCGGTGCCGGGAGGCGCGGCGGCGGCTTGAGGAGTTGAAGCCCGAGGAGTTTGCCGAGTTGCGCTATATCGGGCGGGCGAAGATTCCGGTGCCGTTGGGGACGTTGCTTGGGCACATTGCCGAACATGCGTCGCGGCATCTGGGGCAGATCACGACCACTGTAAAGATGTTGCGATCAGCCGGCGAGGCCGGGCACGCCGGCTAGCGAACGCGCCTGCCGGACGGCGCGGCGGATGGCTTCGGCCAGGACTTCCGCAGCAGCAATGCCGAGGGCGTTCAAGTCAATGGCGGGGACGGCGCCGGTGGACAGGCAGAAGACCATATCGCCGTCGCGTGTGGTGTGGACGGGGTTGATGGCGCGGATCATGCCGGCCTGAGAGATCTGGGCGACTTTGGTGGCTTCGACCTTGGTGAGACGGGCATTGGTGGCGACGACGCAGAGGGTGGTGTTGCCGCCGTCGAAGTGGGGCTCGGCGCCATCGAGCATGAGGCGGGCGGTGTTTGCGAACGATTTGGCATCCGGAGCGGTGCGTGCGCCGGCCAGAATGGAGCCGTCGGGGTTGAGCACGTCGCCAAAGGCATTGACCGCCGCGAGGGCGGCGACCTGAATGCCAGCGAACTTGCCGGAGAGCTGCCAGACGGCGGTGCCGAGGCCACCCTTCATGGCTTGGGCCATGCCGTGGATCTTGCCAACGGTGGCGCCGGTGCCAGCGCCGACATTGCCTTCGACGATGGGTGTGTGGGGCTTGGTGGAAAAGGCGGCTGCCGCGGCGGCTTCGCCCATCTCGCGGGTGGGGCGGGCGTGGGGATTGCCAATGCCGAGATCGTAGAGGATGCCCGAGGGGACGATGGGGACGCGCGCCGAGCGCATCTCAAAACCGACCTCGTGTTGCTCGAGAAAACGCCGGACACCGCTTGAGGCCTCAAGGCCGAAGGCGCTGCCGCCACTCAAGACGAGCGCGTGGATGTGGGGGGTGATGTGCATGGGGTCGAGGACCCCGATTTCGGCAGTACCGCTCGCGCCGCCGCGAATGTCAACGCCGGCGACGGCGCCAGCTTCGCAGAGAATGACTGTGCAGCCTGTCGCGCCTTCGAGATCGGTGGCATGACCTACGCGGATGCCCGGAATCGCAGTTAAGCCGTTCACGAGGGGTATGCTAGCATCAAAATCGCTAAGCAAACCTCAAGGGGCCAGAACGGTTGCTCGACTATTTCAAAAGCCCAGTACAAACTTTTCAGGACTTCCTGTATCTTGCGGGCCGTAGCATCCGGAATGTTACGAAGCCCCCGATTTACTGGAACGACATACTGATGCAGATGGATTCGATCGGCGTCGGTAGCCTGCCAATTGTAGTGTTGATCGGGGCCTTCAGCGGCATCGTCATGACGCTGCAGATGTCGCGCGCGCTGGCGACCTACGGGGCCACCTCGCAGACCGGGCAAGTGGTGGCGATCAGCATCATCCGCGAATTGGGGCCAGTGCTGACGGCGTTGCTGGTGGCGGGGCGTAATGCGTCGGGCATTGCCTCAGAGCTGGGGTCGATGAAGGTGACCGAACAGATCGACGCGATGCGGGCGCTGGGGACGGACCCGATTCAGAAGCTGGTGGTGCCGCGACTGGTGGCAACTTCGCTGATGCAGCCGTTGCTGACGGCGATTGCCGACTTTGTCGGCCTGCTGGGTGGGCTGTTGATCGCGGTGACGATCATTGGCAATACGGCGAACCAGTATTGGAGCTCGGCGATTGACGTGCTGGCGCTGAACGATATGGTGCAGGGGCTGATGAAGCCCTTTCTGTTTGCGATCATCATCTCGCTGGTGGGCTGTTTTTACGGCATGAGAACGACGGGTGGCACGCAGGGTGTGGGCCTTTCGACGACCAAAGCCGTCGTGGTGTCGAGCGTGTGGGTGTTTGTCATTGACGCCCTGGTGACGCAGGTGTTTGTGAGCTTGAACTGATGGCCGAGCCGATTCTGCAGTTTGAAGACGTATCGCTCAGCTACGACGACAAGCTGGTGCTCGATCGGGTGAACCTGACGGTAAACCCCGGTGATACCTACATTCTGCTGGGGGCGGCGGGGAGCGGCAAGACGCTGATGCTGAAGCTCGCGATGTCGCTGATCCAGCCGGACAGCGGACGCATACGGCTGTTGGGGCATGACATTACGCGGCTGAAGGAAACCGAGCTGTTTGAGATTCGCAGCGAAGTGGGGATTCTGTTTCAGGAGGGCGGGTTGTTCGACTCGCTCAAGGTTGAGGACAACGTCGCCTATCCGTTGCGGAACCAGAAACGACTGTTCGCCCCCGAGGATGAGATCGCGGTGCGCGTGAAAGAATCACTCGAGTTTGTGGAGCTGGGACATACGCTGGGCAAGTTTCCGAGCGAGTTGTCGGGCGGTATGCGGCGGCGCGTCGGAATCGCACGCGCGAATGTGACCAATCCGAAGCTGTCGCTGTATGATTCGCCTACGGCGGGGCTTGACCCGATCACGGCGTTCACAATCATGTCGCTGGTGATCAAGCAGCGCGAGCTGCGCAAGACGACGACGGTGCTGGCAACGCACCGGTATCAGGATGGAGCGATGGCGGCGAACTTTCGCTGGGACGCCAAGCGCAACGACATTGTGCGCGCGGCACCCGGGCGGGAGTATGCCAACCTCAACACCACGTTTGTCGTGATGGATGAGGGGCGGATGGTGTTCTGTGGGACGCAAAAGGAGCTTGAAGCTTCGCGCGATCCCTATGTGTCACAATTTGTATTGCATCAACCTCTGCCCAAATCGGGTGTGGATGGGGGATGGGGGCAACACTCGGTATGACTTCCAAGAAAACCAGTTGGGCGCAATTGCGGGTGGGATTGCTGGCAATCGGGGCATTGGTACTGCTCGCGGCGCTGGTGTTTACCATCACGAGCCAGGACAGCTTTTTTGAATCGCGGTCGAAGATTTACGCCTACCTCGACACGAGCGGCGGCTTGCTCAAGAACGCCCCGGTGCGGCTGAACGGGATGCTGGTCGGCAAGGTGGAAGACATCCAGCTTTCGGGCGAGAACAAGCCGAACCGCATCATCAAGGTGACGCTCGAAGTGATGGACAACATGCTGTCGTCGATCCCAAACGATTCCAAAGTGACCGTGGGCGCCGAGAATCTGCTGGGCGCCAAGCTGATCTCCATCAAGAAGGGTGTTTCGACGACGCCGATCGCCAAGGGTGGCGAGTTGCCGAGCGGGTCGACGCCCGAGCTCGATGACATCCAGCAACAGGCTTCGCAGACGATCGCCGTGCTGCAGAACATCCTCACCAAGGCCGAAGGCATTGTGGGCCAGGTGGAAGCAGGCAAGGGTACGATCGGCAAGTTGCTGGTGGACGAAGAGCTCTACAACCGCTTTCTGAATATCACCAAAGAGATCGAAAAGCTGAGCCAGAACCTGAGTGGTGGTAAGGGCACGATCGGCAAGCTGCTGAGCGACGATGCGATGTACAACGACGTGCGCAAGACGCTGGGCCGGGTGGACCAGATCGTGGCCGACATCCAGGCCGGGCAGGGCACGGCGGGCAAGCTGCTCAAGGACGACAGCGTTTACATGGAAGCGAAGGCGAGCGTGGTGGAAATGCGCAAGCTGCTCGCAGATCTGAACGAAGGCAAGGGCACGGCGGGGCAGTTGCTCAAGAGCGATGCGCTGGCCAAGCAACTGTCGGCGACGATTACGCGGGTGGATACGATGCTCGACAAGGTGAACCGCGGCGAAGGCACGCTGGGCCAGTTGCTCGTCAACCCGTCACTCTATGAGAACCTCGACGGCACCGCCGTTGAGATGAAGGGCCTGATGAAGGACTTCCGGGCGAACCCGAAGAAGTTCTTGCGCATCAAGCTCGCCCTGTTCTAGCTTTGCGAACGCTCGCCGTCAATGCCGATGACTTTGGCTTCACGCGTGACGTGAATGCGGGGATCGTGCGTGCTCACCTTGACGGCATACTGACGTCGACCACCCTGATGGCCAATGGCGAGGCGTTTGAGGACGCCGTGCGGCTGGCGCGCGAAGTGCCGTCGCTCGACATCGGCGTGCACCTGCAGATGGTGCAGGGTCCAAGCCTGAGCGAGCCGGGGCGGGCATTGCCGGAGACCGTCACCCAGTTGATGCTCGAGCTGGGACGCTGGGACATCGAGCGCGAGTTGACGGCGCAGGTGAACAAGATTGTCGCCACCGGCATACACCCCACCCATCTCGATACCCACAAGCACACGCATCTGCTGCCGCCGGTGCTGCGAGCGGTGGCGCGCATCAGCCAGCGCTACGGCATCCGCTGGGTGCGCAAGCCGGTGGATCTGCCCATGCCCGCGCCTCGCGCCAGTCTGAAGACGCGACTGGCGGCGGTGGTGATGCGGCAGATGGCGGGGCACTTTGACCGGGTGCTGGCCGAGCATGGGGCGCGGGCGACGGATCACTTTGCCGGATTTGTGTGGACGGGTGATTACACGGCGGCTGAGCTGGCCGGGCTGATCGGGCGGCTGCCCGAGGGGATTACGGAATTCATGTGTCATCCGGGGGAGCTTGGCGATGAGCTGCGCGGGGCGCGCACAAGGCTCAAGCAGCAGCGGCTGAATGAACTGGAGGCGCTGGTGGACCCGCAAGTGAAAGCCGCCATCGCCCGGAACAAGGTGCGGGTGGGGGGTTATGGATAGTTTGGCGGGTAG
>CAZBTA010000319.1:5020-5102 GCA_964494515.1 uncultured Bryobacter sp.
AGCTGGCCGGGCTGATCGGGCGGCTGCCCGAGGGGATTACGGAATTCATGTGCCATCCGGGGGAACTGGGTGAGGAGTTGCG
>CAZBTA010000320.1:0-5091 GCA_964494515.1 uncultured Bryobacter sp.
CTGTTCGGCATGGTTATCACGCTGGCGTGGAGAGTCTTGCCCAATTGGCGCTGTGGCGTGGCAAGCGCTTGCGATCCCTGCGGCACTGGCAGGGATGTGAAGGGAACTGGAGGCAGGTGGTGCACTCGCTTGGGCAACATCTGCATTGCCACTATGCCGTGCCACAGTTTCTCGCAGCCGCATGGGCGCGCGGCGATGAAGCCGCGGCCGAGCAGCGTGGCTGGTATTGCGCGCTGGGAGAGGGGCGCAGCGTGAGGGCGCTCGGGCTGCCGATGACGCTGACGCGAAGGATGGCGCACCTGTTTGGGCAAACGCCGGACCATGTGGCGCCGCTGGCGGCGCTGCGCCGGGCGGAGGTGTTGGCGATGGGGGGAAGCAGACGACTGGTGGAGATGATTCTCGCGAGTCGGGTGGGGGAGCGGTTTGCGAACTGGGAGTTCTGGCGGACGGTATGGCAGTTTCTGATCCGCCACGAAGGCGAGATGCGCGGCGATGAGATCACGTCGATGGTGGACCTGATTGACAGGGTGCGCCATGTGCCGCGCGTGCTGGCCGGGCAGGTGGCCGGGCCGGGAATGCCGCTTGAGCCGGGTTTCAGCATGGTGGGGCGGACGTTGGCCTCGATGCGAAGGCTGGTGCGACGGTGGGGAGATTGCGCCACGGGTGGACGTTGCTGGAACGGTATAGAGTTGAACCCGTTTCTGGTGACCGATGGAGAGAAGGAATGGCAGATCGTTGAGCTGACGTCGAGCGAAGCGCTGCGGGCGGAGGGCTATGCGATGAGGAACTGTGTGGCGAGGTATGTGGCGCGATGCCTGCAGGGGTGGAGCAGCATCTGGTCGTTACGCGTGAAGGCTGGTGAGAGATACAAAAGCGTGATGACGATTGAGGTGGACCCGAAGGAGCGCGCGATTGTGCAGCGGCAGGGATTTGCCAATCGGGAGCCGCGGTGGGCGGAGGTGATGCTGCTGAAGCAATGGGCGGAGAGGGAGCGGCTGCGGTTGTAGCCGCTCCCGCAGAGTTAATCCTCGCGCATCATGTACATCTTGAGGGCGTCGTGGCTCATGGGCTGGCAGCGGCGGATGCCGCCGCAGTACCACTCGTTGGGGCCGTCGTTCATCATGAGGATCGAGTAGAAGTCGCCGGTGGTGGTGACGAGGGCGCAGATGTTGGGGACTTTCGGCGGACGGAAGCGGTTGCAGATGCCGGGGATGTCGGCGAGCCAGGCGGCGAAGGGATTGAAGCCGGTGGTGGTGCGGGCCATGGCGAAACCGTAGGCGCGCTTGACCGTGCGGTTGGCAAGCGGGTCGGCCTCGACCGTGCCGACGTGACCGACGTAGTTGACGCCGCGATCATTCCAACGCGTGATGATGCAACCGCTCATGAAGCCCGTGAGGACATCGTAGGGGCCGATGGGCACGCGGGCGGTGCGGCCGGGGGCGTAATCGAGCCACTGGTGCTGGATGGGCTGATTCATCTGCAGGCCGATCGTGCTGACGTGGGTCGTCATCAGGCGGGGCGAGACGACTTCGCCGAGACCGATGTAGGTGAGCGGCGCGGTGGGTCGGATGCTGTCGACGATAACGCCGTCACGGGGGCCGTCGACGTTGCGGGGCTTGGTCCAGCGGAAGCGGACACCGAGGTCGAAGTATTTCTCGATCATCTGGAGAACAGATCGGCTGGAGGGGTGAAATGCTTTATTGTACTTGCCGGGTTGACGGTGTCTACTTTCTTCTGTCAGAATGAGGTTGACGATGTCAACTTCATTCTTTTTTCGCTTGATTTTGGTCCATGGCCTGGTGGTGGCGTCGATGATGGCGCAGAACCGCTATGAGCCGCAGTATTTGAAGACAGAGGTGTTTGGTGGGTTCTCGACGGTGAACCATGAGCCGGGACGGCTGAGTGGGTGGGCCGTGGGGGTGACGAATTATCAGTGGTTCCGGCGGTGGGGACTGACGGCGGAGTTTGCGGGGCGGAGCCGCGACAGGGACGGGCTGAAGGTGGATGGGCAGACGTATCTGTTTGGCGGGACGTTTCGGGCGCGGGAGTGGAAGCGGTTGGCGCTGACGGGGCGCGTGGTGGCGGGGGTGGACCGGTGGGATCCGCAGCGGGTGGTGAGTGGCGGGTTTGTGAAGCAGAACTCGTTTGTGTTCGGGTTTGGGCAGGCGATTGATCTAAAGGTGAATGAGCATGTGGCGGTGAGGGTGAGGCCGGAGCTGATGTTTGTGCGCCGGAAGGAGAAGACGGACTTTGTGAACCCGTTTAGCGTGGGGCTGGTGGTGAAGTTTGGCAAGCGTTAAGGAGGGGCGTATGTGGGCCAGTGAGGTGTTGATGGGGACGGCGCTGTTTACGGCGGTGTTTGCCGTGATGGCGCTGGTGGGGATGATGGTGGATGGGCGGATACTCGATGGGCATAACGTGTGGCTGAAGCCGCTGAAGTTTGGCGTGTCGCTGACGGTGTATGTGGGGACGCTGCTGTGGGCGTATGTGCGGTTGAGCCCGGAGTGGCGTAATGGCGGGATGGCGAAGACGTGGGTGGTGTTGCTGGCGGTGTGCATTGTGTTTGAGCTTTGGTACATCGGCTGGCAGGCGGGACTGGGGGAGGCGTCGCACTTTAACCTGTCGACGCCGTGGCACCGGACGATGTATGGGCTGATGGCGGTGGGGGCGATATCGATTGTGATGGCGGGGGCGGCGACGGGCGTGATGGTGATGCTGGATGGTGAGGTGGCGATGGCGCCGGCGATGCGGTGGACGGTGGGGGTGGCGTTTGTGGTGAGTAGTGGGTTGACGATTGTGACGGCGCTGACGATGGGGGCGAGATTGACGCATCATGTGGGCGTGGAGGCGGCGGGGGCGATGCGGGTGCCGGTGTTGGGATGGTCGTTGACGGTGGGGGATATGAGAGTGCCGCATTTTCTCGCGACGCATTTGTTGCAGGCGGGGCCGGTGGGGGCGTGGGTGTTGGGCAAGGTGGTGTCGCGGGAGATGGCGGTGGGGTTGGGGATTGGTTGGTGTGTGGTGTGGGCCTTAGGGACGTTATGGGTGTTTCATTGTGTGTTGGGGGGACGCAGGTTGGTGTAACAATGTTAGTTCCGCAGTATGGGAATTACGCTTGAGCAAATTGAGGCGCTGGCGCCGGACCAGGCTTCGCTATCGGCGGCAAAGAAGTTGCTGAAGGGGAGCTCGTGGCCGAAGCTGGCGGAGGGTGAGGGGTTAGTTTGGGGGGAATGTCAGGGGTCGGGGTCGACACCTTACCGGGTGGTAATTCATGAGGGGGATGGGGGTTATAAGTGTACTTGTCCGAGCCGGAAGTTTCCGTGTAAGCACTCGCTGGCGTTGATGTGGATCCGGGTGGAGAAGCTGGCGGGGTTTGTGGGGGAGGCGCCGCCGGAGTGGGTGAAGGACTGGATGGCGCGGCGAAGGGGACCGACGGAGAAGGCGGCGGGGGAGAAGCCGCGGGCGTCGATTGAAGCGGCGGTGGCGATCGAGGAAGAGGCGCCGGCAGACCCGAAGGCGGCCGAGCGCGCGGCGGCGGCGCGGAAGCGGAATCGGGAAGAGCGTGAGGCGGCGGTGCTGGCGGGGCTTGAGGAGTTGGACCGGTGGCTTGAGGATCAATGCGAGTTGGGGATGGCGAGTTTTCTCGCGCGGATGACGCAGGCGTGCCGGACGATTGCGCAGCGGCTGGTGGACCAGAAGGCAGCGGGGCTGGCGGGGCGCATTGACGGGATGCCGGCGCGAGTGTTTGCGCTGCCGGAGACGGCGCGGGTGGCGGCGGTGGTGGAGGAGTTGGCGCAGTTGCACCTGATCAGCCAGAGCTACCGGCGGGCGGGGGAGTTGCCGGAGATGCTGGTGGCGGATGCGCGGCAGGCGGTGGGGTGGAGTGTGACGCGGGAGGGTTTGCTTGAGGATCCGCGGGCGGAGCGGGTGAGCGGATGGTGGCGCGTGGTGGCGGTGGTGAGCGAGGTGCAGGCGGACAAGCTGCGCCGGATCGAGACGTGGCTGTGGCGCGAGGGTGAGCAGGAGGGGAGACGGTGGGCGGTGTTGGTGGATTTTGTGCCGGTGAGCACGGGGGCGGCGCAGGGTGGATATGTGGCGGGATACCGGTTTGAGGCGGAGCTTTGTTATTACCCGTCGGTAGCGCCGTTGCGGGCGCAGATTGCGGAGTTGCGGCAGGCGGCCGAGCCGGCGCGGGGGGTGATCGCGATGCCGAAGATGGGGCTTGAGGCGAGCTTTGCCGCGTATGAAGAAGACATGATGCGGTTGCCGTGGCTGGGGACGATGCCGATGCATTTTACGGATGTACGGGTGAGGAGGAACGGGCAGGGATTGTTTGTGGAGGATGAGGGTGGGCTGGTGGCGCCACTGGTGGGGCGGCAGGCGGTGAGCGCGATGCCGCTGGTGGGCGTGGAGAGATTGAACGGGATGGGGCTGTGGGATGGGCACCGGATGACGCTGCTGTGGGCGGAGACACCGTTGGGGCGGTGGATGTGCTGATGCGGCGCGAGACGTTGTTGGGGAAAGTGTTGCCGGCGCTGATTCGGGGGACGGGCAAGGAGCCGCTCGAGGGAGACGGCATGGATACGCTGGCGTGGATGAGCCTGGCGGGGATGGCGTTGCGGTTTGAAAGGCCGGTGGCGCCGGCGGGATTGATGGTGGAAGAGGTGGTGGAGGATGCGCGGGTGGTGTTGCCGGAGGAGTTGCGGCGCGCGTTTGTGAGGGTGGTGAATCTGAAGGCGAACTCGGAGTATGCGGGGGAGGCGGTGGCGTGGGAGTTTGACCGGTTGGGGATGAGGCCGCATCCGTTTGACCTGCCGGTGGTGGACCGGTTTGTGAGGCAGTATGCGGGGAGGCTGGGGGCGACGGCGCAGCGGTGGGCGCGGCGGGAAGAGACGGCGACGGTGGTGGGGTATTTTGACGAGGCGGCGCTGGATGATGCCACCTGGGCTACGGCGAGCAATGCGGCGCGGGTGAAGTATCTGCGGAAGCGGCGGGCGGAAGATGCGGTGGCGGGACGGGCGTTGCTCGAGGCGGTGTGGAGTGGTGAGGTTGCTGAGGCGCGGGTGAAGATGTTGGGGAGTGGCCTCGTAG
>CAZBTA010000321.1:0-5078 GCA_964494515.1 uncultured Bryobacter sp.
GTACCGGCGTGTGTGCACGATGTGCTGGGCGCGCTGGAACAACTGCGGCGGCAGCCGCGCACCGAGGCCGGCGTGGTGTGGCGCGTGCCGATCAGCGACGGCAAGCGCAGCGCCAACGTGGAAGTGCGCACGCTCAACTCCCTGATCTGCCGTGCGTCTCCCTCCGATAGCGGGCTGATGCGCGACATATCCTCACGCCGGGTCAACTTCTGGCGATAGCGATTGAAGTAGCCGACAAAGTCACCGCCATACTCGAAGGAATACATGATGTCGGAAAAGTCTCGCGTGTGTTCCGGCCCCAGCGCATGGCCTGCTTCGTGGACGCAGGTGAGAAACAGAATCACGTCGCCAAACAGAGGATCGCGACGTGCCGCTTCCGCCATATCCGTCCCAAGACTGGCGATCGAACTGTTGATCACGATCTCTGAGATCGCCACGCCGTTTTCACGTGTCGCCAGGCTTTGCCCATAAAGGCCACGGCGGCGGGGCTCGAGCCAACGGAAACGAACTGTGGCCTGCTCGGGAGTATCCACCTTCTCAACGCGCAACAGGCCCCCAGAAGCCTTGGCCCATGCCTGCATGGCCCATTCGGCAAAAACGGCCTTCTCATGCTCGCCCGGCCAATAGCGCACGTTCATTTGCGCCATCGCGATCTGGGCCACCAGCATCAGGGCCGCGAGCTTCATGGCTTGGTGCGCTCCATCAGCAGCGAGCGAATCACCGATTCCATCTGGTCAATGCGCTGCTGCATATTCTCGAAGTCCTGCGCCTGCGGATCGGGCAGCTTGCCGTGCTCGAGATCGTCAGCCATTTGTCCGCGCGTGCGCACGATGCGTCCCGGGATACCGACGACGGTGGAATCATCCGGAACCGAGTGCACCACAACGCTGCCCGCGCCTACCTTGACGTTGTTGCCGAGCGTGATGTTGCCCAATACTTTTGCCCCAGTGCCTATGACCACGTGATTGCCCAGGGTCGGGTGGCGTTTGCCGCGCTCCTTGCCGGTACCGCCCAGCGTCACGCCCTGGTACAGGATCACGTCGTCGCCAATGATGGCCGTCTCGCCGATCACCACACCCATCCCGTGATCAATGAAGAAGCGCCGGCCGATCGTTGCCCCGGGGTGGATCTCAATGCCAGTGATGGCTCGCGCCACCTGGGACACCATACGGGCAATCAGCCGTAGCCTCGCCCGGTAAAGCCAGTGGGCCACACGATGGAGCAATATGGCATGGAGCCCGGGATAACAGATCAATACCTCGAGAATCGAGGTAGCCGCCGGGTCTTCCCGGAAGATCGTATCGATCTGTTCCCTGATGGATCGCAACATAGTGGTTTGGATGCGCTCACTCCATTATCCGTTGAAGTTTCACGTTGCAGTTGAGCATGTTTTTGGTATTCTGAGTTCATGCCGGAAGGGTATTTGCCGATTTTCTTCCTTCTGGCTATCGCAATCGCGTTTCCCGTCATCGCGCTGATTGTCGCCCGCCTCCTTCGACCTTCCATTCCCAATGCGGCAAAGTATGAGGCCTACGAGTGTGGAATCGAAGCTGAAGGCAGCGCCCGCGGCCGTTTCACAGTTCGCTTTTACATCGTCGCGATCCTCTTCGTGATTTTTGATGTGGAAACGATCTTTCTATTCCCCTGGGCCGTCCGTTACAAACAATTAGGATGGTTTGGGGTCGCGGAGGTGACGTTATTTCTCACAATTCTTATCGCCGGTTATCTTTGGGCTCGCAAGAAGGGCGCACTCGACTGGGTGTAACCCTTACCGGCATCGCACGAGCCGCTAAACTCTCACAGACATTCGCCTTGTTCCTGTTACCGTTGCTGTTTGGTCAGCACGCTTACGGGCAGGCCAAACTCCGGCTTACCGACACAACTCTCGGCCCGATCTCAATTGCTGCGGGCTCTAACGGAACCACCCAGACGATCGAAGCTTTCAATGCGGGCTCTGGTTCGCTTGCTCTCAGTTTTGCCTCGAATGCGACCTGGTTGACGGCAACTGCCGGCGCCAGCCGCGCCTGTCAGATTGCCGTTCAGCAGAACGTCTGCATCCCGATCAACATCGCGCTCAGCACGGCCACGCTTGCCGCCGGCAGTTACACCGGTATCATCACCGTGCGCGATCCGAATGCGATCGATGCGCCGCAGACGATCTCCGTGACGGTGCAGATGGGCGGTGGTGTTCCTTCAACGGTGTTTCTCTATACGCCTCCCAATGGCGGGTCCGACAACGTTACCTTCGCCACCAACAGTGTTCTGACGACCTCGGTCAGCACGAGCTCGGGTGGCAACTGGCTCAACATCGCGTATGAAGGGCAGGGCAGCTTCCGCTTCGTCCAGCCTTATCGCATTGTTGGGACGCATATTGCGGGCTTGCCTGAAGGTACCTATAACGGCACCATTCAGGTGGGTGGCTCAGCCTTCGCCGCAGACAACAAGACGATTCAAACCCGTCTGGTTGTCACCTCGCAACCGATCGCATTTGCCGGCCCCACTGCCGTGCGGGTTCGCGTGGTTCAGAATGGTCAACCTGTCGTTGCCAACGTCGGCATCGGTAACCGTGGTCGTGGCACGCTAACGCTGTCGGCGGCCAATGCAACGGTTACCAATGGCACGGGTTGGCTCAGCGCAGCGCTGGCGACTTCGTTTCAGGGTGTTGCCATCACCTTGACGCCAGGGACGCTCGCCCTGGGCACCTATCGCGGCACGATTGCCGTGACGAACAACTCGATCAATTCGCCCACTCTGAATGTGCCGGTGGAAATGGAAGTGATCTCGGCGGCCACCCCCACCGTGCCGGTGGGTGGCGTGCTGAATAACGCCACCTTTGCGGCCAACGATTCGCTCGGTGTCGGCGCCATTGCCGCCGTATTCGGCGAGTTCCTCAGTGATGCTACAAACTTCGCGCCCGGTGCTCCGTTGCCCACCACTCTTGGGGGGACGCGCGTGCTGGTCAATGGCACGCCCGCTCCGCTGTACTTTACCTCGCCGGGGCAGGTGAATTTCCAGATCCCGTTTGAGACGCTGGGCGGCGATGCCGTTGTCCAGGTCGAGAAGAACGGTGTTGTGGGCAATCGCACCAGCGTCAACGTGACCGCCTGGTCGCCGCGCATCCTGGTATGGTCAGGCCTCCGCTACGGCATTATCGTCAATTCTGACGGTACTCTGCCCATGCCGGCGAGTGTGCGCATCGGAACGTACAATTCGCGTCCCGCCAGGCCCGGTGATGTCCTTGTGATCTATGCCATTGGCTTTGGTCAGACGACGCCGTCGGTGGCCTCTGGTGCTGCTGCTCCTTCCTCACCGCTGGCGCAGTTGTCCAACGTCGTGGTGCGCTTCGGCGTGCCCGGGCTGTTTGACAGCTCGATCCCGGTGCAGCCGCTTTTCGCGGGCCTGACGCCTGGTTTCGTTGGCCTCTACCAGATCAACGTGACCGTGCCGCCGGGTGTACCCACGCTCGATGAATACGATCTCTCGATTGAATACAACAACGTTGGCAGCAATCGCGTGAAGATCGCCTCACAACAGTAGTCCCCTAAACTGCTTCGGGCGCGAGTCAATCTCGCGCCCGAAGTGCGTTAGAGTAACGGTTTGACAGACCGTCTTTACTACAACGATTCCTACCTTTTTGAGTTCACCGCCACGGTCTTGCATCGTTCCTCCGATGGCCTCGAGATTGAACTCGATCGCACCGCCTTCTATCCCACCTCCGGCGGACAACCCCATGATCTTGGCCAACTCGGCCCTTGTCCCGTGGTTGATGTCATCGAGCAGGATGACCGCATCCTTCACAAGCTCGGCTCGCCACTGCCGGTTGAATTGAGCGCGGTAGAGGGTAAAATTGACATCCTCCGCCGCCGCGACCATATGCGTCAGCACACGGGGCAACACCTGTTGAGCGCTGTCATGGATGAAGAGTTTGGCCTGAAGACAGTGAGTTTTCATCTGGGGTCTGACTATGCCACTGTTGATGTCGAACCCGCAGATGTAAAGCCGCAAACGCTCGTCGCCATCGCTGCCCGCGCCAATGAACGTATTCTTGAGAATCGGGCGATCCAGGTCAGCTATGAAGATGCCGCAACGGCGCAAGGTTTACGAAAGGCTTCGGATCGTGACGGTGTTCTGCGCATTGTCACCATTGAAGGCATTGATCGCAGTGCTTGCGGCGGTACCCATGTGCGCCATACAGGCGAGGTTGGGCTGATTGTATTAGGCAAGACCGAGAAAGTGCGCAAGGCACTGCGCATGGAGTTCTTCTGCGGGCCACGCGCGCTGCGGCACCTTGAGGCCCGGCTTCACGACGCCGAGCAGCAAGCATCGACACTGCGCGAAAAACTGGCGGATGCCGACAAATCGCGACGCAAGCTCGCCACAGAACTCGCCACGATCGAAGGGCAACGCAAGCTGGCCGCCACCGTGCCGGACTCGGCGGGGCGGCTGGTCTGGGTGGATGAGGTTGCAGAGCTTAACGATGAGGCCAAGGCCCGCCTGAATGCCTTTCTCACCGGAGCAAACACATTGGCGGTTTTCTATGTGCGCGCCACCGGGGCCATCCTCATTGGTGCCCATGAATCGCTTGGCCTGGATTGCGGGGCGCGGTTGCGTAGCGCCGTGATGGCGCGCGGAGGCAAAGGCGGTGGCAATCCCAAATCTGCTCAGGGCAGTATTCCGGATGCCGAAAAGGCTGGAGAAGTGATCGCTGAATTACTCTGCTAAGCCCCAATGCCGTAGGTGACCAGCGCAAGGCCGCCCAAAAGAACGAGCAACGCAACCGATACGAGCTTGCTGGCGGATAGCGTATTGTCAGAAAACTCTTTCAGCACAAAGGTGCTGCATAGAATCGCCAGTGCACCGGCGCCCTGTGCGATAACGAAGGCCACCAACGGCGAATGCAGTTTGGCTTCGTTGGGTGCTACTCCCGCAGTCAGCATGGCAGCAAGGCCTCCAATCAGCAGGATTCCCGCAAGTAGGGCCGAGAGATGTTGCCCGATTTTGCCAGTAAAGTACGCAAAGAATGAAACCGGCGCCCCCTTTACCGGCAGGTTCAGAAAGTACAGGTTGTAGACAAAGGT
>CAZBTA010000322.1:0-5076 GCA_964494515.1 uncultured Bryobacter sp.
CTCTCCATCGCACCAGCGATCCCCGCCTCCCCCGCGGCATCACCATCCACGGCCACGTCCTCCGTTCCAATTCCATCGGCCTCGGCTTCCGCCACGAACAAGCCCAACTCGAAGTCGCCTGGGACGGCTGCCGCACCGCCACCGGCGACGGTTTCCCCTGCACGATCGAGCTCGCCCAGGTCGACAACGCCCGCGAGACTTCGCCCCGCGCCGATCTCATCCGCGGCGTCGTCGCCGCCAGCCACCCCCACTGCTGGGTCAGCGGCGTCTGGGTCCGCCCCACCCCCACCCTCTTCGGCCGCTCCGCCCTCGGCCTCACCGGCGCCGGCGGCATGCTCCAGGCCCGCCTCTTCGGCACCCCCATCGGCGCCGCCGCCGTCGTCATCCCCCGCCTCGCCTTCAATCGCCTCCCCGAACCCGAAATCATCCTCCCCACCGGCACCGACCTCATCGTCCGCATCGCCACCGACGCCCCTCTCCTCGAACCCATCGCCCCCGACTCACCCCTCGACCCCACCCTCTCCGAGGCCCTCCTCTCACGCCCCGCCGAAGTCCTCCAGGCCGACAAGAGCCGCGCCGCCGATCTCATCAACTTCGCCTTCGAGGCCTCCCTCGAAGAGCTCCAGCAGAGCTTCCGCGCCGCCGGCTGGTCCGAGGCCGAACCCCTCACCGCCCGCTCCTTCGGCCGCCTCTACAAAGCCTTCTCCGCCATGCGCACCTACGAGTCCGCCCCCGTCTCCCTCATGTTCCTCGACGGAAAAGCCCCCGACATCGTCTTCCAGAAATCCTTCAACACCCTCGCCAAGCGTCACCACATCCGCCTCTGGCGCACCGAGGTCGACGGCCGCACCATCTGGCTCGGCGCCGCCACTCACGACATCGGCATCGCCTTCGACTGGTCCCGCTTCTCCATGACCCACAAGGTCGATCGCCGCATCGATCGCGAGCGCAACCATCTCATCAACGACCTCACCGAAGCGAACGCCATCGCCTCCCTCGCCCACCTCGAGCGCCCCGATCTCCGCGCCACTCCCAAAGACGCCCAGCCCCGCCTCACCGACGGCGCCCTCGCCATCATCCGCCTCCGCCATTGCCCCGAGCCCGCCAAACTCGAGCTCACCCACACCCGCCTCAAGCACAATCGCTTCCGTCTCATGGCGCGTCGCGTCGTTCTCGAGACGCGCCATTACGTCACCCGCGGCAACCCGTATTACTACGCTTTCCGCGGCATCCAGAAGCTGGCCTCCCGTCGCACGGACAACAGTGCCGACGACTAGAACCGCAGCTTCACCCCTACAAACGCCGCCCGTGGCGCCCCCGGCGCATAGAACGTCGCCTGCTGCACCGGATACTCGCCATCAGCCGTCACCGGGAAAGGCCGCGCGATAAAGTTACCCGCCGCCGTAAACCCCGTCGGCCCCAGTTGCGCCGCCGTGTAGTAGCGCCGGTTCGCCACGTTGTTCACCTGCACAAATCCCTCCAGCATCCGCGTGAACTGATACTTCAGCCCCGCGTTCACCACCGCATAGCCCGCCGAGTATCCCGGCCCCAGATAGTAAACCCCATCGGCCTGATGCAGGTTGTTCTCATTGCCACGCGCAAACGCCCGCCCCACCCCAATCACGTTCACATCCACCAGCATCTTCGCCGTCACCCGCACATCCGCATACGCCTTCATGTTGTGCGACGGCGTCAGCGGTATCCGGTTCCCCGGTCGGATCGCGATCGTGCCCTCAAGGCCCGGCCCTTCCGTCCTCACCAGGTTATTCGTCGAGTTGCCCGCGCCATTCACCACCTCCGCGCTCTCATACGTCGCCCGCAGCCACGTATAGCTCGCCCCCACCGTAACGCGCCCCACTCGCGTATTCGAATCAAGCTCAATCCCCTGCCGCAGCGTCCGGCCAAAGTTCTTGAAGTAGCCAAACCCCGTCTGCTCCGACGACACAAACATGATGTCGTTCTTGTTGGCCGCGCGGAACCAACCCGCCGACCACCTCACCCTGCTCTCCGACCCACTCCTCACCCCCGCCTCCACCGTCCGCGTCACCACCTGCTCGAGCGGCGGATCCCCCGCCATCGAGTTCGGCAGCCGGCACGGCGCCGCCGGGTCCGCACACCCCAACTCAATCGACGTCGGCGCGCGATTGCCCTCCGTATACGACGCATACGCGTTCACACCCCCACCCAACCGGTACGTCGCCCCGATCGCCGGGTTGAAGCGGTTAAACACATGCCGCCCCGTCAACGACCCCGTCCCCGCCACCGGCCTTATCCGGTCCTTGTTATCGACAATCGTGTGGTTAAACCGCCCCGACAACGTCACGTTCAACCTCGCCCCCACCTTCACCGCATCCGTCACATAAAGGCTCGTGTTGTGGATCCGCCCCGACAACCGCACGCGGTTATCAAACGGCTCCCCGTCCACATCGCCCGCGTTCACCCCATCGGCAAACACCCCCGTGCCCTGCACCGTCCGGTTCGGCAACAGATACCCAAGCTCGGTCGACTGCAAAAAGCTCACGCTATTGCCGTCATACGCCACACCCGCCGTCACCTGGTTCCGCCCCGTCACCCAGCTCACCTGCGTCGAGAATCCATAATTCCGCATCTGCGTCCCCGTCCGGTTGATCAACCCGTTACACTTCTCCCCCGGTTCATCCTGTAACAACACATTCCCGATACACCGCCAGAACGGCCACGGCGTGTTCGCCGCCGTCGCCCCCGCGGTCGGAAAACCCGTATACCCCGCCGCCGCCAGCGCGGCCCTTTCCGCCGCCCCCGGCTGATACACCGATTGGTCCAGCGCCCCCTCATTGATGTCCCCATTCAGCGTCAGCGTCCGGATATGCCGGAAGTACACATTCCCCGCCAGGCTCACCTTCGAAGTCAAACTCCGCCGCACATTCAGATTCACAAACGGCGACCGGTTATCCGTCTGGTCCGGCTTCGTATAGCTGCTCCGATAATCACGCAGCAAAAACCGCTGCTCCTGCAAGCCATTCCCGATCAGCGAGTTATTCGCAAACGACGCCATCAACGACACCGACGTCCGCTCCTTCTGCACCCCAATCTTGCCCAGAAACTGCCGCACATTCGACGGCGACGCCTCTCTCCACCCATCCTCAAAGAACATCGTCGACGCCAGATACCAGTTCAGCCCGTTCGCCGCCGCGCCCCCATGCTCCAGATCCCCCATCCGCCGGCCAAAGCTCCCACCCCGCATCGTAAGCGAAGTCCCCTGATGCGTAATCCCGTCCTTCGACCGCAGCGACACCGCCCCGCCCAGCGTATTCAACCCAAACAACGGGTTCGACCCCGGCACCAGCGCCATCTCCCCCACGGCCACCCGCGGAATCAGATCCCACGACACCACATCGCCAAACGGCTGATTCAACCTCACCCCATCCATGTAAATCGAGATCCCCTGCGGCGTCCCCAGCAGCGGCGACGCCGTATACCCGCGATAGTTCAGATCCGGCTGCATCGGGTTGCCCTGGATCTCGTTCAGGTACACATTCGAAAACCGCCGGTTCAAAAAGTCGCTCAGATCGAGCGCCCCCGACGTCTCAATGTCCTTGTCCGTCGCCGTCTTCACCGGCGCCGGCATCTCATCCACCGGCCTGTCCAGCCCCGCCAGCGGCGTCGCGCTCACCACCGACACCGAATAAGCCGCCGCCCCCACCTCGAGCACCACCTTCTCCGTCACCACCCCGCCACTCTTCAGTTGCAGCGTCACCGCATGGTTCGCAAACCCCTCCCGCGACACCCGCAACGTATACGCCCCCGCCGGCAATCCGCTCAACACCGCCTGCCCCTGCTTGTCCGTGGCAAATCCCCGGCGCACCCCCGCGCCCTGATTCTCAATCACCCCCCGCGCCTCCAGCGCTCCCCCGGAGGCATCCACCACCTCCACCTTCAACTCGGCCATCTGGCCAAAGCTCAACAACGTCCCCAGGACAAACAAAACGCAAATCTTCACAAAGGCACATTCCCCTCCGCAAAGATTTGTTCAACGAATTTTCATCGATTGATAGAATCATCCTTCACCCATGGCAGAGCTCCCCTGGCCCCGCACCGCTCGCTGGCTCCGAGCCACTCAATCCACCCCCAGCGATCCCGTCGAGGAAGAAGTCGTCGCCCTCTACACCGATCTCCGCACGCCCGTCCTCCGCTACCTCGCCGCCCTCGGCCTGCCCATCCATGACGGCGAAGACATCCTGCAGGAAACCTTCTTCGCCCTCTACCAGCACCTCGCCGCCGGCAAGCCCCACGATCAGATCCGCGGCTGGATCTTCCGCGTCGCTCGCAATCTCGCCCTCAAGCGCCTCGGCCGGCAGGATCTCCAGCTCTCCCCCATCGCCGAGCTCACCCTCGAGGAATCTCGCCACAACCCCGAACAGCTCGCCGTCCGCCAGCAGCAGAACGAAGCCGTCCGCCGCGTCGTCAACGCCCTCCCCGACCTCGATCGCCAATGCCTCCTCCTCCGTGCCGAGGGCCTCCGCTACCGCGAGATCGCCAGTGTCCTCGACGTCTCCCTCGGCTCCGTCTCCCTCGCCCTCGCCCGCGCCCTTGAAAAACTCGCCCGCGTCGGCCAAAAATAAACCCTGAACAAACCCCCACCCCGAGTCATTCATGCACATGCCCCACATTCCAGACGACGAGTTACTGCTCGCCCTGGATGGCGAGCTTGAGCCCTCCGCCGCTACCCGCGTCCGCGCTCATCTCGACTCCTGTTGGCACTGCCGCTCCCGCCAGCAACGCCTCACCGGCGCCATCAGCGATTTCATGGCCACCCAGCCCGACGAGGCCGCCCTCGCCATTCCCCCCGCCGCTGGCCCCACGGCCCTCCTCCGCGCGCGCATCCGCCACGCCCACCTGCCTCACAACGCATTCACATGGCTCCGCCCCGGCCTGTGGGCCGGCCTCGCCTCTGCCTCTCTCGCCATCATCTTCTGGCTCTCCGGCACCCACGCCGACGCCGCCGGCCCCCTCCCCAACGCCAGCCTCACCCCCGGCGCCGTCCGCTACGTCTCCTCCGAACAGGTCTGCCAAGTCGACCCCTCCGACGAGGGCCCC
>CAZBTA010000323.1:0-5075 GCA_964494515.1 uncultured Bryobacter sp.
CCTGGGGCGGGTGGATCGGGCCGCTGCTATCGAGGCTTATTCGCTGTATGTGCCGCCGCAGGAGGTGCGCGGGGATGAGATGTGTAATGCGCAGCCTTACTTTGAGCTGGGGTTGGAGTTGGGGGAGCCGGTTCGCGGGGTGATGCTCAGGCGGGTGAAGACGCAGGCGCTGTTGATGGATTTGCATCAGGCACTTCTAACCTTGAAATTGCGGCAGCCGCTCGAGCGGGCGCTGCTGCGCGATTACGTCGCGGCGTTGGGGCAGATGAAGCTTGAGACCGTACCGGAGGCGCTGACGTGGTTGGTGAATGTGTGGTTCTGGGCGGGGATGATGCGGGATGAGATGGTGGGGGAGAAGGCTACATTGCTTGAGGCGATTACCGCGGTGGTGAAGGCGATGCCGCGGAATGGGGATGGGCAGAGGCTTTATCAGATCGAGACACACAGGGGGATGTTGCGGCCGGGGGCGTTCTGGCCGCAGGGGGCCGTGAAGGTGTGGAAGGCGAGTATGGGCGAGGAAGGGGCGGAGGTGGTGAAGACGCTGCTGGAGGGGCAGGTGGGGAAAGGAGAGGTGGTGGAGAAAGCGATCCTGTGGGCGAAGCCGGCGGGGAAGGAGTTGCAGGAGAAGCTGGTGGAGCTGAAGAAGAGTTATGGGGAGCTGACGAAGGCGGGCGTGTGGGAGGCGCGGCTGGGCGAGGTGCTCGAGCTGGTGAGGAATTACCGGCCCGAGGCGAAGACGGATGAGGAGAAGGTGAGGACGTTCTTTGAGAAGCAACTGGCGTGGGGGTCGTTGCTCGCGTTTTCAGACTACCAGGCGCCAAAGGCGGGGGAGAAGGTTGACCTTGAGGCGATGAGAGAGAGTGCGACCACAAGACCGCCGCATTTTGCCAAACGGATGATCTTAAGAGATCTGCTGGGGCACCTCGAGAGCGAAGAAGGGCGGGAGATTTACCGGATGCGGAGGGCGCTGTGGATCGGGCAGGTGAGGCTGGTGGATGAGGAGATCCGGACGCGGCAGAAGGAGCTGGTTGAGTTCTGGAGGGAAACGGCTGGAGTGACAGCTAGTGAGGTGATTCGGGCTTACAGCAGGTGAGAGAGGGAAGACCCAAAGGGCGCCGGGGAGCTAAAGTTGCTTCAGGGGTCTTTCTGAGGTTAGTCTCGCTTTGGTGGGAGTTGTGAGCTCCCCGGCTTGATTCCAATAGTAGGATACTCTTTTTGGAATTGCAAGAGGTTTCTACTAAAAATAATAGATGAACTTTCTTTTACGATTGTTTGCCTTTGACCTCGACGCCGGCGAGTCCTTCTAAAACCTTGATAGTAGAGCAGATATCCTCTTCGGCATGCCCGGTGGCGATGGCGGCCTGGAACATCTGGCGGGTTAAAGAAGTGAGGGGGAGGGGGACGCCGAGTTCTGAAGAACTGTCGAGCATGAGGCCGATGTCCTTGTGCATCCACTTGACGGAGAAGTTGGTGGAGAAGTCGCGGCGGAAGACGTAGGGGGCTTTGAAGGAGATGAGGCCGGACTTGGCGGCGGAGTTGTCGAGGATCTCGAGCATGAGTTCGGGGTCGACGCCGGCTTTGGTGGAGAGGACGAGGCCTTCGTTGAAGGCGTTGAGGAGGTTGGAGAGGACGAGATTCTGGGTGAGTTTGGCGTGGAGGCCGAGGCCGGGGCCGCCGCAGTAGTAGAGGCGTTTGCCCATGGGTTCGAAGAAGGGCTTGACGCGCTCGAAGACGTCCTTGTCGCCACCGATCATGAAGGTGAGGGTGCCGCCCTCGGCGCCGGGGCGGGAGCCAGTGCAGGGGGCATCGAGGAAGTGGACGCCTTTTTCAGCGCAGAGGGCGCCGATCTTGCGGCTGACGGAGGGAGAAATGGTGGAGGCGTCGACGATGACGGTGCCGGGGCGGGCGCCGGCGAGCAGCTGGGTGGCCAGCTCGAGGCTCATGTCGGAATCGCCGACGCAATAGAAGATGCAATCGGATTGGGCGGCGACTTCGGCCGGAGTGGCGCAAGCGGTGGCGCCTTTGTCGGCGGCGAGCTTATCCGCTTTTGCCGCGGTGTGGGACCAAACAGCCACCTTGTGGCCAGCGTCTACGAGATTGCGGGCCATGGGGTAACCCATGATGCCCAAGCCAAGAAAACCAAGATTCGCCATGGTTTTCTGATTGTATGCCCGATCAGGCGACGCTGGAGAGCTGATTCTTGGCGAGCAAGCGGAGCAGCAGGAGATCGGAGGGCTGGAAGGTGGTCATGGGGACGTTGGTGGCGTCGGTATCGTCGAGGACGATGTGGCGCCGGATGAGGGTGCGGAGATCCTCCACCGTGATCCCCAGTTGCTGGGCCGCTTCGGCCTCAGTGAAATGGGCTTTGGTTGCAACAGGCTTTGGAAACATACGACTAGGATGATTGTATGAACGGGCCTCGAAAATCATGAACGGGTGAGGACCTGAATCTGGGCTCTTTGATTGCTTAGGACTATTACCGGCCGAGGTACCGGGAATAGAGACTTCGGGCCAGGCCGATGTCCTGAGTGCCCTTGATAATGGCGCGGCCATCGGGGAAGATGGTGAGCTCATAGCGGGCATCTGGTTGAAAACGCAGGGCGAACTCGTTACGGCGGACATCGCCGAGGCCGGCGAGCTCGTGCTCGAGGGCACTAAGGTCGAGCGCGGCGTGGCGCTCATGGATCTGGACGGCATTGCGTCCACAAAGGCTTATCGGCGCGCGGGAGCGGCCGTTGAGGGAAGTGAAATTGCGATCGTGGCAGCAGGGGCAGGCGGGATCGGGGGTGACGGCGATCTGGCGGACGGTGAAGGCCCAGGTATCGAAGGTGGCGAGGGTGGTGGGGAGCTGGGAGGGGCCCTCGACGAGGAGGCGGGTGGCGAGGCCGACCTGCCAGGAGGCGACGAGGGAGGTGATGGAATTGAGGACGCCGGCGGTCTCGCAGGTGGGCTGGGCGCCGGTGGGGAGATCGGGGTAGAGGCAGCGGAGGCAGGGGCCGTGGCCGGGGAGGATGGGGAAGCTGAGGCCGTAGCTGCCGACGGCGGCGCCGTAGATCCAGGGGAGGCCGCGTTCGATGGCGAAGTCGTTGATAAGAAAACGGGTTTCGAAGTTGTCGGTGGCGTCGAGGATGAGGTCGGTGTCTTCGAGGAGGTCTTCGATGTTGCCAGCGTTTACATCGACGGCGAGGGGGGTGATGGTGATCTCGCTATTGATGAGGGCGAGGTGGGCGGCGGCGGCGGTGGCTTTGGGGCGTTGTTCGCGGGCGTCTTCTTCGGTGAAGAGCCACTGGCGCTGGAGGTTGGAGGGCTCGATGGTATCGCGATCGATGATGGTGAGGTGGCCGACCCCGGCGCGGGCGAGGGCGCCGGCCTGGAAGGTGCCGAGGGCGCCGCAGCCGATGAGGGTGACGTGGGCATCGCGGAGGCGCTGCTGACCGGAGGCGCCGAATTGCGGAAAGCGAATCTGGCGGGAATATCGGTCGGCGGGGAACACTAAACCCATCTTAACAATCACCTTATTTGACGTTGCTAAGATCAACAAAGGTGTTTTCTCTGATCCGTCTGGCACTTGTGGGTATGCTGTTGGCGGTTGCCGCCAGCGGGCAGCAGCGTGACGGGCAGCGCATTGGGTCGATTCGCTTTACGCCGGTGGTGCAGCCGATACCGGAGGCGGAGTTGCGGGAGACGCTGCCGCTGAAGCCGGGGGACGTGTATACGCAGGTGGGGCTGCGGGAGGCGATGAGTGTGATGTACCGGACGGGGCGGTACGCGAATATTGTGGTGGAGGCGACGGCGGGGGAGGCGGGGCTTGAGTTGAACTTCATTACGGAGCGGCGGGAGTTTAACGGGAGTGTGGATGTGGTGGGGGCGCCGGGATCGATCGCCAAGGGTGGACTGATCAATGCGGCGAAGCTGCCGCTGGGGGCGGAGTTTGACACGGGGCTGCTGACGCAATCGGTGGAGTCGATTGAGAGTGAGCTGCGGCTGGACGGGTTTTACGAATCGCAGGTGCGGTATGAGCTGATTCGGGACCCGGAGCATGATCAGGTGAACATACAGTTCTATGTGACGCCGGGGCCGCACGCGCGATTTGGGACGCCGAAGATCCGGGGCAACAGCCTGCTGAACAACCAGCAGGTGATCAAGGCGACGCACTGGCGGCGGCTGATCGCGAGCATGGGCTACCGGTATCTGAGCGAGCAGCGCGTGCAGAGCGGGATGCGCAATGTGCAACAGGCGTATCGCAAGAAGGAGCACCTGATGACGAAGGTGCAGCTGGACCGGCTGGATTATCAGAGCGAGCAGAAGGTGGCGATTCCGAGCCTGTCGATCAGCGAGGGGCCCAGGGTGGAGGTGAGGGCGATCGGGACGAAGATCCGCAAGCCGATGCTGCGGAAGCTGGTGCCGATTTATGAGGAGCAGAGCATTGACAAGGACCTGCTGCTTGAGGGGACGCGGAAGGTGGAGTCGTATCTGCATTCGAAGGGTTACTTTGACGCGAAGGTGACTTATGACGTGGAGCAGGATGGGGTGGCGGTGGAGGAGATTGACCCGAAGAAGGACACGTATGTGGACTATCACGTGGAGACGGGCAAGCGATTCAAGGTGGCGAGCCTGACAATTACGGGGAACAAGTACTTCAAGCGGAATGACCTGATCGAGCGGATCGCGGTGCGGCCGGCGACGTTTGTGCGGTATCGGAACGGGCGCTATAGCGATGAACTGCTGGCGGGGGACCGGGATGCGATTGCGGAGCTGTACCGGTCGAATGGTTTTTTGAAGGTGGCGGTGACGAGCGAGGTGACGAAGGGGTATCGGGGGAAGGCGGATGAGGTGGCGGTGAGTATCCGGATTGCGGAGGGGCCGCAGACGACGGTGGAGGCGGTGCGGATTGAGGGAGTGGTGGATTCGGACAAAGCGGTGCTGGAGGGGTATGTGACGGCGACGGCGGGGCAGCCGTATTCGATCCTGACGGTGAACAGTGACCGGGAGCGGATCCTGAATGTGCTGTATCAGACGGGGTTCTCGGAGGCGACGATGGAGGTGAGGGTGGAGACGGGGAATGAGCCGGAGAC
>CAZBTA010000324.1:0-5075 GCA_964494515.1 uncultured Bryobacter sp.
GAAGATTTCCTCGAGCGCACCATCCACCACTTCACCGACCCGAACGTTGGCGTCGTGCAGACCCGCTGGACCTACCTCAACCGCCACTTCAACCTGCTCACCGAAGTCCAGACCATGCTCCTCGATGGCCACTTCGTCCTCGAGCACGGCGCCCGCGCCGCCAACGGTCTTTACTTCAACTTCAATGGCACGGCTGGCATCATGCGCCGCCAGATGATTGATGACGCCGGCGGCTGGCAGCACGACACCCTTACCGAAGACAGCGACCTCAGCTACCGCGCCCAGCTCAAGGGCTGGAAGTTCGTCTACCTGCCTGAAGTCGAATGCCCCAGCGAGTTACCAGTGGAAACATACAGCTTCCAGGTGCAGCAGTCGCGTTGGGCCAAGGGCCTTACCCAGGTCGCCAAAAAGCTTCTCCGCACTGTCCTCGACGCCAACATTCCCTGGCGCGTCAAGATGGAAGCCATTTGCCATCTCACCCCCAACATCACCTACCCGATGATGATCGTTGTCTCGGGCCTGATGCTGCCGGTCATGATCGTCCGCTTCTATATGGGGCCGCTCGAGATGCTGCTGATCGACTTCCCGTTGATCATCGCCAACTTCGTCAGCCTCACCGCCTTCTATCTCGTCGCCCAGCGCGAGCTCGATCCCAAGGGCTGGAAGCGCACCATCTGGTTCATCCCCGCTCTCATGGCCGCCGGCGTCGCCCTCACGATCAGCAACACCAAAGCTGTCATCGAAGCGCTCATGGGCGTCCAGACCAGCTTCGCCCGCACCGCCAAGTACAACCTCAGCGACAAGAAGGTCAAGCTCGAGCAGGTCTCCTACCGCCGCAAGAGCGGTTGGCTGCCCTTCGCTGAAATCGCCATGGGCCTCGCCTTCGCCGCGATGGTTTACTACTGCGTCGAATCGCTCAACCTGCTCAGCATCCCGTTCCTGATGATCTTCGTCAGCGGGTACCTCTGGGCGGGCTTCAGCACGCTCTGGCAGGAATATCAGGGCCTGCTGCAGTTCAAGGCCGCTGCTAAAGCAGCAGCCCTTGAAGCCGCTCCGCAGCAGACAAACCGCTAAGGGCCGCGCCTTCGACGCGCGCTTCCCCAAACGCATCACCACAAATCACCAATGGCGCTGACGCAGTCAGCGCCATACTTCTTTCCGGGTGCAGCCGCAGCGGCTTGGCATACTTCCAGCGGTGCAGCTTCCAGGCTACGGCCTTCTGGTTGCCCAGCAGCTTGTGCGCCACCTCTTCCGCGTTCGTGTCCCAGTGCTCGAGGCTAAACTTCGGCCCCGCGTGGATCGTCACCGCATTGGCTCCCGGCGAGATCCCCTTGCGCCCGTTGTCCGCCACCCACGAAATCGGCTCGGCATCGGGCAGTTGCAACGCCCCCGGCGCCGGCAGGTCCGTTGGCTCCTCAAGAATCGCCATCAACGCCAGACACCGCTCATACTCGATCGCCTCAAGCGCCTGCCGTTCCTCAGCCTTCAGCTCAAAATCAAACAGGTTCAATGCCTGCGGCGCCGGCACGGTCACAATCAGCGCATCGGCGTGCAACACCTCGTCAATATCGGTCTGCAGCGTCCACTGCTTGCCTTCCGGATGTATGTGGCTCACCTTTGTGCCACACCGCACATCAAGCCCCTGCGCCAGATGAGCGCAGATCGAGTTCATGCCCGCCGCGCCGATATAGCGCGGATGCCCGTCGGTCGAGCCGTTAAACCCGTTGGCCCAAACCCTGACCAGGCCCTTGGTCTGCCAGGCCCGCTGGAAGCTGGCGAAGCGCTCATGCCTGACGGTAAAGAACTGCGCACCGTAATCAAAGATCGCCCCCTCAAAGGGTCGGGTCGCCATCCGCCCACCGGGGCGGCTGCCTTTGTCGATCAGCGTTACGCTGATTCCAGCCTGGCGGAGCTGTTGCGCGGCCATCAATCCACTCAGGCCGGCTCCTAAAATCACAACTTGTTTTTGCACAAAACTACATTCTCACCCGAAAATGTTACAGAGTAATCAAGACGATGTATATGGTGCGCATTCCCGGCACGCTCGATGATTGGGGCGAATGGCCGATTGACGGGGCTGAAGAACGGCCTGACGAAACCTGGGTCTATTTCTCGAACCAGATTGTCGCCCGCAGTTTCGCCAAGGCTTACAGCGGCAAGCTCGAGCGCGCCCGGTGGGAAGTCAACCTCTCGTATCAGGATTCCTGGACGGCTCAGCCCGTCGGCCAGCGCTGGTGGATCGCCCCCGCCGGCGATCTCGACGTCCCTGCCGGCCGCATCCGCCTTGAAATGGCCCGTGGTCTGGTTTTTGGCGCCGGCGACCACGATACCACCCGCGGCACGCTCGAGATGATGGAGCGCGTCGATTTTTCGGGGCGCGACGTCTTCGACCTCGGCACCGGTACCGGAATTCTCTCTGAGGCGGCGCTTCACCTCGGGGCTCGTCTCGCTATTGCTTGTGATCTCGAAGAAGATGCCGCCCGCATGGCGCACGACCGGGGTGTGACCGCGTTTCAGGGCCCCAGCTTCGCGCTGCCCGATGCCCGCTTCGACATCCTGCTCGTCAACATCCCCGGCTATGTCCACCTCGACCTCGCGCCTGAGTATGCGCGCTTGCTGCGTCCCGGCGGCACGCTGATTCTGAGCGGCTACTACGAGTGGCAGGCTGAGCGAATCGAGGCAGCCCTGCCGGCCTTCACCAAACAGGATCAGATCCTGCGCGGCGACGGCTGGGTGGCTTCAATCTTCTCGCATGCCCGCGCCACGCCATCTTCCTGCTGAATCAGCCGCCCAATCTCGGCCGACTTCGCCTCGCAGGCCGGCAGCGCCCCTAGCGCCTCAGCCAGTGAATCCGCCGACAGCCGGTTACGCTTGATCGTCAGGCCACAGCCCAGCCGCGTAATGCGCCTCGCATTGTCGGGCTGGTCATGCGAGAACGGCACCACAATCATCGGCCGCCCCGCGCGCATCGCCTGCGCTGTCGTACCCACTCCACCCTGATGCACGGTGGCCGCCCCGCGCGGCATCAAGAGGCTATGCGGCGCGTACTGCGCAATGTAGATGTGGTCGCCGGTAAAGCGCGCCTTGAACTGCTCATAGTTCGCCCGCCCGACGAGAAACACCGCCCGCCGCCGCAGTCTTGTCACCGCGCTGTAGGCCTCATCGTAGAACTTGCCGGGGTCGAGCACCGCCGAGGTCCCGAGCGTAAACACGAACGGTGCCGGACCACTGTTCAAAAAGTCCTCCAGCCCCGCCTCGAGCGCGCCGTTATGGCCATCGAGCTTGTCATAGAACGGAAATCCGCACATCGTCGTCGGTTGCGGAAAGTCCGGCTGCTCGGCGGCAAAGTGTCTTGAGAACAGGATCAGATTGCCATGGGGCGAGCTGTGACCAAACACCTTCGGCACCGCCGTCGAGGGCAACCCCTCACTCTTGGCCAGCGCATACGCCGGGCGCAACAAGTGCTCGCCCAGCTTGTCCATGCCCATGTACATGAGGTTCAGCAGGCTCGGCGGCAGGTAGATCAGAAACGGTACCGTCGGGATCAGCGGCGCGTCATACCGCGACGGGATCGCCGCCGGTTGCAGCGCACTGGTCAAATAGGGCACTCCCAGCTTGGCCGCCGCCAGCGGCAGCCCCAGGGCAAAGGTGGAGCCAAGCGTGACGTCCGCCGAGCGCGCCTCCTCAAGCAGGATGCGGTACTGCTCCTCGATCGGCGGCAGAAACAGCTCCTCAATTACGTAGCGCGTGCCATCAAAGGTATGCATGGCCCGCCGCCGCTTCTCTTCGTTGTGCTCCAGGTCTGAAAGGTCCGGCGGGATCTCGACAAAGCGAATGCCTTCTGATTCCACCTTGTCGCGATACATCCGCATCGAAGCCAGCGAGACATTGTGGCCGCGGTCACGCAACCCGATCGCAATCGCGAGATAGGGATGCAGGTCGCCGAAGGAGCCAATCGTGGCAATAAGTACGTTTTTCGGCATCAAATCTGATGGATGACCCCGCCAGGGGCCAGAACGCGTTTTATTTCCGCAGTGGGTTCGTTTCGGGTATAAATGGCTTCGAAATAGCCGTCCCGCCACGGGATCTCATCAGCGCTGCCCAGCATGAACATGCAATCGGTCCGGTTCATCTCCTCGGCCAGCGCCCGCGCTTCGTCAATCCGGTCCAGGTCCGTATCGAGCCCCACCAACTGGCTCGCCGTCAGATTTGGCCATGCCGCAACGATCGGGATCACAAGGACGCGCACACTTCTATTTTGGGATGATATTGGGGATGCTGCGTGCAATCGTCCTGATTTTTCTGGCACTTTGCTGTTTTGCTTCCGAATATGCCGACCGGCGCGAGCGCCTGCGGCAGGCCAATCCCGACGCGTTGATCGTGCTCTGGGGCCTCGAGGAACATGAGCGTAGCGGCTTCTTCCAGGAGCCCAACTTCTACTACCTCACCGGCTCCCGCCAGCCCGGCGCCATGCTCCTGCTCTGCCAGGCTTGCCCCACCAAAGAAGTCTTCTTCATGCCCAAGCGCAACGCCCGCAAGGAGCTCTACGACGGCCCGCCCGAGATGCCGGTCGGCTTCGCCGCGGTGTCCAGCGAAGAGAAGCTCGAGCAGCACATCCTCAGGTCCCTCGAGCATGCCAAAGACGTCATGACCCTGTTTGACGGCCATGAGTCCGCCCTGCGCCAGATGGTCCCGCTACGCCCCGTCAAGGACGTCCGCGCGTCGATCACCCTCTTGCGCCTGCGCAAGAGCGAAGGTGAGATCGCGCTACTGCGCAAGGCGATTGATGCCTCGATCGCGGCCCACTTTGAGAGCTGGCGTGTCACCAAAGCCGGCCTTTACGAATACCAGGTAGCCGCCGCCATGCAGAAGACCTACTTTGAACACGGCTGCGAGCGCAATGCCTATCCGCCCATCGTCGGCAGTGGCCCCAACAGCGTCATCCTCCACTACAACCAGAACAAGCGCCGTATGGATGCTGGCGAGGTCCTGCTTATGGATGTGGGTGGCGAGTGCAACATGTATGCCGCCGACATCACCCGCACTATCCCCATCGACGGCAAGTGGACAGCGCG
>CAZBTA010000325.1:0-5059 GCA_964494515.1 uncultured Bryobacter sp.
GCCGGCCGGCGGTGGCGGGGTTGGCCTGGAAGCCGGTAACGGAGTTGAAGAAGAGGTTGCGGTCCTGGCGGAGCCATTCGTTGTAGACGCGCCAGTAGACGAAGTCGGCGGAGACGGTCCAGTTGCCGCGGAACTGGTGTTCGCCACCGAAGGAGGCCTGGAAGGAGAAGGGCGTCTTGGCGTCCTTGTCGAGGACCTGGAGGTTCTGGATGGGGCTCGCGACGCGGCCGGAGATGAAGTCGGCGCCGGTGAGGCCGCCGAAGGGATTGGTGAGGTCGATGTTGGTGGTGGCCGTCTTGTTGACGGAAGCCTGGATGGACTTCTCGCCGTTGAAGATGGACTGGTTGATGACCTGATTGGCCTGGATGTCGGCGAAGTAGAGGCCAGTGCCGCCGCGGATGACGGTCTTGCGGGAGCCGGTGAGGTCGTAGGCGAAGCCGAGGCGCGGGGCGAAGTTGGCATTGCGACCACCGCGAGGCAGCACGACGTTGGACTTGAGGGTGGGCGTGCTCCAGATGCCCATGTCGTTGTCGTAGCGGAGGCCGAGGTTGACGGTGAGTTTCTTTGAGACCTTCCAATCGTCCTGCACCCAGAAGCCGAGGACGTTGCGGGGGATGTCGATGTCGAAGTTGCCGAAGCCCTGGACGTAGGAGTTGGTGAGGGGGGAGAAGGCGGCGATGTTCCAGGTTTTGGGATCGTTCCAGGTGGGGACGAGCGAGGGCAGATTGGCCGGGGCGGAGGACAGGGGGCTGGCGGTGCCGCGGAGGTTCTGCTGGAAGAGGCCGGTGTGGTTGTTGGAGAGGTATTCGCCACCGAACTTGACGGAGTGGGCGCCCTTCATCCAGTAGAGGTCGTTGCGGATCTGGTTCGTTTTCTGATCGAAGATTTGGGGGAAGTTGTAGGGTCCGCCGATGGTGGCGGCGCCGGGGATGCGGATCTCGAGGGACTCGACGTAGGGCGTGTTCTGCCACATGAACTTGTTGAAGCCGTACTTGATCTCGGAGACGAGGGTGGGGGACATGGTCCAGTTGTAGTTGAGGAAGATGGACCAGTTGTCGCGGGTCTGGCGGGCGGCCTGGGAGGGGTGGGAGGTGCCGGTGACGTTGCCGAAGGGATTGCGCCATTCGGACTTGTTGAAGCGGAAGGAGAGGCGGCGCGAGGCGGACTGCTGCCAATCGACGCGGGTGAGATAGGTGTTGGTCTGGAAGTCGTTCTGGAACTCGAAGCGCTGGCCGGTGAAGCCGGTGGGCGTGAGGACGACGGTGGAGGGCTGGCGTTCGCCCTCGTAGGCGCCGAAGAAGAAGAGCTTGTCCTTGATGATGGCGCCGCCGACGGTGCCGCCGAACTGCTGGTTCTTGAAGGGGAGGACGCGCTGGCCGATGGGGTCGGCGGCGTTGAACTTGTCGGAGCGGAAGTAGCCGTAGCCGGAGCCGTGGAGGGAGTTGGTGCCCGACTTGGTCTGGGCGTTGATCTGGAGCTGGGCGGAGCGGCCGAGAGTAGCGTCGAAGCGATTGGTGATGACCTGGAACTGGGCCATGGCTTCGCGGGAAAACTGGGGCTGGCCGAAGCCGGTGCCGGCGGCGTTCTGCGTGACCTGCTGGCCGTCGACGTTGATCTGGAAGCGGCCCTGGCTGCCGTTGCCGAGGGGCACGGTGGAGACGGCGTTGACCGTGACGCCGGGGACGAGCAGGGAGAGCTCCATCCAGTTGCGGCCGTTGAGGGGGGTGTTCTTCATGCGGCCGGGGTCGACGTTGCCGCCGACCTGGGAGGAATTGACGTCGATCTCGACGACTTCTTCTTTGACCTCGATGGTGGTGGCGGAGGCGGAGGGTTTGAGGGCGAAGTCGGCCGTGGCGGACTGGCCGACAAGGAGATTGACCGTGCGCTCGGCGGGCGTGAAGCCGGGGACCTCGACGCGGACCTTATAGGACATGGCCTGCAGCGAGGGGAAGGAATAGGCGCCGGCGGTTGATGTTACCGCTGTTAACACAGCGCCACCGTTGACGGGGATGAGGCGCACGGCGGCATTGGCGATGACGGCGCCGGTCTGATCGGCGACAGAACCGGAGATGGCTGTCTGTTGGGCCCAGGATACGAGGGCGCAGGCCCCCGCGAGGAGGGCAAGTTTCAAGAATTTCATGACTGAGAATGCTCCTAGGGTTTAGGGCACGAACTTGGGCCGTGGGTACTGCTTTTCGGGTTTGGCGAGCAGGGCCAGGGGTTCAGATAGAAATGGGTCGGTTATTACTTGTGACCGGCGACATCGATGAGCAGGTTGGTGATCATCTTGAGGCCGGAGACGAGGGAATCGATGGGAACGCGTTCGTCATTGCCGTGCATGCGGGTGAGGTCTTCGGCAGTGATGGGGTAAGGATAGATGCCGTAGACGGGAATACCGCGGGAGCGCCAGGCGTAGGCGTCGGTGCCAGCCTGGAAGAGATAGGGCGTGACGAGGGCTTCGGGATAAGTCTGCTTGGCGTGTTTGGCCAGAGCGAGGTAGAGGGGGTTATCGGTGGGGGACTCGGGGATGGGCTTAGAGCGCCGGGCGAGGGCGGCGGCCATCATCTTTTCCTGTTCGGGAGTCATGGCGGCATTGGAGAGGCGCATGGGGGCCTCTTTGACTTCGACCATGGGGTCGTTGATGACGGTGATGAGCTCGTCGATGAGTTCGCCGGCGGTGGTGCCGGGGATGGTGCGGAAGTTGATGGTGGCGTCGGCGGAGCCGGGGATGACGTTGCCACGGAAGCCGGCGTTGAGGAACACAGGCGCGATGGTGTTGCGCATAATGGCGTGGAGCAGCGTGTTCTCGGAGATGGCCTTGTCGGCGGCTTTGACTTTTTCGGGGTCGTCGGAGAGGACGAGATTGCGGAAGTGGGTCTTCATGGGTTCGGCGGACGTTTCGCCGAGGGTGAGGAAGAACTTCTTGGTGGAGTCGTTGAGCTTGGGCTTGGTGTCGTAGGCGCTGAGCTTGGCGAGGGCGCGGGAGAGGCGGAAGATCGCGTTATCGGCGAGGGGCATGGAGCTGTGGGTGGAGGTGCCCTTGGCGCGGATGAGGATATTGAGGCCGGCTTTGTCGGCTGTGGAGATGGAGACGTATTTGACCTTGTTGGTGTTGTCGTCCTTGACGATCCAGCCGCCTTCGTTGAGGGAGAACTCGCAGTCGATCTTGTCCCAGGCGCGTTCGGCGAGCCAGCCGGTATTGTAGAGGCCGCCTTCTTCGTCGGCCTCGGAGAGGAAGATGATGTCGCGATCGAGGGGGATCTTGCGGGCGGCGATGTCGAGCACGGCCTGGGCGAAGACGGCGAGGCCGCCTTTGAAGTCGATGGCGCCGCGGCCGATGATGTAGCCGTCCTTGACGACGCCGGCGAAGGGCTCGACGGTCCACTTTTCGCGTTCGACGCCGACGACGTCGGCATGAGCGGCGAGGAGGATGGGTTTCTTCGAGCCATTGCCGCGGAGGCGGGCGATGAAATGAGACTTGCCCTTTTGGGGTGTCTGGATGATGTCGACCTCGAAGCCGGCCTGCTTGAAGATGGGGGCCAGATGCTGGGCGAGGGCGTCCTCATTGCCGGGGGGATTCGCGGTGTTGACCTTGATGACGTCGATCAGGAACTTGGCGACCGGGGGCAATTCGGACTGGGCCGGGAGGAGAGTGGCCGCGATGAGCAGAGCAAGAGTGAAACGCACGTAGAACCTCGAGTGTGGAATCGGCTCTGGCTTGGAGGTTAGGGCAATCGTGGCCGAACTACGAATAGGGGTAGAGTATGACGATTGCGTAACCGGTGTCAATGAATAAGTTGGGGCTGGCATTGGGATGGGTCCGATCAGGCGAAGGAGCGAGAATTGGCTTCGTTTTCGGCTTCGTTCCTTGATTTTTTGTGTTTGGCGATGCGTTCTTCGAGGCGGGAGACGAAGCGTTCGGAGGCGCGGGCGAGGCGGATCTGCTGATCGACCTGGCGGGAGAAGGAGGGGCCGTCGGACTCGAGCTGGTTGAGAGCGATGGAAGTGAGGTGGGCGGGATCGGTGATGGGATTGGGGGCGTCGGCCTGTTGGGCGGCGAGCTCGGTGATGGCGCGATCGAGGCGGATGTTGTTGGCGACGGCGATGCGATTGGTGATCCAGGTGGTCTGGACGACGATGCGGAGGAGGTCTTCCTCGAAGAAATTGCCGGCGGAGAGAGCGCGCTGGAGGCGATCGGCGTGGGCGGCGAAGGAGGATTCGTCTTCGGTGGCGACGATGAGGTGGTTGGCGTGAGCGCCGTGCTTGAGGGCGTTCTGGGAGGAGCGGCGCTTGCCGGCGGCGGTACGGGGACCGGTGGACTTGAGCGCGTTGAGACGATTGGCGGCGATTTGCTTTTCGGTGGCCATTGGGGGACCTGCTTTGGGTACTGCATTGGGTGTTGAAAGAGCGGCGGCGGCGAGGCCCCGCGCGAGATAGTTGTCGCATGGGGGAGAGGGGGGTTGAGGGGGGAGAGTGGGGATGTTGTTGAAAATGGGGGAGAAATAAAGTTGGGCGGGGTGTGAACGCCTTGAGACCGAGTCACGCGTGCGTGGATCGCATTTGGGCTGAGGGCGGGCTGAGGCTTAGTGCAACTAGAGGGGGATGTGGCGGACAAGTGGGGATGGATAGCGTTGTGGCTCAATCTCAAATTCCGGGAAGGGGCAGGCCTGCATAGCGGCGAGTAGGTCCGCGCCCGTTCGCGCATCGGGTGAAGGGATGGCCTTGAGCAGGAAGTGCAAAAGTTGTTCGGGAGTTTGGAACTGGCCGGATTGCATGCGCTGGCGAAATAGCGCTTCGACTTGGGGACTTGTGATTTTGATTGTCATTTGGCGCGGCTCCGTTCCACTCTCACACTAGCGGAAATTGGGGGTGACGATAAAGGTCCACGGTTGCCGTGCTCCCTGAGAGGACTGCAATGATCCGGAAGATTATGCAAAACTCCGGCATGAAGCGACGAGAGGTCAGAGCTGGCCGATTGCATGTTCGCCCCTGATACACTTACCGCATGAGGTGATCGATGAAGCACGAGTCGGTTGTCGTTGTAGATCCAGAGATCTTG
>CAZBTA010000326.1:0-5026 GCA_964494515.1 uncultured Bryobacter sp.
CAGCGCATTGGCCTCAGTACGCCCTTGCCCAGCTTTGAGCTCGGCATCGATTCGCCGCGAACGGGTATTGATACTGCTGGCGGCGGCTTCCCCCGAGCGTTGGGCTCGTTTATGTCCTGGGCTGATCCAAAATCGCCCGTACCCAAAGAGATCGTTCCACAACTGGCATTCGACCGGTTGTTCCGTAATCCGCGCGCGAAGGTAGTTTCCGGCATCAATTCACAGCACAAGAGCGTGGTCGAGTCGTTGCAGCGCGACGACGCCAGTGTCCTCGACGTTGTGCTGGATCAGGCAAAGTCACTCCGCGCCAAAGGCAGCCAAGCCGACCAGTCCCGCCTAGACGAGTATTTCGAAAGCGTGCGTTCCGTGGAGCGCCGGCTGGAGGCTTCGCTACGCCCCCAAAAGCGCTGGATCAATCAAGGCAAGCTCCCCATGGATCGGCCGCGTCCCGGCATCCCCGACACCCATCAGGAACACGTTCGCCTCATGCTCGACATCCTGATCCTCTCTCTATGGACAGACAGCACACGCATTGCCACGTTCATGTTTGGTGACGCCCAATCGGCCCAGGACTACTCATTCCTGTCCGGCGTTAAGGGCAACTTCCATGGCCTCTCACACCACCGCGACATCCCCGAAACACGTGAGCAATACGAGAAAATCATCAACTGGCATACTGAGCAGATGGCCTACTTCCTCACCCGCATGAAGAGCCTTGATGAAGGCGGCACTTCATTGCTCGACAACTCCATGGTCATGTTCGGCGGCTCGCTCAAATGCGGTAATCGCCATGACGTCGAGAATCTCCCGCTGCTGCTCGCTGGTCGCGGCAAGGGGACGCTGCGCCCCGGTCGCCGTCTGCGCGCCCCCGAGAAGACACCGCTCTGCAACCTCTACCTATCCATGCTGCACAAGATGGGCATCAACGAAACCTCATTCGGGGATAGCACTGGTGCGCTCGAGGGCTTGAGCTGATGTTGCGTTCCGCTGTTCTGTTACTACTTGCATCGTCCTTGTTTGCCGCAAGCGTTGGCCCCAGTGCCGGGTCGCTGGTAATCGCTGGTGGGGGAGCACTTGGCCCCGAGATCTGGCAGCGCTTTATGGCGCTGGCCGGCGGGCCAGACGCGCTGATTGTCTATATCCCCACCGCCGCTGAAACCGAGCCCAAAGCTGACGCGGCCGACTTTCTCAAGAAAGCCGGGTTCCGCAATGTCGTGGTGTTGCACACCCGCGACAAGAAAGTTGCCGATACCGAATCCTTTGCCGCACCTCTCGCCCAGGCGCGTGGCGTCTGGTTCGCTGGTGGTCGCCAGTGGCGCATCGTCGACAGCTACGAAGGCACCCGTACGGAACAAGCACTAATGGGCGTTCTCAGCCGTGGCGGAGTAATCGGCGGCACATCCGCTGGCGCCACCATTCAAGGCTCCTATCTGGTGCGAGGCGCCCGCACGGGCAACGAGATCATGATGGCACCCGGCTACGAGCGCGGCTTCGGCTATCTTCGCAACACTGCCATCGATCAACATCTGCTCAAGCGGAAGCGCGAGAAAGATCTCTGGCAGGTCATCGACAAACATCCCCACTTGCTCGGCATTGGCATTGATGAGTCCACAGCAATTGTGGTGCGTGGCGATGAGTTTGAAGTGATCGGCGTGAGTAAGGTCGCCATCTATGATGCCGCTAACACCGGGAAGACCATGGTTTTCCTCGATGCAGGTGACCGCTTTGCTCTCGACACCCGCAAAAAGTCAGGTCCATCTCAGCCCTGAGCGCAACAATAAGGGCATGAGATTGGCCCTTCTGCTGGCAGGGCTTCTGCCACTTGCCGCCCAACCGCTCAAGCTCACGCAGGCCTGGATCTACGACACCGGCGATTCGCTCAACCCCGCCAAACGTGGCCGCCCACCGGCACTCGAGGCAACCCCTGTTTACCGCGCCGGCAAGCTCTTTATCTCAACCCCCTGGGGCACCGTAGCCGCCCTTGACGCCTCGAGCGGCAAAGAGATCTGGCGGCGTGATCTGCGCGTGAACAAAGACGGCGATTACGGCGACTTCGTCAGCCGTGGTGTCACCCTGGGCGAACGCTACCTTTACACCGGCACAGTTGATGGCCGCCTGGTTTGTCTCAATCAAAACGATGGTTCCCCCTGCCCCCGCTTCGGCGCCAGCGGCGAGATCGATCTCACCCGAGGCCTGCGCCGCAAGCCGCAGTGGGTCGGCGAGTATGAGATCACCAGCCCCCCGGTTGTCTTCGCCGGCCTCGTCATCACGGGCAGCGGCATCGCCGACAATAGCCGCGCGGACATGGCCTCGGGCGAAGTACGAGCCTTCGATGCGGAAACTGGCGCGCTCCGCTGGACGTTTCACCCTCTCGATGAACAATCAAAAGCCGGTGGCGCCAACACCTGGAGCCGCATCACGCTGGATGCTTCAACCGGCTTGATCTTCCTCCCAACCGGCAGTGCCAGCCCCGACTACTACGGGGGCGAGCGCCCCGGCGACAATCGCCATGCCAATAGCGTCGTCGCGATCGAAGCCCGCACCGGCAAGGTGAAATGGACATTCCAAACCGTGCATCACGACATCTGGGATTATGATGTCGCCTCTCCCCCCGAGCTATTCGTACACAAGGGCAAGAAGGCGATCGCCGTGGGCTCCAAGTCTGGCCATCTGTTCCTGCTTGATCGCCTCACCGGCAAACCGCTCTTCCCCGTTGAAGAACGCAAAGTGCCGGCCAGCGATGTGGAAGGCGAAACGGCTTCACCCACCCAGCCCATACCCACCCAGCCCAAGGCGCTGGTCAAGCAGCAAGTCAGCCCGGTAGACGTGTGGAGGCGGAACGAAGCCGATTACAACGCTTGCCTCGCGACGCTCAACTCACTTCGTAACGAAGGCGTCTTCACCCCACCCAGCCTGCGAGGAACCCTGGTCGTGCCAGGCAACATCGGCGGTCTCCACTGGGGCGGTACCGTTTACGCCCCCAAAGCGAATGTGCTGGTCACCCCAGTCAATGACCTGCCCGCCATTATCACTCTGATTCCGCAGCCTCAATATGACGCCGAAAAACAGAAGTACCCCGAGCGCGAAACCACCCGTCAGCGCGGCGCACGCTTCGCCATGTCACGCCGCTTCTTCACCGCGCCGTCTGGCACTCCTTGCCTCGCGCCTCCATGGGGTCATCTTGTCGGCATCCACGCCGATACCGGCCAGCTCGCCTGGAAGGTCAAGCTGGGCGATTGGCTCAATCTCGGCGGCCCCGCCATCAGCCGTGACGGCTACGTCTTCATTGGTGCCGATTTTTCGCCCTACCTACGGGCCTTCGACCCGCGTGACGGCAAATCTATTGGTGAATGGCAGCTGCCCACCAGCGCTCGAGCGACTCCGATGACCTATGTACATGAAGGCGTAGAGTACGTTGCCATTGCGGCTGGTGGACACGATGCGCCCATGAGCAAACTCGACACCAAAATCGTGGTCTTCCGCATAAATTAACCTTGACGATCATTCATTTTGGTGATTAGATCAGCGAACCATGAAATCGCTGCTGACCCTGTTGCTGTTAGCTGTATCCGTCTTTGCGCAAACTGAGCGCGGACAAATCGCCGGCCTGATCACCGACTCCTCCGGCGCCTCCATCGCTGGTGCGCAAATACGCATTCTCAACAAGGCCACCAACAGCGACAACACACTCGTCTCCGGACCCACGGGCGAGTACACGGCGGCCAATCTGTTGCCCGGCCAGTACCGTATTGAAGTCACCGCCTCAGGCTTCAAGAAGTTTGTTCAGGACAACGTGACACTCAGTGCCTCGGCTAGCGTGCGCGTGGATGCTCCGCTCCAATTGGGCCAGGTTTCAGAAACGGTCGAAGTCACCACCGCCGTCGCACAGGTACAAACCGAGAACGCCCGCGTTACCACCGCTGTGTCCAACAAGATGGTCGACGAACTCCCACTCGTGGTGGGAGGTGAAATGCGCAATCCATTCGGCCTGGTCGCTATCGCACCCGAAGCAAAAGGCTCCGGTACACGCCTCAGTCTTGGTGGTGGCCAGGCCCGCGCCTGGAACGCCACGATGGATGGCCTTTCCATCGCCACCAATCGCGCGGCGGACGCCACCGAGATCGCCTACACGGCGCCTTCACTCGAAGCGATCACCGAGTTCGCCGTCGATACCAACGGCTTCAAGGCTGAATACGGCCAGGCCGGTGGCGGCGTGATGACGTTTGTCTCAAAGAGCGGCACAAACGAGTATCACGGCAACGCGTATGAGTTTCTGCGCAATGACGCCATGGATGCTCGCGGTTTCTTCGCCCCGCGCCGTGCCGTATACAAGCAACACGATTTCGGCGGCACCTTTGGTGGCCCGGTCAGCATCCCCAAGCTCTATGACGGCCGCAACAAAACATTCTTCTTCACGAGCTTCGAAGGCTTCCGCAATCGTGTCGGTTCCACTGATGCTTTCTTCAGCGTTCCCACGCCCGAGATGTACAACGGCGACTTCACCAATCTTGTCGACGCCTCCAATCGCCGCCTGTTGATCTACGATCCATCCACCACCCGCGCCTCCGGCACGTCCTTCGCCCGCGATCCCTTCGCAAACAACCAGATTCCTCTCAGCCGCTTCTCGGCTTTTTCCAAGCAGGTCATCCCCTTCGCTCAAACCGTCAAGCCCAATGTCGCCGGCATCACCCTGGGCACCATCGGCTACATCCGCAACAACTACATCTCGCAAGGCGGCAGCATGACCACGCCCACCAACAAGTTCAGCGTGAAGGTCGATCAGAATCTTGGCTCCAAACAACGCCTTGGCTACTTCATGAACATCACGCGCTTTGACAACAAGCTCCAGAGCGCCACTCCCGGCTTGCCCGAACCGCTTTGGAGCGGCCAGGTCTCCAAGTTCAACACCGAGAGCTACCGCGTCACCCACGACTACACGCTCTCGCCCAACCTGCTCAACCACTTCGCCTGGGGCATGAACCAGTTCTACAAGAACTCCTACTCATCCAACTCGGGCAAAGGATGG
>CAZBTA010000327.1:0-4912 GCA_964494515.1 uncultured Bryobacter sp.
AAGGGTAGTTACACCGGGGCGGATCGTGATCGCACGGGCGTTTTTGAAGCGGCTCACCGCGGCACGGTTTTTCTCGATGAGATCGGCGAGATCGACGCGGGATTTCAGTTGAAGCTGCTGCGATTTTTACAGGAGCGTGAGATTCGCCCGGTGGGCGCCAGCCGCAGCAAGTCGGTCGACGTGCGCGTTGTCGCCGCCACCAACAAGGATCTGCAGAAGCTCGTTGAGGAAGGCAAGTTCCGCGAGGACCTCTGGTTCCGCCTCAACGTTGTCCGCATCCCGCTGCCTCCGTTGCGCGAGCGCCGGACGGACATTCCGCTGCTGGCTCACTTCTTCCTCAAGAAGTACAACGAGCGCTACGAGCTTGAGGCGGTGCTGACGGCCAGCGGCGTCAAGCGGCTTGAGGAGCAAGAGTGGCCCGGCAACGTACGCCAGCTGCAGCACCTGATTGAACGCCTCGTAATCCTGGCACCAGGCGGTCGCATCGATGCCGACGCGGTAAGCGACGCCCTTCTCGACTCGGCGAGCGAAGACGCCTCGCTGAGTGAAACTCTGAAGGACACCGAGCGCGAGCAGATCATGAAGGTCCTTGATGCCACTGGTAACAACAAGAGCCGCGCCGCCAAGATTCTCGGCATCGAACGCAAAACCCTGTACCGCAAACTCGAGCGTATGGGTATTAGCTGAGTTGTGCTACGATCCAGTTAGTGCAGGGTAGTTCCTCCAGCTTTAGCGTTGACCGCGTTTTTCGCTTCGCGCTGATTGCTTTCGCCTTGATGGTGATGGTGCTTCCTGCCGTGGCCTCTCCTTCTCCGTCGGCGCATCAAACGCTATCGGGTGTCACCATTGACGTCTGTTCCGCTCCGGAACTCCATGAAGAGGTGATTGAAATCACCGAATCAGACGACGATGATGATGACGAGTCCTGCCACTACCTCCTTCCTGTTGAAACCTTCTTCTTTGGTGGGCAGACGTATTTTGGCGAGCTGTCGCTCGAGCATAAGCACGTCCACACTCCCTTCCATCTCCGCGCGTTTTCCAACCGCGGCTCGCCCGTAGCTTAGTAAAAAGCACTTGACCGCCAGCTCATTGCTGGAACCCTACTGACCAAGCGTTTTTTATTAACTGCAAGGCAACATGAATCCTATTTGCGTAGAAAAGTCCGGACGCAGGGCCGGGCGGATCGGGCATTCGCTCGCCGCAACTTCCCTTGCGCTAGTTGTCGCAATGACCACCGGGTGTATCTCGAAGCCACCGGCCAGAGTCACCCATGTCCCCAATCGCGTTGTACCCGATACCTTTAACGGGCTGAGCGATACGAGTAACGCTGGCCTGATCCCGTGGCGTGATTTCTTCAAGGATCCGAACCTTGTCGCGCTGATCGATTCGGCGCTGCAACGCAACCAGGAACTGAACCTCGCCATCCAGGAGACGGTGGTCGCCAACGCCGAGATCATGGCCCGGCGTGGTGAGTATCTGCCGAAGGTTGGCTTTGGCGCGGCCACGGGCGTTGACCGCGTTGGCAAGTTCACCAGCCAGGGCCAGGCCGACGAGCGATCCGAGCTCGGACGCAACCTCCAGAAGTACGAGTATGGCCTTTATTCGTCGTGGGAAATCGACGTCTGGGGGCGGCTGCGCAATCTCGCTGGCGCTGCTTCTCGCCGTTACCTCGCAAGTATCGAAGGGCGGAACTTCATGGTGACGCGCCTTGTCAGCGACATCGCGAGCAAGTATTACGAGCTGCTCGCGCTCGACCGGCAAATGAAGGTGGTTACCGATAACATCGCGTTGCAGGAGCGGGCTCTTGAGCTCGCGCGGGCGCAGTTTGAAGCAGGTCGCGCCACGCTGGCGGCGCCGGCCCGCTTTGAGGCCAATCTCAAGGCCATGCAAAGCTCGCTGTACAACATCCAGCAGAAGACCGTCGAGACCGAGAACGAGCTCAACTTTCTCGCCGGTCGCTACCCGCAGCGGATCGAGCGGGTGAATACAGACTTCCTCGCGAGCCAGCCGGCCGCGATGGCGGTGGGTGTGCCGGCCGAACTGCTGGCCAACCGGCCGGACGTGCGGCAGGCCGAGCTCGAGCTCAAGGCGGCGGGGCTGGATGTCGATGCCGCGCGCAAGGCTTTCTATCCCTCGATCGGGATTGAGGCGGTGGTGGGTTACCAAACTTTTGACGCGGCGAAATTAGTCAGCACGCCGGATTCGATTTTGTGGGCGATGGTTGGCAAAACATTCATGCCACTGCTCAATCGCAAAGGGCTCTCGGCGGATTACATTACGGCGGACTCGCGGGAGATCCAGGCCGTGTTGCGCTATGAGCGCGCGGTGCTCAGCGCGTTTGTCGAAGTCAGCAATCGCGTCAGCCTGACGCGGAATCTCAGCGAGGGCTACAAGCTCAAGCAACAGCAGGTGGACCGTCTTGGACAGGCGGTGGATATCTCGTCGGAACTCTTCAACCTGAACCGGGCCGACTATCTCGAAGTACTGACAGCCCGGCGTGAATTACTCGAGGCGCAGCAAGACCTCGTGGAAATGAAGCAACGGCAGATGGTGGCGACCGTGACACTGTACCAGGCCCTTGGGGGCGGCTGGCGGGGGACGGGTCTGGAGCCGAAGGACGGAACGAACACGGATCCGAAAAACACGCAGGGAGCGAAGAAATGAATTTCACGCAGAATCTACGCGCGACGCTGATCGTAACCGGGCTCAGCCTGCTGGTTGGCTCATGCACAAAGCACAAGGCCGAGGGCGGCCATGAGGAAGAAGCCGCGCAGACCATTGTTCTGACCACTCCCAACATGATGGACGTGCCGATCTCGCAGGCTTATGTCTGCCGGCTGCAATCGCGGCGGCACATCGAGATCCGCGCGCTCAATGAGGGTTATCTCGAAGAGATCCCGGTGCAGGAAGGGCAGGCGGTGCGGGCGGGCGATCGCCTCTATGATCTTTACCCGATTCTCTACAAGACGAAGGTTGAGGCCGAGAAGGCCGAGCTGCGGCTGGCGGAAATCAATCTGCAGAACACACAGCAGCTTGCCGGGCGTGGGTTTGTTTCAGCGCCTGAGCTGGCAAGGGCGACGGCGGAGCGGGACCGGGCGAAGGCCAACTTTGACCGCGCCACCGCCGAGGCGAGCTTTACGCGTATCGCGGCGCCGTTTGATGGCATTGTCGGACGCCAGCTCATGCAGCAGGGAAGTCTGATTCAGGGTGGCGATACGCTGACTACGTTGTCGGATAACGCGGTGATGTGGGCTTATTTCAACGTGCCCGAAGCGGATTATCTGCGCTTCAAGGCGGGACGCGGCGGCAATGACGCGCGTTCGTCACGCAACCTCGAGCTGCCGGGAGCGGCGATTCAACTGCGGCTCGCCAACGGGCAGATGTTCGACAAGAACGCGGCCTCGACGCTGACGATTGAATCGGAGTTTAACCGGGAGACGGGCAACATCGAGTTTCGCGCCGACTTTCCGAATCCGGAAGGGTTGCTGCGACATGGGCAGACCGGGACGTTGCTGATCAAGCAGCGGCTGGGGGGCGCGATTGTGATTCCGCAGCAGGCGACCTTTGAGATCCTCGACCGGCGCTATGTCTTTGTTGTTGATGACAAGAACATCGCGCACCAGCGCGAGATCAACATTGGGCGCGAGCTCGAAGACATTTATGTGATCAACAAGGGCCTCAAGGCCGGCGAGAAGTTTGTGCTCGAAGGCGTCCGTCAGGTGCGTGACGGCAAGCACCTTGAGCACACCGAGATCCGCGCGGCCAAGGACGCGGTGAAAAACCTGAAGTACAACGCCGAATAGGGGCGGCAGAAAACCAGCATGTTTACACAGATTCTCAAACGTCCTGCACTGGCGATCGTCCTGTCGATCCTCATTCTGCTGCTGGGGGCGCTCGGTATTGCGAGCCTGCCGGTGGCGCAGTTTCCCGATATTGCTCCTCCCACGGTTTATGTTTCCATTGCCTATCCTGGCGCGAGCGCCAAGGTGCTTACCGACTCGGTGCTGATTCCACTGGAGCAGTCGATCAACGGCGTGCAGGGGATGCGCTACATCGTCTCGGACGCCACGAGCGCGGGTGAGGCGACGATCCGCATCTTCTTTGAGCCGGGCACTGACCCGAACATCAACGTGGTGAACGTACAGAACCGCGTGAACATCATGACCAGCCGGCTGCCGGAGCTGGTGGTGCGGGAAGGCATTCTGGTGAGCCAGGTGGTGCCGAGCATGTTGATGTATCTCAACCTGTACAGCACCGACCCGAACACGGACCAGAAGGACCTGTTCAACTACGCGAGCGTTTACATCATGCCGGTGCTGAAGCGCATCAAGGGCATGGGCATCCCGGTGAACCTGGGCAACCGAACGTTCGCGATGCGCGTGTGGCTGAACCCGGAGCGCATGCGAGCCTACGACATCTCGGTGGAGGACGTGATGCAGGCGCTGGCCAAGCAGAGCATCATCGGATCGCCGGGGCGGCTGGGGCAGGCGACGGGCATGACCTCGCAGTCGAAAGAGTATGTACTTACATACATCGGCCGCTATAACGAGCCGGAGCAGTACGCGAACATCATTCTGAAGGCGAAGCCGGATGGCGAGATTCTCAGGCTGAAGGACGTGTGCGTGCCGCCGACGTCGGCGGACGGCAAGGCGCCGCACAAGAGCGTGGAGCTGGGGTCGGAATTCTTCGACATCTACTCGGATGTGAACGGGCGGCCGGCGGCTTCGATTGTGCTGAAGCAGGCGCCGGGATCGAACGCCGCGGAAGTGATCGCGGAGGTGAAGAAGACGCTTGAGGAACTGAAGGGTTCGTTTCCGCCGGGGATGAAGTATGAGATCGCCTATGACGTCTCGCGATTTGTGGAGGCGTCGATGGATCAGGTGCTGCACACGCTGCTTGAGGCGTTCATCCT
>CAZBTA010000328.1:0-4901 GCA_964494515.1 uncultured Bryobacter sp.
GACGCGGGGGGTGAGGACGCGAACGACTGAAGGATCGGAGGAGATGACCTCGACAGTGAACTCGGTAATGCCTGGCCGGAGAACAGGCTGAGGGTCACGCTGGCCGCTGGCAAGGACATAACGCAGCGAGGCGTTAGTGGTGATGTTGGGGCGAAGCTGTTCGGCGCCGGCGAGTTCGTTGACGAAAGTGGTGGGCTCGATCACGGCCGTAATGGTGGCCGGGAGATAACCATCAGCGGTAAAAGTGAAGGTGGTGGAGCCGGAAGGGGCAATGCCGTGAAGGGTGATGCCAATGGTGGGCGAAGAACCGGAGACGGCGAGGCGGCTCGTGGCGGTCGTATTCGTACCGAGAGAGACACCGGCGATGGCGATGTTGGAGGACGTGACCGTGAAGGCATTCAGCCCACTGGTAAAGAGCACACTGGCCGTGCCGGAATAGGGCACCAGAATTGTGGCGCCAGCAGCAATGGGGAATGGCCGTGGACGGATGAGGTAGGTATTGGTGACGCGGGCACCCGCAGGGGCAGGACCGAAACCTGGCGGCTGATTGATCGAGAGATTCGCCACACCGGCGGCCAAAGCCCTGACAGCGCCGGGAGCCAGAGATGGCAGTGATGCCTGTCCGGAGACCTCAAGAACCTGCGGGTTATCGGAAGTCAGCGAGACGGCGGTGGCGGGGAGATCAAAGAAGGTGCTGGTGGGTGAGGGCAGGCGGTAAAGCGCCTGGTTGTAGATCTCCAGACGAGGTAGCCAGGAGACGCCAAAGGGAACAATGGTGGATTCGCCCGGGCGCAAAGGATCAAAGAGATCGCCAAGCGTGAGGTAAGGGCGAGTGAGGTAGATGGTGGCGCGTTGTGGAGCAATACCAGCGATTGAGATTTCGACTTCGGTTTGGCCTTCGTCAGACTGGGCGTAGAGATAGAAAACGGGATTGAAGGCAAATGATTGCCAGGTGGACTCGATAACAGGCGAGGGAGTTGCGGATGGAGAAGCCGAAATCAGCAGCAGTGAAGGATCAAGGCTGCGGATGCTGACGGCGGCGTTCGAAGCGGGGCTGCCCGGAGCCACGATATTGAACTGCAGTGGAGTAACGAGATGGCGAACCGCGATGGTGGCGGGGACGTTGACGCTGACGGAAGTGGTGAGAACACGGATAGGTGGATAGGCGACACGATTGGTATCGGCGATGGTGAGCGTGGTTTCACCGGCAGCGACAGGGGTAAGCAGGATGGGCAGCGACTCGCGAGTTTGCGTGCCCTCGGGGAAGGAGACCCGCAACGTCTCGGAGCTGGAGAGGGTGGCGGCAAGATCGATGGGGGGCAGACCGGGGCGGACGGTGACGGTGGAGTTTAGGGCATTGATGAGCGTGAGGAAGTAGCGCAGCGGCGCGCCGAGCGGCAGGGAGAGCGAGTTGGGGCGCAAGATATTGGGAACCAGAGAGGGCCCGAAGCTGAGCTGTAGAGGAGTAAGCGAAACGGTGAAAACGACAGGATCGATGCCGGGACCACGTAGCTCGAGGCGAGCGGCGCCGGAAGAGGCAAGGCCATGAATAAAGAAACCGTCGAAGGGTTGGAATGCCGCAGAGGGCGAAGCCGGGGTGGAGGGGCCGCTCGAGACAAGCAGCAAGTCCGGGTCGAGAGAGACGGCTTCGAGGGTGAGGGTTGGGGGGACATTGGGCACCGAGGGGAAGACCCGAAGCATGGTGTCTTTGGGCACGGAGAGGAAGCGGCGATCGAACTGGGCGTTGGTAATGTCGATGTCGATGGTGTTGCGTGACGCGGGGGTGGCAAAGCCGTCGACGGCGGGGAGGACAAGGCGCAGCAACCCGGCGCGGGTGGGCGTGAACTCGGGAGCACAAGTGGATTGGGCACTGGTGAACGAGCAGGAGATCGTGGCCGGGGAGACGAGATCGGCGTTGGCATTGAGTTGGATGGAGATGGGAGCGAGGCCGGGACGCAGGGGCTGAGCCGCGACGGGGAAACGAGTATCTTCGGCGAGGAGCGAGGAAGTGATGGTGGTGATGGCGCGGGTGGCGCTGTAGAAGGGGCGCGAAAGATAGCTTACGGGGAAGGCGAAGCCCGAAGGACCGAGGCGCACCTCGATGTCCTGCGGGGCGCGACCGGACATGGTGAGCCGGACACGAGTGAGGCCAGAGGCGGCAAAGCCCGCAATGCCGAAGCGATAGGCATCGCCGGGGAAGAGCTGCCCAACGCGGATGGTGGGGGCGGGAGTGGTAGTGAGAGCGCCGCCAGAGGCGGGCGCGACAAGGCGTACCAGAGCCGGGTCAAGCGAGGTGACCTCGAGGGTGGCGCCAGGGTCGGCAAGGGGAATCATGATGGCCTGCGCGAGCATCAGATCCTTGCCAACCGTGACGGCGGCGGGCGCGACGTTTAGCAGTGGAGCGCGATCGGTGACCTCAAGGGAGAGGGGGCCGGAGGGGATAAAGCTTGCGGAGTCGGTAAAGGAGAAAGTGAGGGTAGTAGCGCCGGCGGCGAGAGTGCTAAATGCCAGGGCTGGGTCATTGACGGAAAGGCGGAAGGGAGCGATGGCCGCGGCATTGGATGAAGCAACCACCAAGCTACCGGAGAGACCTGGGACGGCAATACTGGTGCCCTCGAAGACGCCCTCAAGCCTGAAGGGAACGATCGCTTTTGGTGGCAGCAGGCGGGATTGTTCGAGGCTTGGGGCGGTGAGTCGCAGCGAGACGGAAACACGGCGCACGGAGACGGTAATGAATTGATCTTCGCCGAGGGCGGGCGAACTGACGCGGATGCGGCAATCGCCAGTGCGCGAACCAGCACGGATGGTGGCGGTCAGGTACGGGGAGGAAGCAGGCGCATTGATGGTGCGCGTGCCCGTGAGAAAGGTTTCGCCCCCGATGGTATTGACGAAGGAGACGAGGTCGGGATCTTCAGACTCGAGGCGGATGGCGCCGGTGAAGGAAGTGAGGGTTGCAAGGGGAGAAGCAACGGAGGCAATGCTGAGCCCGGCATCGCGATTGGGGGCGACGTAGACAGGGGTAGTGACGAGGCGGGCGGGGGAGACTTCGACCTCGATCGTATCGGCGGCGAGAGGCGTAGTGTTGCTCGGGAGAACGCGCAGGCGTGTGGAACCGGGGCGATTGCCCTGGATGGTGTGATTGAAGGAGCCGACGCCATTGAAGACGGTAACCAGAGTCGGGTCTTCGGACTCCAGGCGAGTCTGAGGGTCGGCGGTGGAGCGGGCGAAGAGGGATTGGCCAACGAGGAGAACCGGCTGGTTGGTGTCAGGGTCGATGAGCTCGAGGGTGGGGGTGGGGAGACGCAAGGCAACCATGGTGTCGGCGCGGATGGGGCTGGTGAAGCGGTAGCCACCGCGGGCGATGCGGATGTCGACAGTACGAGGCGCGTGGCCGAGGACCTCGATGGTGAGGGTGGTGCGACCGGTGGCGGCGACGGGAGTGATTGCGACCGTATTGAGCTGGGTTTGATAGGGAGGCAAAACGCCATTGAATTCATCAAGCAGGGGCTCGGCTCCGATGACAAGGCGGGCGATGGAGGGATCGGCGATCTTGAGACGAACCGGGAGCTGGCGGACTTCGCGAGGAGTGCGAAGGACAAAAGTGGAAACCATGTCGGAGAGTAGCCAGAGGTTGGCGGGGGTATCGATGACTTCGGCATCGATATCGGTGAAGAAGGCGTCACGCGCGCCAGCGTGAACGGGCTGCGTGGGGAAGCGCAAGGGTAGATCGGTGCTGGTGGTGGAGCCGGCAATGCGGAGCAGTCCGCTTTGGAAAAGCTGAACGGCGTTGATTTGCTCGGCGCCAGAGCCGCCGAAGCCGGAAAGCATGGTGAGCTCACCCGTGGAGGAGAGGCGGGCAATCAGGCCATCGGAATCGCCGCGGAGAGCCGTAGTAATGGGGTTGGTGGTTTTGAGGTCTGGGCTGGTGGTGGAGCCAGCCAGAGCAATTTCGCCGGAGGAGCCGGAAGCGATGGTGGTGAAGGAATCGGCTCCGGAGCCGCCGTAGCAAGTGAGGCCAGTGGCCGCAAAGGTATTGAGCGGGAGATGGCCGTAAAGGCCATCCCAATCGCCAGCGCAGGGAGTGGTGAAGCTGGAACTGGTAGTGGCGCCAGCGAAATGAAGGACACCGTTGACATTGACGAGGGCGTTAATGCGATCTTCGCCATCGCCACCGACGCGAATGGAGCCGAAGAACTGGGGGTCGTAGGAGACGGTGTCAGCAGTAAAGCCCGAGGGGCGGATCTCGAGGATGAAGCCATCGCTGGGGCCAGCGAGAGCGCCGGAGAGCGTGGGGAAATCGGGCGAGGCGGTAGTGCCGGCGATGTGGACCGCACCGGGCTGAGCCGAGGCGCTAACGGCAGAGGCGACGTCACGACCGGAGCCACCCCAATAGGAGGCCGAGGTGACAGGGGTGAGAGCAAGATTGGTGAAGGTGAGGATAAAGGCGTCGGTATTGCCACCATAAGAGGGCTGAATGGCGTTCAGGACAGGGAGATCGGGAGAATCGGTCTCACCAACAACGATCAGGGCATTAGAGGGACGGCTGGTGGCAATGCCTGTGGCGGCATCAGCGCCGGAGCCGCCAAAGTAAGTGCCAGTAATCTGGATTTGGGACGGCACGGTGGCATTACGAGGCGCCTGCAGAGACACGGTGGCGATAAAGGCATCGGTGGCTCCTCCGGCATAAGGCGCCAGAGGACGGGCGAAGAAATCATCGCTGGAGGTGGCACCTGCGATGACGAAATAGACAAGACCAGTGCCGCTGGCGCCGGGGACATTGATCACGCGCAGCGCATTGAGCTGTTCATCACGAGAACCACCAAGGATGAGGGTATAGCCTTCGAGGACGGGAGTGAAGGCGGACTTGGGGTCAGTAAAACGCATGAAGATGTCCCGCTGAC
>CAZBTA010000329.1:0-4892 GCA_964494515.1 uncultured Bryobacter sp.
ACGTGGCGCAGTATTTGTCGGGCAAGACGTTTGGGGGGCCGAAGATCGCGCCGCGGATCAGCCCGAAGAAGACGTGGGCGGGGTTTGGCGGAGGGATGGCGATGACGGCGAGCTTGGGTGCGATCGTGGGGCCGCTGCTGACGCCGCTGCCGGTGGGCAAGGCGACGCTGCTGGGGATGGTGATCGCGGGGATGGGGCTGTTTGGCGATCTGTGCCAGAGCGCGGTGAAGCGCGAGTGTGGAGCGAAGGATAGCGGCGCGGTGCTGGCCGGGCAAGGGGGCGTGTGGGATCGCGTGGATAGCCTGGTCATGACCGCGCCGGTGGCGTTTCACTGGTTGATGTAGAGGGTGGCCTCCTGCTGGTAAGGCGTGAGGATGACCTGCACGGGGCCTTTGGGGAGAGTGGCGGGCAGGCGGAGATTGATCTGCTGGATGCCGGGCGCCATGCCGGGGGCCTGGCCGGAGAAGAGGATGGTGGCGGGTTGGCGGTCGACGGTGGGAGTGGGCAGGTTGAGACCGGTGGCGTAGAGGACGATGATGGAGCCGGGGGCGGCGGGATTGGTGGGGGAGTTGGGGGTGAGGTCCTGATTGAGAGCGGCGAGGGGGCCGTAACCGTTGCCGCTGGTGGTGAAGAGGGCGGGCGGGGCGTCGGGTTGGACGTTGATGGTGATGGGGGGTGAGGTGCGGCCGTTGTTGAAGACTTCGACGCGAGTGGGGCCGGAGGCGGAGGCGGGGATGGCGGCGTGGAGATCGCCGTCTGCAGTCCAGAGCGTGTTGACGGTGGTGTTGTTGATGCGGATCTGGCCGCCGGTGAGATTGAGGCCGAAGAGCTTGACGATGGAGCCGGGGGCGACGGGGCCGGGGCGGAGACTGGCGGCGCTGACGACGCCGGCGGCGGCGAGGGCGGGCGTGCCAGTGGGCGGGAAGTAAGTGGCGGTGAGGTCGGTGGAGGGGACGCGGGTGAGCGTGAGGACGTTGTCGGTGAGCATGGTTTGGACGTCGGTGAAGAAGTCGATGATGACGTCGTCGGAGGGGAGAGTGTTGGCGGCGATGGCGACGCTGTAGCCGTTGAGGCCGCGGAAGAACCAGGCGGCGGTGCCGGGGAGGGCGCCGTCATGGTCCCAACGTTCGCCGAGCGGAGTGGGCGTGATGGTCCAGCCGAGGGCATACCAGGAGGGGGCGCTCGCGGGCTCGAAGGCGGGGCGGGCCGTCATGAGGCGGATCGTCTCTGGCTTGAGGAGGGAGAGGCCGGAGCCGGCGTCAAACGCGGAGAGGAAGCGCACGAGATCGGGCGTGGAGGCGAGCCAGCCGCCGCCGCTCGCGAAGGTGGAGAGGTTGAAGGTGCCGTAGGTGGAGGGGACGGTGGTGGGGGTGTTGGGGAAGATGGAGGGGCCGGCTTCGTCGCCGTCGTAATAGCGGACTTCGCCGGGGACGCGGGTGGTGAGCAGTGAGCCGGCGATGCGGGGGCGGGCGATGCCGAGGGGGGCGAAGATGCGTTGCCGCATGTAGGTCTCGTAGGGGAGGCCGGAGGCGCGTTCGATGACGCTGGTGAGGAACATGAAGCCGAGGTTGGAGTAGGCGCTGCGCGTGCCGGGGGCGAAGACGAGGGGGAGGTTGGTGAGGGCGAACTGGATGACGTTGTCGCGGGTGTGGGGCAGGGGGATGTTGAGAGAGTCGAGGGTGGCGCGATCGGGGAAGGTGGGGTCGAAGCCCCAGGTGAAGATGTCGAAGCCGGCGGAATGATCGAGGAGGTGGCGGACGGTGATGTCGTAGTAGCGCGGGTCGGCGGTGGGGGTGAGGCCGAGGTAGGAGATGACTTTGGTGTCGAGGGTGAGTTTGCCGTCTTCGATGAGTTTGAGGACGCCGACGGCGGTGAGGGGTTTGGAGACGCTGGCGATGCGGAAGAGGGAGTCGGGCTGGACGGGTTCGCCGGCGCTTGTGTCGGCGATGCCGAAGCCGCGGGCGAAGATGAGTTTGCCGTCTTTGGCGATGGAGATGGAGAGGCCGGGGATTTTGTATTTGGTGAGGAGGGTGAGGGTGGCGCGATCGAGCGGGGCGAACTCGGGGACGGGGAGGCCGGTCTGGGCAGAGATGCTGGCCAGGGCGACGAGGGTGAGCAGGATGATTCTCAGCATGAGACCAGATTGAGGGGGAGGGATGAGTGGCGCATCGGCGGGAAGTTGGTGGGGTGGGTCTAACTTTTGGGGGAGGGGGCTTGTGGTGGAAATCTGGAGATGGAAACGGTGACGCTTTTTCGACCGACGGGGCAAGCTGAGTTGGATCTGATTCGTGAAGCCGGTTGGCGGGCTTTTCCACCGCGTCTGCCAGAGCAGCCCATTTTTTACCCTGTTTTGAACGAAGAGTATGCAACACAGATTGCTCGAGATTGGAATACCAAAGATGGTGGGACGGGGTATGTTTTGAGGTTTGAGGTGAGTAAGAGTTTTCTTGACCGCTACGAGGTGGAGACGGTCGGGGGGCGAATGCATCAGGAGTACTGGATCCCGGCGGCGGAGCTTGAGGCGCTGAATCGGAGTATTGTGGGAGCGATTGAGGTGATTGCGACTTTCAAGACTGATAAGGACTTGCGTTGACTGTTGCAAAAGGATCGCAAACGGCTCAAGATGTGGAACTAGCTATGTCCGACAACTACTTTTTGTGTGCTTGCGCGATCAAGAATCAGCAGTTTATTGCTGAGCCGGGGCCGACGAAGTATTTGAAAGTGCCGGCGGGGACTGTGCCGGCGCCGGAGCATGCGATTGCGAAGGGCAAATGGGTGAAGGAGCTGCGGGAGGCGGCGGTTTGGGGGATTGATTCGCGCCGGGAGAATCATGATCGCGGGGATGTCTTGGTGTTTGTGCATGGGTACAACAACGACGCAAACATTATTCGGCAGCGCACCGAACAGCTGAAGGGGGATCTGGCGGCGGCCGGGTATAAGGGTGCGGTGATGACGTATTGGTGGCCGAGCGATAACAAGGTGCTCAACTATGTCGAAGACCGTCATGATGCCAAGCGCAGCGCGATGCAACTGGTGACGGATGGCATCAAGGTGCTGGCCGAGCGGCAGACGCCGGATTGTACGATCAACATTCATCTGCTGGGGCACTCGACGGGCGCGTATGTGATTCGGGAAGCGTTTGATGATGCGGATGACACTGCGATCGCGAACAGTTCGTGGTCGGTGAGCCAGGTTGTGTTTATTGCTGGCGATGTCTCCGCGGGGTCGATGAGCGGGGGTGAGGCTTCGACGCAGTCGCTGTACCGCCATTGCTACCGGCTGACTAACTATACGAACCGCTACGATAACGTGCTCAAGCTATCGAACGCGAAGAGAATCGGCATGGCGCCGCGCGTGGGGCGTGTTGGGCTGCCTGTGGATGCCCCGGAGAAGGCTGTTGATGTGGATTGCTCGGAGTACTTCGCACTACTTGAGAGCGACCCCGCGGTGGCACAGCGTGACCAGCGCGTACGGATCGGCGACTTTGCCCATTCGTGGCACATCGGGAACGTGGTGTTTACGCGAGATCTGTTTGAGACGTTGCGGGGTGATCTGGAACGGACGGTGATCCCGACGCGTAGGGTAGGGGCGCGCGGGCAATTGAGTCTGATGGCTTAAGTCAGGCGGAGGCGACCCTGATTGACATGAGCCGTCGGGTGGCGCTTACCCATTGGAGGATTTGGGCACCATCGCGCGGAGGGCGGCGAGCGATTCACCGAGGCTCCAGATAGAGGCGCCGAGGAGGAAGATGTCCTTGATCAGGAAGCCCTGGGCATCGGGGCCCTGGTTCGGCGTGGTGAACAGGAAGCTGAGAGTGGTGAGGAAGGTGACGATGGCCCCGGCGCTGCCGATGGCGGAAAGAAGGGGGGACCAGCGCCGGGTCATGATGAGGGCGGCGACTGCGAATTCAGAGATGCCGATGATGATGGAAGCGTTCTGGATGCTGGTGACCTGATAGAGCCAGGAGAGGAAGGGGCTGGAGGCGATCCAGGGGCGGATGGCTTCGGCTTCAGCGGGTGTCCACTTGAGGGCGCCGATGGCGAAGAGGATGAAGACAAGGCCGTAGCGGAGAAGACCGTGACCGATGTTCTGCAGCGTAACCGGCCAATCGGTGGCGACGTTGGCGACGGAGGGGCTTTGGGTGTAGGTGGACATGAGGATGCTCTCTGATGGGCAATTGAGCAAGCCAGCAGAGAAAGTTACGTGTGCACCACGCTGGATTACTGATGGAAGAGCGCGAAGCGGCTGGGGTCGAGTTTGGGGGTGAGGGGTTTGGGCAGGCTGCCGTCGCGGCAAAAGACGATGGGTTTGCCGTTGGCGATGAGCTCGGGCGTGTTGCATTTATAGATGGCGTCGAGGTTGAGGACTTTGCCCTTGACGAGGTCCTGGACGGCGAAGGCGATGCCGTCGTTTTGCCAGGGGTCGCACCATACGGCGGTGTCGCCCCAGGTGGAGAGATTCTTGGGGTCGGATTCGTTGACGCGGCCGATGACGACCCAGACGTGGTCGTAGTCGGTGTTAGCGAACGTCATGAGATCGATGCAGTCGATTTTGTAACCCAAGAGCATGTAGAGGTCGTAGTAGGCACAGCAGGACTGCTCGTGACAGTTGCCGCAGCGGTTGAACCAAGCGGCGTCGCGCACGTCTATAATGTTGCCAATGTCGATCACCTGAGGTGGCGTGGGCCAGGTGTAAGTTTTGCGCATGTTTTCGACGGCGTTGATCAGAGTGCTGTCGCTAAGGCCGTTCTGGAGGCTCTTGCTGATCGTGGATGGCTTGGGGGGAAGTAGCTCTTCCGCTTTGGAGATGAAGAACGCGGCCTTCTCGCCGACAGAGTTGGAGACGTTGGTAGAGTTGGCTGAGGTGAGTTTATGGTGCGCGGTGTGGCTGTG
>CAZBTA010000330.1:0-4882 GCA_964494515.1 uncultured Bryobacter sp.
CCGCCTTCACCGCCGCGCGAATCGCGATGCATTCCAACAAGTCCGGCATGCTCAGCGGCACCAGCGAGCCCACCGCCACCCCACCAATCCGGTGCCCGCCACGCCCCAGCCGCTGCACGGCCCGGCTCACGCCCCTTGGCGCGCCGATCAGCAACACCTGGTCCACCCCGCTAAAGTCCACCCCCATCTCAAGGCTCGACGAACACACCACCGCCCGCAGTGTACCCGCCGCCAGTTGGTCCTCCACCCACAACCGCTTCTCACGATCAAGCGAAGCGTGATGCACCTCGATCAGCTCATCGAGCTCCGGCAACAACACCTTCAGCGCCAGCCCCAATCGTTCCGCCGCACTTCGTGTCGAAGTAAAGATCAACGAGCACTGCGCCTTCTCCACCAGATTCGCCACCACATGCGCCACGCGATACGGGTTAAATCCCGCCGCCGGCAGATGCGTCTCCTCAGGCACCGTCGCGATATCGAGCCGGTGCACTTTGCGCGTATTCGCCTGCGCCACGGCGATCGGCTCCTTGCCGGCGAGCAACCGCCCCACTTCTTCCACCGGCGACGCCGTCGCGCTCAGCCCGATCCGCTGCAGGGGCCCTCGTGCCCGCAGCGCCAAGCGCTCGAGAGTAATCGCGAGCAAGCTGCCGCGCTTCGATTCGCAGAAGCTATGGATCTCATCCACAATCACACAGCGCGGCACAAACCCCTCGCGCCATTGCGTCTGGCTCAACATACTGCTCAGACTCTCCGGCGTCGTCAGCAACAGGTGCGGCCGCTCCCGCGTCAGCCGCGCCCGGTCTTCAAGCGCCGTATCGCCCGTGCGCACTCCCAGCCTCACCTTCTGCGTGCCCGGCAACGTGGCGTTCAGCGCCTCCAGTGGCAACGACAGATTGCGCTCCATGTCGCGGTTCAGACTGCGCAGTGGCGACACATACACCACTTGCGTCGTGTTACCGAGCTTGCCCCGTCGCGCCTCTTTGCCCAGCGCCGACAGCGCGCTCAGGAATGCCGCCAGCGTCTTGCCGCTCCCCGTTGGCGCGAGGATCAACGTATTCTCGCCCTTCAGCGTATGCGGCAGCGCCAGCAGCTGCACTTCACTGAACTCGGCAAATCGCCCGGCAAACCACTCCCCCAGCGCCGGGTCCAGCCGCTTAAGCAAGCGAGCGTTCATACAGCTCCTTCACCCGCTCAATCGCGTCTGCATCTTCGGCCTGCTTGTCCTTGCGCCAGCGCACAATCCGGGGAAACCGCAGCGCATACCCGCTCTTGTGCCGCGGGCTCTTCTGCACCCCGTCAAACGCCACCTCAAGCACCACTCTCGGCTCCACGATCGTCACCCGCCCGTACCGCTCACGTGCAATCGAGCGGAACACCTTCGTCAACTCGCGGATCTCCTCATCCGTCAACCCCGAATAAGCCTTGCCCACATTCAGATACTTCTCGCCATCCCGCACGGCAAAAGTGTAATCGCTCAACATCGTCGCCCGTCGCCCGCTGCCCTGCTCCGCCGCCGTCACCACCACATCCAGCGTGCCGTAGGGCTTCTTCACCTTGCACCAGTGCTGGCTCCGCTTACCGGCTTCGTACCTGCTGCCAGCACGCTTGAGTAGCAATCCCTCATTGCCGCGCGCCCGCGCTGCATCAAACAGCTCATCCACTTCTTCCCGCGTCCCCAGCCGCCGCTGCGGCGAGACAAACAAACCCTCCCCCAACCCGGCAAACAATTCCTCGAGCGCCGCCCGCCGCTGCTCAATCGGCGCATCGAGCAACAGCTGCCCATCCCGATACAGCAGGTCATAGCCGATAAACGCCACCGGGATCTCCGCCACCAGCGCCTCGCTCACCTTCTTGCGCGCCAGCCGCTGTTGCAGCACGGTAAAGTTCAGCGCCCGCCCATCACGCCACGCCAGCAGCTCCCCATCAATCACCGCCTTGCCGCCAATGCGCGCAAACCGCTCCACCACATCCGGAAACGCCTTTGTCGTATCCTCAAGCCCCCGCGTGTAGATGCCCACCCGCCCATTGTCAAAGTGCACCTGGCTGCGAATGCCGTCGTACTTGTCTTCGACAAACCACTCCTCCGGCGCCTCGATCTCACCCATCTCATCGAGCGGCCGCGCCAGCATGAATTCCATCGGGTGAAACAGCCGCGCTTCCAGCGTCTCCAGCGTTCCCCGCCTCGCCGCCACGGCCACTTGCGCCAGATCCCCGGTGCGGTTGCTCGCCGCCCGAATCGCATCAAGCGGTTGCCCCACTGCCTTCGCGATCGCCTCCTCCACCAGCTTCTTTTGCAGGCCCACACGGAAGTTGCCCGTAATCACCTTCAGAAAGAACTTCACCGTCAGCGGGCGCATCTCACCCAGCAATCGCGCCAGCGTCGCTACCTTGTCAGCCGTCTTGCGATGCGCGAGCAGTTGCATATAAGCCTGCTCGGCCGCCTCAAGACTCATCGCCCGCCCCGCCGTCTTGTGGTGCAACAACAGACTGATCGTCTCGCTCGTATCGCCCACCTCGCGGTGACAGATGCGGAACAGCTCGATCGATACGCCGGTGGCCACCACCGCCGCCTCACGAAGAATCGAGTGCCCCACACTCAGCTTGCCACCGGCCCCTGCCACTGGCTCGCCGCTCAGAAAACGGCTCGCCCGCGCAAGGTCAGCTTCATCGAGCCGCCCCATCCAGTCCGCCAGCAGTCGTATCTTCCGCGTGCGGCTCGAGGTGTTCGCCACCTCATCAAGCACCAGCGCGAGTTGGTCCATCCCGCTCATTCCGCTTCGTCCTCGCCGCCTCTCGTCCGCGCCACCTGCGGGGCATACGCATCCACACCCCGCGCCTGCAAGATCGCCGCCAGCTCATCCGTGTACCCGTGTACGATATCGACGCGCAACGGCCGGCACTGCTCCACCATCTCAATCAATTCATCAAACCCCGCGTGGTCGCTATACGGGATCAGCTTCTCGGCATTCGCCCGCAGCCTTGCGTTATCAAGCCGGGCCCACCCGCTCACGTAGGCCACTCGCACATCCTTGCCCGAGGCCTCCAGTTGCCGCCGCATCCCCGGCACCACCACCAGCGCCCGCCCCTCCAGTTGTCCGGCCTCATATGGCGTCCACTCGCCAAACGAGTAACCGTGCTGCTCATACACGGGGATGTACTTCGCGATCGCCCCGTGCACCGCCGTCGGCACACCCGCGCTCGCCAGCGCATGCACAATCTCCTGTCCACGCCCCAGCGGATACCCGAGAAACGCCGGGATCGCCTTGTCCGCCAAACACTCCTCGGCAAACCGCACAATCTCCGCCCGAGCCTCCACCGCACTCAAAAAGTGGTAAATCGGCAACCCGAACGTGCTCTCGATCACCAGGTGATCACACGGCACAATCTCCGTCACGAGGCCGCAAAGAGGCTGCCGCAACTTGATATCACCCGTGTAAAGCAATCGTTCCCCTGCAAAATCCACCGCCAGTTGCGCCGCCCCCAGAATATGCCCCGCCGGGTAGGCCGTCAGCGTCGCCCCGTTCCATGAGATCGATTCACCGTATCGCAGCGGCGTCAGCGTCTGCGGCTGCTCCTCCTGCGCCGGCCAGCGCATCCTGTAGATTTCAAGGGAGATCGGTGTTCCAATCACCGTTTTGGAGTAGTAGCGCGCATGATCGCTGTGTGCGTGCGAAATCCACGCCGCGGGCTTCGAAACCTGCGGATCGAGCCACAAATCGATCTCGGGGATATAGATTCCCTCTGCGTGAAACTGAAGGTCCATCAGTGTGTCTTAACAGATGCTCGAATTCGCTAAACGACTGAAATTTAGACATCTTCGCCCCAATCCGGGCATCAGAGTTTCAGGAGAAGGATTCGACTGGCCGCCATGCAGACACAAGCATTTCCGTCGTGGATGAAGTTGGTACTTGCCGCCGCTGGCTTCTACAACATCGTATGGGGCGCACTGGTAGTTTTTGCGCCCGGATTGTTCTTTGACCTGGCCGGAATGGCCCAACCCAACTACCCCGAGCTCTGGCAGTGCATTGGCATGATTGTTGGTGTCTATGGCGTTGGCTACTGGATCGCCTCGGGTGACCCGGTCCGCCATTGGCCCATCGTGCTCGTTGGCTTCCTCGGCAAAGTGCTCGGCCCCATCGGCATGGTCAAGGCACTTTACGAAGGTCGCTTCCCCTGGTCCTTCGCCTGGATCAACGTCACCAACGACATCATCTGGTGGGTACCCTTTGCGCTCATTCTCGTCCACGCCGTCCGCGAGAGCGAAGACAAGCAGCGCGTCTTCTCACCCGAGATCCAGACCTGGGCCATGCGCGCCAAGTCCCAATTCGGCGTCAGCATCCTCGAGCATTCGCGCCTGCGCCCGGTTCTCCTCGTCTTCCTGCGCCACGTGGGCTGCACGTTCTGCCGCGAGGCCCTCGCCGACCTCGCCACCCGCCGCGCCTCCATCGAGGCCACCGGCACGCAGATCATCCTTGTCCACATGGGCCGCGAGGAAACAGCCGAAGCGATCCTGCAAAAGCACAACCTCGCCGACGTGCCCCGCGTTTGGGATCCCAAGCTCTCCCTCTACCGCGCCTTTGGTCTTGAAAAGGGCAGCCTCGCCCAACTGTTTGGCCCCCGCGTTTGGTTGCGCGGCTTCAAGGCCGGCTTCCTCGGCAAGCACGGCATCGGCGGCGCCGATGGCGACGTCACCCAGATGCCCGGCGTCTTCCTCGTCTTCCATGGCGAGATCATCAAGTCCTATCGTCACCAGTCCGCCGCCGATCGCCCCGATTATGTCGCGCTCGTCAGCGAGCTTTCCGATTCACAACTTCAATACTGATGTCCCAACCTCCCGTCATCATTGTTGGCGCTGGTCTCGCGGGTCTTGCCTGTGCTCTCG
>CAZBTA010000331.1:0-4866 GCA_964494515.1 uncultured Bryobacter sp.
GATCGACGACTTCGTCGCGCGTTTCGGCCCAAGCGATTAGCTTGATCAGCAGGGGGTCGTATTCGAGCGGCACGCGCCAGCCCTCAAAAACGCCGCTATCGAGACGCACACCGGGGCCAGAAGGCAAGGCGAGCGAGGTGATCAACCCCGGGCTCGGCATGAAGTTCATGTCGGGATCTTCGGCATAGAGGCGGCACTCCATCGACCAGCCACGAAGCTGGACATCCTGCTGGCGGATGGTCAGCGGCTGGCCGGCGGCGATGCGGATCTGCCATTTGACGAGGTCAACGCCAGTGATCGACTCGGTGACGGGATGCTCGACCTGCAGCCGCGTGTTCATCTCAAGGAAATAGAAGTTGCCACTGGCGTCAACCAGAAACTCAGCGGTGCCGGCGTTGGTGTAGCCAGCCTCGCGGGCGGCGGCAACGGCAGCTTCGCCCATCTTCTGGCGCAGCTCGGGATGGCGCGTAACAAAGGGCGAGGGCGCTTCTTCGATGACCTTCTGGTGGCGGCGCTGGATGGAGCACTCGCGCTCGCCGAGATAGATCATGTTGCCGTGGTGATCGCCGAGCACCTGGATCTCGACATGGCGTGGCCGGACGATGAACTTTTCGATGTAAACAGCGCCGTTGCGGAAGGAACGTTCGGCCTCGCTTGAGGCATCGCGGAAGGCGGCTTCGAGATCTTCTTCGCGATCGACGCGGCGCATGCCCTTGCCACCGCCACCGGCTGCAGCCTTGAGGATGACGGGGTAGCCGATCTCGCGCGCGATGCCGGCGGCTTCGGCGGCATCCACCAGGGGCGACTCGGTGCCGGGCGTAATGGGAGTGCCGGCGCGCTTGGCGAGCTCGCGGGCGGAGGTCTTTGAGCCCAGCTTGTCGATGGCGCTCGAGGGAGGGCCGATGAAGGTGATGCCTTCACGTTCGCAGAGAGCGGCAAATTCGGCATTCTCGCTCAAGAAGCCATAGCCGGGATGGATGGCGGTGGCGCCGGTCTGGCGGGCGGCGGCAATGATCTTTTCGGCAACCAGGTAGCTTTCGCTCGAGGCGGCGCCGCCAATGCCCACGGCTTCGTCGGCCATACGAACGTGCAAAGCGTTGCGGTCTACATCACTGTAGACCGCAACGCTGGGGATCTTCATTTCGCGCAAGGCCCGCAGGACACGGACCGCGATTTCGCCGCGATTGGCGACGAGCACTTTAGCGAGCACGATCCCTAATTTAGCAAGGGAATCACTGGATCAGCTCCACACGGACGACTTCTTGGAGCTTGCGGAGCGCTTCGACCTTGGAGGCGTCGACGGAACCAGCAAGAAAGAGCGCCCCGGCGGGAGCGGGCTTGAGGATGACCCCGAGCTGACGCAACTTGTTGAGCGTGGCGGGCGTGGCATTTTTGAGAAGGATCTTGACCTCAACCATGACCGCCGGCATGATGCGCGCTTCGTCAGTGGAGACAGAGCGCCGGATGGGCGCCGCGGCGAAGGTGGGAACGGCCATCTTCACGGCAGCAAGCTCATTGCGGGCGGAGACGTGGTCCTGGCTGACCCCCTCGGGCACCTCGACCGGCACCTCGACGTGGCGCTGGATGCCGCCTTCGTTGACGATGCGATCTTCCACAGCGTAGTAGCTGGTGAAGGCGGTCATGAGTCCGTAGCTCAGGCCGAGCTGGGTGATGGCTTCGCGATTGGCTTCGCTCTCGATGCTGAGCGCGTCGATCTTGCGGCGGGCCCAGAGGTAGGGCACGGCGTCATTGTTCGTCTCGCGGGCAGGCAGCTTAACCTCGATCTCACGAGAGTAAGTGCGGCTGCCGATGCGGCCACGGATGCGGATCTTGCCGCGGGCTTCGCCCGTGTAGCGGCCCGAGACGATGATGGGCTTGGCGGAGAACAGATCGGGGATTCGCGCGGGGACAACATCCTTGACCGGAAGGCCGGCCCAGTCGATCTCGATATCGGTGAGGAGGGGATTGCGCACACGCTCGTGGAAGCGACGGGCGGCAGCACTGCCATCGCCATTGAGCGAGACGTACTCGACTTCACCGCGACCCGCCTCGGCCATCTTGTCTAGCAGATACCGATTGACGCTCGAGCCAATGCCGAAGCTGAAGATGCGGGCATTGGGGTGGAGGCGAATCTCTTTGAGGATCTGATCTTCATAGCCGACGTAGCCATCGGTCATGAAGCAGACGACGCGGGTGTGTTCCTGGCTGTCGGTGCCAGCGAGGGCGGCGCGGATGGCCTTCATCATTTCGGTGCCGCCACCGCCCTGCTTGAAGCTGAGGAACTGTTTGGCTTTGGCGATGTTCTCAGGGGTGGCGGGCACGGGCCGCGGCCACAGGATCTCGGTATCGCCGCTGAAGGTGATGAGGTTGAAGGTATCGCGCGGGTTCAGCCCCGCGATGGCGGCGAGCATGGCCTCTTTGGCCTTGTCGAGCGGGAAGCCATGCATGGAGCCCGAAGTGTCGATGACGAAGACGAGCTCTTTGGGGGCGACGATCGTGGCCTCAAGTGTGCGCACGGCGGGAGGATCGATGACGAAGCTGAAGTAGCCGTCGCCGTCCTTGCGGTGCGTCAGCAAAGAAGGGGTGATCTGCGGGGCATTGAGGCGGTATTTGAGCAGGAAGTCTTTGTTCGGGATCTCGCGAGCGGCGGCGAGGTGGATCTCATTGAACCATTGATTGGCGCGCTTTTCGGTGATGGCGTGGGACTCGCTTGAGACCGACTGAATACCGGCGGGGGAGGCGAGGCGAACCGCGATCGAGATGTCATGACCGGCGCGGGTGCCTTTCGGGGCAAGAGTGACGGCGGTGTCGCCCGCCTTATAGCGGGGCCCGACGACCATCGGGAAAACGAACTCGTAGGCGCCAGCCTCGTAGGTGACGAGCTCGACGTATTCGAGCTGGACGGAGACGCGAGCCCCGGGAGTGATGTTGGTGAGCTGCTGCATGAAGACGTTGGGGCGCTGCTGGTTGAGCAGGCCGGCGGTCTGGCCGTTGCGACGAGCGTTTTCAAAGGCGCGCTGGGCTTCTTCGCGACGGGCGATTTTGCCCTTGATGACTCGATCGCCGATGTGGATCTCGTATCCGTGGACAGCGGCCATCACGGGCAACGGGAACAAGTAGGTGGCCTCGATGGTGGTGGAGGATTCGTTGACGAAATCCTGCCGGACGGTGACGTTGGCGACAGGGCCGGAAATGTTGGCCTTGACGTCGGTGTGCTTGAGGGGGCACTCGAGGGCTTTGCCGTCGGGGGCGACCCGGGTGAGCGAGCCGGAAGCCGGCTCAAAAGCGATGGTGGCGAGCAATAGTGGGATGAAGTTCATATCAGCTCCGTTCACACAGGAAATGCCGCCACCGGAAAATCCCTTTCAAACTTTTTTCTAGCTGGAACGGAGGAGCTGATTGGGATCGAGGCGCAAGAGGCGGAGCGAAGGGATCAAGCTCGCGAGCAACACCACGGCGAGTAGCAGGCCGATGGGGAGGATGAGGATGCCGAAAGCGATGCCCCCCACGGGAAGCACACTCGCGGCACTCGACTGAACCCAGCGCAGTAGCGCCCAGGAGCCAGCGCCACCCAGCAGAAGGCCAATCAGCGACAAGCCCATGCCATGACGCAGATGAGACAGAACGAGGCCGCCGGGGGCAGCGCCGAGAGCGAGGCGGATGGCCGACTCGACGCTACGCTCGGCAATGACATAGGAAAGGACGCCATAGACGCCAGCGGAGGTGAGCAGGAGCGCGAGGATGGCAAAGGCCGACACGAGCGAGGCAAGGAAGCGCTCAGTGCCGACGGCGGTGGCGCGTAGTTTGTCGATGGTGACGAAAGAACTGACGGGTTGCAGGGGATCGAGAGCGCGCAAGGTGGATTCGATCGCAGCGGCGAGATTGGCATCTTCACCTCGAGCACGGATGACCCAACTGGTGGGGAACCAGGTGTGGGAGGCAGCGACGATCGTATCGTTGGATTGGCCGATGGGGACGTACATGGTGGGCGGAACTTTGTCGCGGAGCGAGTTGGTCTTGAGATCGGCCACGACGCCGACGATCGTGCGGGGAGTCTTGTCGCCGCAACGCTCGATGATCTGCTCGCCGATCGAGGCCTTGCCGTTGAGGTAGCGGTTGACGAAGGCTTCGCTGAGAATGACTACGGGGGCGGAACCGGTGCGATCGAGCGCGCTGAAATAGCGGCCGGCGAGCAGAGGGACACGCATCATCTCGAGGTAATTGGGCGAGGTGTAGCGCCAATTGGTGAAACGGGGGCGGGTGGGATTGGCGCGGTCCTGCGGGATGATGGCGCTGCAATTGAGCCCACGCTCGAGAGGCATCGCGAGAGTGACGGCAGCGGCGGCTACCTGAGGCATGGCCGAAAGGCGCTCAATGCCGGCATCGAAGAAACGGGCGGCGCCGGCGGCGGTGGCATAACGTTCCCCACGGAGTGACATCTGGGCGGCGATGATGCGCGTCTCATCGACACCACTGGGCAAGGCCAGGAGTTGGTTAAGGCTGGAGACGAGGACCGCGGAGGTGATGAGCAGGATGACACTGACGGCGATCTCGGCCACGACAAGGCCGCGGCGCAGGTTGATGCCCGAGCGCGCGGAAGCGCCCTTTTGTGACCCATCGCGCATGGCACTTGAGGGGTTGATACGAGAAGCGCTCCAGGCGGGAACAAGGCCGAGCGTGATGCCGGCGAGCGTGGAGACGCCGATGGCGAAAGCAAGGGCGGTGAGATCCATCTCGATCACCCAGGTGTCGACCTCGATGGGGCTGATGGCAAGAAGAAGCGGAATCAAGCCGTAGGCCAAAGCAGCGCCGCACAAGCCACCGCAAGCGGATAGCAGCACACTCTCAGCCAGCAGTTGACGCACG
>CAZBTA010000332.1:0-4850 GCA_964494515.1 uncultured Bryobacter sp.
CGTTTTTGAGGGCTGGCGCGTGCCGCTCGAATACGACCCCCTGCTGATCAAGCTCATCGCCTGGGCCGAAACGCGCGATGAAGTCGTCGATCGCCTCATCCGCGCGCTGGAGGAAACCCACATCGGCGGCATCCGCAATAACGTTGAGTTCTTCCTCGACGTGCTGGCCGACGACGCGTTCCGCGCGGGCGACCTCCACACCGGCTTTCTCGACGAGTGGTTTGCCCGCCGCAAAAAGCACGAGTTTAGCCCCGCCGAACTCGCCGCTGCGCACGAAGTGACAAAAATGGCAGCGAGTGCCAATCGACCCGCTTACACGCCCCGTAAATCCAACTGGAAGGAGACCCCGCTTCGATGAGCGTCTACAGTCATCTCGATGGCTTTACCCAACGCGAGTTTCGCGTCGATCGCGACGGCGATGAATACGTCGTCTCGCTGCGCGGTCGTTCCACGCGCATCCGCATTGAAGATCCCCGCGCCTGGTCGTCCAATAGCGCGGGCAAGAGTGCTTCGGGCACTGCCAAAATCGCCACGCCCATGCCCGGCAAGGTCGTGCGTGTCCTCGTTGCCGTCGGTGACCAGATCGCCGCAGGGCAGGGAGTTGTCGTAGTCGAAGCCATGAAGATGCAGAACGAGCTCAAGTCCCCCATTGCCGGCACGGTCAAAGCCGTCAGCGTCGCCGAAGGCGCCACCGTCAATGGCAACCAGGTTCTCGTGGTGGTGGAAGCTGATGCCGCTTGAGAATTGCCCGCGTTGCGCGGGAACCGGTTGGATCTTGCAGAAGAAAGACGATCAGGACATCGTCTCGCGTTGCCCCTGCGATGAGGAAACCCGCGCCGAGCGCTTCGCCTCGCGCAGTGGCATTCCGCCCCTTTACGCCACCGCGTCTACTGAAAACTTCCTGCTACCGAAGGACAACCCCACCGCCCATCGCAGCCTCGCTCAGGTCATGCTCGCCGTGCGCACCTACGCCCGCGAGTATCCGGTTGTCGACAAGCCCGGCATCATGCTGATCGGCGAGACCGGCGTCGGCAAAACCCACCTTGCCGTAGCTGCCTTGAATGCCCTCATCCAGCGTGGCTTCGAAGGCGTCTTCTTCGACTATCAAACCCTGCTCGACCGCATCCGCAGCGGCTATGATCGCTCCAGCGGCTCGATGGATAAGGAGGCCTACCGCCTCGCCCTCGACTGCGAGATCCTGCTGCTCGATGACCTCGGTGCCCACCGTGTCACCGACTGGGTGGAGGATACCGTGGCCTCGATCATCACCCACCGTTGCAACCACCGCAAACCCGTCATTGTCACCACAAATTTGCCCGCACCGGGCAGAGAATCCAATCGGGCGAAAGATTCGCTCGCGGATCGCATTGGAGTGCGGGCATGGAGCCGGCTTAACGAAATGTGCAAACTGATTGAAATGCCGGCGGTTGACGACTTCCGCGTCCGTGGCCGCCGTTAGGCGCCCATCGGTTCGTCGGCGCTGCCACCGTAAATCGACGGGCACTTGCCGCCCATCGGGCGATAGTAGGTCGACAACTGGCCACGGTGGTGGATCGAGTGGTTGTTCAGAAAGTTCAGATAGAACGCCGCCGGGAAGTTGAACATCCCGTAGAAATCAATCGGCGTCGCCATATGCTCGGCCGAAAGCGTCTCCAGCTTGGCGAGGCCTTCCGTCATCTTCGCCTCATACCATTCCGCGATCTGCGGGCCCGTCGTCACATCGTCGGGCTTGGCGGTCGGCGGGTTGGCGAAGCTCTTGTTCAGAATCGAGTCGACAAACCACACATCCGAGGAGGCAATGTGCCAACCGAGCTCCATCGCCGTCTTCGATTTCTCGTCAGGCCGGTAGTCATGATTCTGGTCCGGAATTGCGGCGAGGCACTTCTTCGTCGTTGGTACTTCGGAGCGGAAGCCCTGGATGAGCACACCGCTAATTGCTTTGATGAAATCAGGGGTCATAGCGAAGCTCAGTATGCCATAGCCAGGAGTGCGGTGAAATGGTAGATTGCAGGCCCTGAGGGCGTTACGCCACCGCAATTTTCAACTCTTCGCCGCCGGTCAGATCATCTCGCTGACGGGCACGTGGTTGCACAACACCGCGCTCAGTTGGTTGATGTACCGCCTCACTCATTCCGAAGTGCTGCTGGGCTTGATCAACGTGATGAACAATACGCCGATGCTCCTGATGGGCGTGCTCGGCGGCCTCGCCGCCGATCGCTTCTCCCGCATCGGAATCCTCCTCATCGCGCAATCCATTTTGTTGGGACAAGCTGGCGTTTTGGCCTGGCTTACCTTCACCGGACAGGTCGTCCCCTGGCACGTTTACGCCTTGACGCTGCTGTTCGGCGTCGTCAAAGTCTTCGAGGTTCCGGCCCGTCAGGCGATGCTGCCCGACATCGTCGAACGTGACGAGGTCGTCAGCGCCGTCAGCCTCAACTCGATGCTCTTTAACCTCGCGCGTATCGCCGGCCCCGCCATCGCCGGTGTTGCCGTCGCGGCTATTGGTGAGGCATGGTGCTTTGCCCTCAATGCCGCCAGTTTCCTCGCCGTTCTGCTCGCGCTTCTACTGATGCGTGTGCCCGCCCAGGCCACCGACCGTGCCCAGGCCACTCTGCGCGACGGCCTTGACTGGCTCAAGGCCAACGGCCAGGTCTCGCGCCTGTTGCTACTGGCCGCCACAGTTAACATTGGCTTTAGTGGAGTCACCGTATTGAACCCCTTCTTTGCCGAAGACATCTTCCATCGCGGCGTGGCGGGGGTGGGTTGGTTAAGCTCGGCGATCGGCATTGGCGCTGTCTCAGGCATGTATTTTCTGGCCTCCGAGCGAGACTCCGGCGCCCTGCCGCGCGTCAGTGTAGTGAGTAGTCTTTTGCTCGGCCTCGCGCTGATCGGCTATGCCCTGTGCCCGGCCTTTGCGTTCTCGCTGATCGCGATGGCGCTTGCCGGGGCTTGTCTGATGCGGCAGAACGCCGCCACCAACTCCATGATCCAACTCGAAACTCCCGAACACCTCCGCGGCCAGATCCTCTCCATGTTCTCGATGGCTGTGCTCGGCATGTCGCCCATCGGCTCCACGCTGTTTGCCGCCCTCTCGCGCTCGACCAGCCCTCGCACGGCCGCCTTCAGCGCTGGCGCCTGGTGCATGGGAGCCGCCCTCGTTCTCGGCCGCGGCATCCGCCGCCACGGCGTCGTCGCGCTCCTGCTCTTCACGCTGCTGCCCGCCTACTCCGCCGACAACGAACTGTTGAGTAAGGTCGACACTTATCTCAAGCTCGCCTCCGAGTTCACCGGCTTCCCGGTCAAGCGCAAGGTCCCCGCCGCCATGATGAGCTCTGCCGAGCTCGAGCGCTACCTCAACCGCAAGATCAAGACCGAAACAGACCCAAAACAAACCCAAATCGAAGAGCTCGTCCTCAAGCGTATCGGCTTTGCTCCGGCCGACTTCAAGCTCGTCGAGACCACGGTCGACCTGCTCAAGGAACAGGCCGCCGCCTTCTACGACTTTAAGGAGCGCAAGCTCTTCGTCCTCGACCACACCCGCGACAGCCTTGGTCCCGAGCTCCTCATCCACGAGCTCGGCCACGCCCTCGCCGACCAGCGCTATGGCCTTCGCAAGTTCCTCAGCGGAGCCAAAGGCGATGACGACGCCGCCCTCGCCCGCACCGCCGTTATGGAGGGCCAGGCCATGTGGCTCATGGGTGAGCTCGCCGCTCACCAGGCAGGTGGCAGCCTCAAGACCTCGCCGGAGCTCGCCCGTCGCCTCGCCCTCATGGGTGACGAAGACGACACGTCATTCCCGGTGATGCAGAAGGTACCGCTCTATCTCAAGGACAGCCTCATGTTCCCCTACAGTTACGGCTTCCGCTTCCAGGCCGCCGTCTGCGAGAAGGACACCAACTGCATGAAGCGCGTCTTCGAACAGCCCCCGGCCTCCAGCGCCCAGGTGATGCACCCCGAGCTCTACTTCGCCGGCACCTTGCCCGAGCGCATCCGCCCCCCGCAAGCCCCGCGCGAAGGCAAGTGGAAGTCCCTTGCCGACGGCGTCCTCGGCGAGATCGATATCGACATCCTGCTCCGCACCTACCACCTCAAAGAGCCCGGCGTCGTCGAGGGTTACCGCGGCGGCAGCTACGAGCTGTTTGAGAACAAAAAGACACGTGACGTTCTGCTCACCCTTGCGTCTGTTTGGAAAGACGAAGCGGCCGCGGCCAAATGGATGGAAGCCTACGCCACTTTGCTCGCGTCCAAATGGAAGTTGATGAAGATCCACTCCGCCAACCCCACCGAGGTGTCCGGGGTTGGTGACGCCGGTCGCTTCCGCCTCTGGCGGCAAGGCCGGCAGGTCTTTGCCGAAGAAGGGCTTCCAGTACACTAAAAGAAACAAGATTCGAGGTGACACAGATGCGAGCTATCGCAGCGCTTTTGCTGGTTCTTTCTCTCTTTACAGCCGGTGTGACGCCGGCGGCCACCGTGCCGCGCCCGACCCCGGAATTCGGATTCGAAGTCGCGGGCGGCAAGCAGGTTCTTCTCAGCCAGTACAAAGGCAAGGTGATCATGCTGGGCTTCTATCTCACCACCTGCCCTCACTGCAAGGACACCGTCAAGGTGATCGAGAAGCTCTACAAGGAATACGGCTCGCAGGGCTTCCAGCCCCTCGGCGTCTGCATCAACGACATGGCCAAGATGCTGACCGGCGACTTCATCAAGGAACAGGGCGCCACCTTCCCGATCGGCTATGGGCCGCGTGATGCCGCCTACGGCTACCTGCAGCACCCGACCATGCTCCAGCTCTACATGCCCACCATCGTGATGATCGACCGCAAGGGCACGATCGTCGGCCAGTACATGGG
>CAZBTA010000333.1:0-4751 GCA_964494515.1 uncultured Bryobacter sp.
AAAAGGCACTGCATGACACGGTGGTGCGCGCGCCATTCGCCGGATTTGTGAGCGCAAAGCATGCGGCGACAGGGGAGTATGTGAACAACCAATCGAAGCTGATTGCGCTTGAGCGAATTCAGCCGCTGAAGCTGGTGATCCACGCCGCGGAGGCGGAGATGGGAAGGCTGCGGGCGGGAATGAAGTTGAGGGCGGCGGTGAAGGCGTTTGGAGCAGAGGAGTTTGAAGGAAGGATTGAGGCAATCGCGGCGGGGGTGAATCCGGGGTCGCGGAGTTTTCAAGTGGAAGGGCGATTTGAGAATCGGGATTTGCGGCTGAAGCCAGGGATGTTTGCAACGGTGCGGGTTGAGATGGGCGAGAGGGAAAAGCGATGCCTGATCCCGACAGGGGCGCTGGACTTCGACACGAGGACAGAGACGAATCGTGTGTGGGTGGTGGAAGGCGGCCAGGCGCGCATGAGGCTGGTTGAAGTGGCGTATCGCGCGGGAAAGGAAGTACAGATACGACGCGGCGTCGCGCCGGGTGAGGTGATTGTGCTTTCGGAGAGAAGCAAGCTTTATGACGGTGTGACGGTGGGAGTGAACTAGCAATGCAAGCATTAGCAGAAATCTGTGTGAAGCGGCCGGTATTCGCAACGATGCTGGTGGCGGCGATGACGGTGGTGGGCTGGGTTTCATTCTGGCTGTTGGGCGTGGATCGTTTTCCGAACATTGATTTGCCGGTGGTGACGGTGATCACGGCCAGCCCGGGCGCCTCGCCAGAGGAGGTGGAGCGCGAGATCACCGACAAGATTGAAGGGGCGGTGAATACGGTGTCGGGGATTGAAGAATTGAGGTCGAGCTCGGCGGAGGGGATTTCGCAGATTGTGATCCAGTTTGAGCTGGGCAAGAACGTGGACAACGCGGCGGCGGAAGTGAGGCAGAAGGTGGACCTCGTGCTAAACGAGCTACCGAAGAAGGCGGAGAAGCCGAGTGTGCAAAAGGTGAACAGTTCCGCGGCGGAGATCCTGATGTTTGCCGTGCGCTCGCCGCGGGCGCTGGTGGACCTGACGGAACTGGTGGACAAGGAGATTGTCGATCAGATTGAGAGCGTGGCGGGGGTGGGCACGGTAAGGATGTTTGGGGGAAGGAAACGTGAAGTTGAAGTGCTGATGAATCCGCAGCGACTCAGGGCTTATGGATTGACGGTGGGTGAGGTGAGCGCGGCGCTGCAGGCGCAAAACCTTGAGATGCCCGGGGGCAGCATTCAGGAGGGGCCGGGTAGACTGAGCGTGCGCACGATGGGGCGCATCGCGAGTATCCGGGCCTTAGCGGAAATCGTGGTGGGAAAGCGTGATGGCTTTGCGGTGAAGCTGGGCGAGATTGCGGAAGTGAGGGATGGGGCGAAAGAGGCAAGCTCGGTGGTGAGGCAGAACGGGGAGAACGCCGTCCTGATCGGCATCCAGAAGCAGAGCGGCGCGAACACGATCGCGGTGATAGGAGGGGTGAAGGAAAGGATGAGCGAGTTGGAGCGGCGACTACCGGGGGATGTGAAGGTGGAGCTGGTGCGGGATTTGAGCGAGTTCATAGGCGCCTCGCTGCACAGCATCGAGGAACATCTGGTGATTGGGGGCATGATGGCGGCGGTGGTAGTGCTGGTGTTTATGCGGAACTGGCGGAGCACGGTGATCGCGGCGATCGCGATGCCGACGTCGATCCTCGCGGCGTTTGGCGTGATGAAGGCGCTGGGGTACACGCTGAATGTGATGACGATGCTCGCGCTGACGCTGATGGTGGGCATTGTGATTGACGATGCGATTGTGGTGCTTGAGAACATCTGTCGCTTTATGGAAGAGAAAGGCATGGGCCCCATGGAGGCGGCGATTGAAGGCACGCGGGAGATCGGCCTGGCGGTGATGGCGACGACGTTATCGCTGCTGGCGGTGTTTGTGCCGATTGGGTTTATGGGCGGGATTGTGGGGCAGTTTATGCAGAGCTTTGGGCTGACGAGCGCGGCGGCGATTGCGGTGAGCCTGATCGTGTCATTTACGTTGACGCCAATGCTGGCGGCGCGATGGATCCGGCCACATGAGAGAAGCCAGCAAGCAACGGGGAACCACAAGAGCCGCCTCGATCAGTGGCTTGATCGCCATTACCTGCGCTTGCTCGAATGGAGCATGGCGCACCGCAGGATTGTGGTGGGGATCTGCGTGCTTGTGATCGCTTCGACAGTGCCGTTAGTGATGCAGTCGGGATTTACGTTTATTCCCGAAGATGATGAGAACGAGTTTGAGGTGAGCGTGCGATTGCCGGAGGGAAGGAACCTTGCGGCAACGGAGTCTGTGATGGAGCAAATGGCGCGGCAGATCCGCACGGAACTGGCGGGAGTGCAGTCGACGCTGACGGTTCCGGGGTATAACGCGCAAGAGCAGCCCAATGCGGGCACGATCTTTGTACGTCTGAAGCCAGCCGCAGAGCGTGAGCTGGATCAGAAGGAACTGATCGCAGCGACGCGGAAGATGCTGAAGCAGTATCCCAGCACCATTTACACGTCGGTGCAGGCGGTTAATCCACTGGGGAGTGGTGGGGACCGGAACAATGCGATCCAATTTATTCTCGCCGGGCCGGACCTGGAGAAGCTGGACGTGTATTCGAAGCAACTTCTGGCACACATGCAGGGCGACCCGAACATGGTGGATGCAGACCGGAGCCTGCTGCCGAACAAGCCAGAGTTGAGAATCCATGTGGATCGCGAGAGGGCGGCGGATCTTGGGGTGCGCGTGGAAGATGTTGCGACGACGATCCATGCCCTTTATGCGGGGGAGAAAGTGAGCACGTTTGCGGCAGGCAAGAACCAGTTTGATATCCGGATCCGAATCCAGCCAGAGGACAAGCAGGATCGGGAGGGGATCCTCGACACGCTGGTCGACTCCGCGAGTGGGCAACCCGTAGAACTGCGCCAGGTAGCGCGGCTTGAGGAAAGCAAAGGGCCGGGTAGCATCGACCGCTTTAACCGTCAGCGTCAAGTGACGTTATTCGCCAACACGGCGAAGGGGGGAAGCCAAAGCGCGGCGGTGGAATCGATGCGGGCTTTTGTCGAGAGCATGCAACTGGAGGCCGGGTACCGGCATGTGCTTTCGGGCGATGTGAAGGAGATGGAGAAGACGGTTTACTACTTTTTGATCGCAGTGGGGCTGACGTTCTCATTCATGTACATGGTGCTGGCGGCGCAGTTTGAGAGCTTCATCCATCCGGTGACAATCCTGTTGACGCTGCCGTTGTCGATCCCGTTTGCGTTGCTGAGTTCGCTCGTCATGGGTTATCAGTTGAACATCTTTTCGATGTTGGGCATTCTGCTGCTGTTTGGCGTGGTGAAGAAGAACGCGATCCTGCAGATCGACTACACAAACACACTGCGGGCGCGAGGCATGGCGCGGATGGAGGCGATCCTTGAAGCCAATCGCGACCGTCTGAGACCGATTCTGATGACGACGATCGCGCTGGTGGCGGGGATGGTTCCGCTGGTGGTTGGTACGGGAGCGGGAGCCGAGACCAACCGGTCGATCGGGATCCTGGTGGTGGGTGGGCAATCGCTTTGCCTGCTGCTGACGCTGTTGGCCGTACCGGTGCTGTATTCGCTGTTTGAAGACGCGAAGGAGTGGATTGCGTTGCGGGCAAGTGGAGGCAAGCCGTGAGGCGCTACTTGCGTGGCTTGGGCTGGGGGCGACTGGTCTCGATCAGATTCTTGACGGCGAAGACGCCGGAGACGCCGTTGGCGAGGATGTTGGCGCGGTCGGAGTCGGCTTTGGAATCGACGATGCCGACGAGGATGACGTTGCCGCCTTTGACGATGATGTGGATGGGGAAGGCGCCGAGGGGTTCCTGGGTGCCGGCGGGCATGTTCCAGCGCTCGAAGGAGCCGCCGAAGAATGCGCCACCGGAGCGGCGGGTGTAGAGGCCACCGCCGGGGGCGTAGCGGCTGAGGGCGGGGTCGCGATAGATGGCGCGGAAGACGGCCCAGCGGATCTGATCGTCGTTGGGGGACAGGGGCAGGACTTCGATCTCGTTTTCGATCTTTTCAATGCGCTCGATGGATTTGAGGACGCGTTCGGCGTCTTCTTTGAGGGTGGGGCGCATGGCGTAGCCGCCGAGGGTGAGTTTGGTGCCTTCGAGTTTGAAGGTGAGGAAGTCGAAGCAGCCGTAGTAGGGGAGAGTGATGAGCTCGCGGCGGACCTTTTCGATGAGGTCAGCTTCGGTCTTTTGCGCGAGCAGGGAGGATGCCGCGGCAGCGAGGAAGAGATGTCTGCGTGTCATGGCACCTCTATTGTAGATCGATGGTAGAAAGGAGGCAGGAGGAATGGGTATATGAAGTTTTTGTACCTGTTGGGGCTGGTGGGTGGATTGGGGATGGCGCAGGGTTTTGAGGGGAGTGGATACTGGCCGCTCGTGGGGGTGGTGGACAAGATGGAGGCGGCGTTTGGGGTGCCGGTGCATTATGAGGATCCGCGCTGGCGGGAGGTAGGGAATGGGGAGTTGATGGTGCCGCGGCTGCGCCTTACGTTTCCCGAGCTTGAGGACCGGAAGGCGCAAGTGGAAGAGGCGATCCGCAGGTATGGGCAGGCGGGGATGGAGGGTGAGTTTGCGCTGGTGGTAAGTGAGCGGAGATTGCTGGTGGCGCCGAAGGATGCGGTGCTGCTGCGGTGGGTGACGTTACCGTGGCAGAGGTGATCACTGGGGGATGCGTTGCAGGTGTTGTTGGATGAGGTATCGCGG
>CAZBTA010000334.1:0-4741 GCA_964494515.1 uncultured Bryobacter sp.
AGAAAGCGGGGGTGGCGCCCCCAGGCGCCGCGCTGGCCAATGAGAACGCCATCGACGTAGAGCTGGTAGGCGCCAAAGATCGGGGGAACCAGGACGGCATTCTCACCGGGACGCGGACCTGCAACACGAGCACGAAACCAGAGCACCTGGTTGACCTCGGGGTACTGGGGAGGGGCGCTGACGGGACGCCAGGATGCATCATCGAAAGCGGGTTGGGCAAAATCGAGACGATCGGCGGCAATGGTTCGCCACTGGCCGACAAAGGGCCCGGCGTAGAGGCTGGTGACGAGCAAGCCAGCGGCAACGATGAGCCTTACTCCGAGCATGTGCGGGGTGCGGGCTCAGAGCTGAACGGCCCGACGAGCAGTGGCTTCATCGGGATCGATGTTCATGTAAGTGGCGAGGCCGAGCATCATGAATACCTTTTGAAAGTGTGGCGAAAGGCCGAATACGCGGACCTTGCGAGAACGCCGGGAGGCATCCATCAGCATTTGAATGATGAGAGCGATGCCGCTTGAATTGAGATAGCCGACGCGGGCGAGGTCAAGCAGGACACAACCGATGTGGTCGGGAACGCTGTTGTATTTGCCCAGGACGGCTTCTTTGCTGGTGCTGGTGATGTCGCCTTCGAATCGCAGTATTGCGATCGATTCATCGAGCTCAAGTGATGATTTAGTTTCGTTTTTCAGACTCACGAATGCTCCCTTATTCGACGTTGGTATCGAGGTTCATCACAATACGAATGCAACCACCACCATCCGGGGACTGGACCCACTCCGCGTGATCCACCAGATTCTGTATCAGAAATAATCCCATGCCACGAGGAGGTTCGGCACCGGAGAGTTTGCGAAGTATGTCGGGTGGGCCAACAGGAGGCGGACCTTTGCTATTACCCTTATCCAAAACTCGCACCTCCAAGTGACGATCTGAGGCCGCCAGTTGTAGTTCAAATGGTGTGTCTTCCTGCTCGTGGTTGCCATGTTCGATGGCGTTGATGCAAGCCTCGGCGACGGCGCTTTTGAGGTCGTCAATGCGATCCGGCGCCAGGCCCAGCAACTCGGCAAAGGCGCCGACGGTGCTCATGGCGACTTTCTCAAAACCAAACCTGGACGGGAGGGAAACCGCCGTGGGATAACGCACGCTCAGGGTAATCATTCATTTGTGGCAAACCATGGAGCAAGTGGCGGGCCAGAGGAGAATACCAGTGGAATCAATCACTTAAGCGATTAGCCATTAACCCGGCGGTGAATTCGCTAACCGGACGGTTAATCCATAGGCGTAGCCTATATGAGCTATAGGCGCATACTTGCGAAGATCTCCGTACACTGATATCGGAACAAAGCTCCGTTCCGTACAAGGAGATGTCAATGACACACAACCTGAAGTCGCTGCTCCGCACCGTCGCGGTAGCCGCACCTCTCGTTATCGCCAACGTTGCCAGTGCGCAACCGCCGAAGCCGAATCAGTTCTGGTGGCCTGAAAAGCTCGACCTGACGCCGCTGCGCCAGAACTCCGCGGAATCGAACCCACTCGGCAAGGACTTTAACTACGCCAAGGCCTTTGCAACGCTTGACCTCAAAGCGGTGAAGGCGGATATCAACAAAGTTTTGACGACGTCGCAGGATTGGTGGCCGGCCGACTATGGCAACTACGGCCCGTTCTTTATTCGCATGGCGTGGCACAGCGCCGGCACTTACCGCACGCTGGATGGGCGTGGCGGGGCTGATGGTGGTCAACAGCGTTTTGACCCGTTGAACAGCTGGCCGGATAACGCCAACCTCGACAAGGCGCGCCGCCTGCTGTGGCCGGTGAAGCAGAAGTATGGCGCCAAGCTGAGCTGGGGCGACCTGATGGTGCTGGCCGGCAATGTCGCCATGGAGAACATGGGCTTCAAGACGTTTGGTTTTGCTGGTGGCCGCGCGGATGACTGGGAACCCGAGCTTGTTTACTGGGGCCCGGAAAAGAAGATGCTCGATGACCAGCGCTATAGCGAAGGTCGCAAGCTTGCGCGTCCGCTGGGGGCGGTGCAGATGGGTTTGATTTATGTGAACCCCGAAGGCCCCAACGGCAACCCGGACCCGCAGCTGGCGGCGAATGACATTCGCGAAACGTTTGGCCGTATGGCGATGAATGATGAAGAAACGGTGGCGCTGATTGCCGGTGGCCACACGTTTGGCAAGGCGCATGGCGCGCACTCGCCCGAGAAGTGTGTGGGCCCCGACCCGGCCTCGGCTCCTGTTGAAAAGCAGGGCACGGGCTGGGAGAACAAGTGTGGCGCGGGTAATGGCAAGGACACGGTGACCAGCGGCCTTGAAGGCGCGTGGACCTCGACGCCCGCCAAGTGGAGCTCGCAGTATCTGAGCAACCTGTATGCCTTTGAATGGGTGAAGACGAAGAGCCCGGCTGGCGCCACGCAGTGGACCCCGGCGAACAATGGCGGCGCGAACACGGTGCCGGATGCGCATGATCCGTCAAAGCGTCATGCCCCGATCATGTTCACCACCGATATCGCGCTCAAGGTGGACCCGAGCTATCGCGAGATCACGACGCGGTTTATGAAGAACCCGGCTGAGTTCCAGCTGGCGTTTGCCAAGGCGTGGTTCAAGCTGACGCACCGCGACCTCGGCCCGCGTGCCCGCTACATCGGCAGCGAAGTGCCGAAGGAAGACCTGATCTGGCAGGATCCGCTGCCGAAGGCTGACTACAAGCAGATTGACGCGAAGGATGTGGCCGCGCTGAAGACGAAGATTCTGGCGGCTGGTTTGAGCAACAGTGAGCTGGTGCGCACGGCGTGGGCCGCGGCGGCGAGCTTCCGTGGCACGGACATGCGTGGTGGGGCCAATGGTGGCCGCCTGCGTCTGGCGCCGCAGAAGGATTGGGCAGTGAACAATCCGGCGGAAGTGGCCAAGGTGCTCGGCAAGCTCGAAGGTATCCAGAAGGAATTCAACGGCGCGCAGAAGTCCGGCAAGAAGGTCTCCATCGCCGACCTGATCGTTCTTGGTGGTAACGCCGCTGTTGAGAGCGCGGCCAAGGCTGCTGGCTCGACGGTGACGGTGCCGTTCAGTGCAGGTCGCGTGGATGCGTCGCAGGATCAGACGGATGTGCAGTCGTTCGGATTCCTTGAGCCGGCGGCGGATGCGTTCCGTAACTACTACACGAAGCAGGCCACGATGGGTCCGGCGGAAATGCTGGTGGACAAGGCGCACATGCTGAACCTGACGGTGCCGGAAACGACGGTGCTGCTGGGTGGTCTGCGGGCGCTGAATGCCAACACTGGTGGCGCCACGCATGGCATCTTCACGGACAAGCCGGGCACGCTCACCAATGATTTCTTTGTGAACCTGCTCGACACGTCGACGAAGTGGAACAAGTCGAGCACCGAAGGTGTCTACGAAGGTGTGGATCGCAAGACGGGCAAGGTGAAGTGGACGGCCACGACCGTTGACCTGATCTTCGGGTCGAACTCGGAACTGCGCACGGTGGCTGAAGTTTACGCCTCAGCTGATGCCAAGGACAAGTTTGTGCAGGACTTCGCCAAGGCTTGGGCCAAGGTGATGAACCTGGACCGGTTTGACCTCCGCTAAAGCTGTACTCCTGAGAAGGGCGGCGCCTTAGGCGTCGCCCTTTTTTTGTTTGGCGAGGTGAGATTCGATCATCGATCGATAGGCCTCAAGACCCGGGCCTTGCCATGAGGGGTCTTTGGCCATCTCGTCCCAACTGCGCAGACGGAGGATGTCGCGGAGGTCGGGGTCTTCGCCGAAGACTTCTGCTTCAGCCGTCGACATGGGGCCGCCCTGGAGGGCGAGGGTCTCGACGCTGGCCGGGGAGAGGCGATTGAAGTAGCCTTCATTGGTGGCCGTGAGATAGCGCTTGGCATCGACATGGCTGGCCACGAGGCGGGCGAGACGGGGGGAGAAGCCGCGCTCGAGAAGCCAGCGGCCGCCGAGCTCGTCGTGGTTGACGACGCCGACACGCTCATCGCGGATTGAGTCTTCGCCATCGAAGAGGTGACCGATGTCGTGGAGCAGAGCCGCCAGAATGAGCTCGTCATCGGCGCCGGCGGCGCGGGCGTGCCAGGCGCACTGCACGGCGTGTTCGAGCTTGGATACCTTTTCGCCGAAGTATTGCTCGCCACCGCTGTCAGACAGCAGGGCGAAGACTTCATCGACAGTTGTCATGGTTTGTCTCCTTTGGAAAGTCGGGCCTCAATGTCCTCCAGAACGGGCGGCAGGTCGGCAATGCTCCCGATGGCGTAGTGTGCCCCGAGCGTGAGCATGCGCTGGGTGATGGCGTAGTTGAGGCGCTGTTGTTCGTCTGCCGGGAGGGCGGCCCATTCGGTGGCGGACAAGCCCATTTCGTTACCAGTGTTCACAATGGCGACGGCCCAGGCGCCGGCGTTGTGAGCTTCGGCGATGTCGACGGGGGTGTCGCCGACCTTGACGAATGCGGATAAGGGGTAGCGGCCGAGACGACGCGCGAGCTCGAAGATCATCCAGGGATGGGGGCGGCCGCCGCCGACCTGATCGGGCGTTAGCCAGGCCGCAGGACGATAGCCTTGCGCGGCGGCAGCGGGGATGATGGCATCGAGCATGGCGAGCTCAAAGCCGGTGGTGGCGCCGTAGGGGATGGCGTTCGTGTCGAGATAGTCGACGACCGTGCGGAGGCCGGGCATGACGTCGAGATGCTGTGGGAGAACGGCGGCCTGGATGGCCGGGAACTCGCGATACCAATCGTGGAGGTT
>CAZBTA010000335.1:0-4734 GCA_964494515.1 uncultured Bryobacter sp.
CGCATTCTCGGAGAGAGCGCAAGTGATGAGTGGACGACTTGTTCGTCAAGACTTGATGCGCAGGGTAAGACCAAGGACGTGATGCAGCGGCGGCGAGACGGAAGTGGTCGGCTGATGCGGGTTTCGGAAAGTGGAAAGCTGCTCAGAGAGTGGAAACTCAAAGCAGAGGAATGGTGTGGCATTTTTCCGGGAAAGAGCGAAGCGGAGAGGATTTTGGCGTCATCGGCGGGTGTGTTTTTGCTCGACGCAGCAGGGCGTATGCGCAAGGCTGCTGTTCGATGGCCCAAGGATTTGTATGTTGACATGGGGAGCTTTTACAAGCCGACAAGCAGTAGCTGTGTCGACCGATATTGCTGGTTGTACTATTCGACTGGTGTTCTGTTGAGGTCCGAAGACGGTGGGCGAAGTTGGGATTTGATTTCCAGAGAGGGGCAGATGTGGGCGCAGCCGCTGGCTCTCAATTTTGGCAAGGTACAATTCCTGACGGCTGCGGAGGGCTACTGGCTGGGGGCGGATCGAATTCTACGGCTGACGCGAGATGGCGGAGATCATTGGACTCCTTTTGTGGAGGGTAAAGGCGAAATGCAAGACTTTTTCTGTCTCGACAAGAGCAGGTGTGTGGCCTTGAGTTTGAGTGGGGTGATTTACCGGATCGAGGACGGTAAGGTTACCCTGAGATAGCATCACTGTCAAAAGGAGGTATGTAATGAGGGGCAAGGCGGCTTTGGGGTTGGCCCTTGGAATATTGCTTAGCCAAGGACTTGTCGCGGCTGAATGGCGTGGTTGTGTGTTGGCGGATTTTGAACAGAATGTGTTGCGCCGGCTGGTTTTGAGAACGGTTGCCTGGCCATTCGATTGGGGGCTGCAGCGGGTGGCGCGCGATCAGCGATTCCTGATATTGATGCATCCTACCTATGCAGGGTATTGCGATGTTGTGACTGGCAAATGCGAGGGGTTTCAATGGGATAGTGAGCTTGACCGAATCGAGGCGATCAACGAGAAGGTCACGTTCGATGACAAGGGGATTCATGTCGAACCGCTCGCGCAGAGCAGCTCAGGAGGGTACAGAGGGCAAGCTTCTGCCAGTGATCTGGTGTTGACGATTCCCGGGTCTTCTGCTGTTATCTCTGATCCGCTGAAGGATCCCGATTTCAGTCGCCGCGATCCACGTGTGAAAGTCGTTCCGCCATCTGACTTTAGCGCTTGCAGTTTGTCTGCTGAATCTCTCTTTGAGCTCGACAAGGTCCTGCAGGCGCGTCCTTTGCCTGTTGCCCGGCCCAAATGGACAAGTCTCGAGCATGTTGAGGACTTTATTCGCGGGATGAATGTGCTCAAGCCGGGAGTAGAGGTGCGGGTGGCGCCGTTCTATTTTCGCGATCCGTATGTTCTGGTGTTGGTGGCGAAGCCTGGAGAAAGCAGGAAAGTGTATGCGCTGTACGAGTGGCATCAGAACTCATTCAAGGTGGAACGTCTGAAGTTTATGTATCCCTCGGCTGACTACAATCAGCTGGTGCGACGGATCCTGTCCACTTCGATCGCCACGCTGCGGGCGAAGTGAGAGGGCAACCCGAATCACGAAGGCAGGGCGGAGGGTCAGGTTCTCCGTTTGAAGAACAGAAGGCCGAGGGCGGCGGTGGAGAGCCAGATGGTGGCGGGCTCGGGGGTGAGGATCTCGCCAGTGACGCTGGTGGCTGTGAAGATGCCGCTGACGAGGGTGCTTTCGGCGAAGCCAAGGACACCGACGTTTCTGTCGGGCACGATGCGGGAGCGCTGGAAGCGGACGATGCCGGAGGAAAAGGAGGGGACAGCCGTAAAGGAGTTGAACCTTCCGGTAGCGGGGTCGTAGGGCATGACTGGAAGGCCCTGGGCAATCAGACCCAGGCTAACGCTGCTGGTGAGGTCGATAATGCCGGGGCTGGTCCATTGGTTGGTGGCAGCGAATACGAATTGTAAGGCGTTCGTGGATTCTTGAACCAAGAAGTCCTGGGTTAATGTTGGGGCGGTGACATCTGTGCCATCGGCGGGAACGGGGACGGGCTCGAGGGAGTAGGGGCCGGGATCGAAGATGGGGGAGTCAGGGAATGACAAGGGGGTTTCCAGAGCAAAAGTACCGTCACTGAAGAAGCGGGGCGTCAACGAGGTCGATTCGACGCCGTATGCGCCTAAGGAATTGAAGCTAAAGGCAGGGAGGAGGTCGAGGTCGATGTTGATGCTGGCCCGAAACTTCTTGCCCTCCAGATTCTGGGTGAGGGGTTGACCTGAATTGTCGAAGCTAAAGCCCAGGCTGTTCGATGTAAATGTGCCTTCCACGCGGAGCTGGTAGATGGTGCTGGCCGCGGCGGATTGGAGCATCAACAGAAAGAGGAGTGCGTACCTGGACATAGTGTGAGGATGGGGCAAATCGAGGGCCGGGCAAAGTATAATGGGGAGTAATTCGGGGTAAACTACCTCAGTTAACGGACTCAAAACATTGGACTTGTCGCAGCAGGAAAAATCTTTGGCCCTTGAGGGACTACTGGCTTCGCCGGAGTTTTTGCAGAGCCCGAAACTGGGGCAATTGCTGCGGTTTCTGGCCGCGCAACCGGAAGGCGAGGCACCGAAGGAGACGGTGATTGGCGTAGCGGTGTTTGGGCGTGAGGCGGGCTATGACCCGAAGGCCGACCCGGTGGTGCGGGTAGAGGTGAGGCGGTTAAGGGCGAAGCTGCTCGAGTATTACGAGGGGACGGGGAGTGAGGCGCGGTTGCGGGTGGAGATCCCGAAGGGGGCCTATGCGGTGCAGTATCGGGAGCGGGTGGTGCCGGTGGAGGCCGGGGCTGGCGGGGAGAGGCTGGGACCGCACTGGATTGCGTTGGGGCTAGTGGCGGCGGGGGCGGTGTTGTTGGGGTATCTGCTGGCGCGGACGGGAGCGGCGACGGCGGTGGAACACAATGCGGCGCCGAAGCAGGTGACGGCGAACGAGTTTAATTCACGGTCTCCGGCCTGGTCGGAGGATGGGACGAAGCTGGCTTTCTCGCGAGATGGAGAGGCGCGGAGTTCGCACATTCTGGTGATGGAGCATGGCAACGCGGCGGTGCAGGTGACGACGGGCAATGTGCGGGATTCGGAGCCGGCATGGTCGCCGACAGGGGCGTTGGGGTTTTTGCGTGAGAGTGGGGGTGGCTTTTTGTTGATGCTGAAGGACCGGCTGGATGCGCCGGAGCGGGAGATTGCACGGTTGCGGATGAGGCAGCCGTTCGGGTTTGCGCGGGACGGGAAGGCGGTTTATGTTTCGGATCGGGAAAGCGGAGAGGCGGCGGCGCGGTTGTGGAAGATCGAGATTGAAGGGGGAAAGCGGGTGGGGTTGACGGCACCGGGGACGAGCACGGTGGGGGATCTGTCGCCGAAGGTTTCGCCGGATGGGAAGCGGATCGCTTTTGTGAGGGCGACGGAGGAGTCGGTAAGGGATTTGTGGGTGCTGGAACTGGAAGGAGGCGGAGCGAGGGCGTTGACGCGGGAAGGGAGGCCCGTGGAGGGGTTTGACTGGGGTTATGACGGGAAGACGATTGTGGCGAGTATGGAGCGGGGCAACCAGGCGCGAAGCTTGTGGGAACTGAATGTGGAGACCGGGCAGGGCAGGAGGATCGCGGCGGCGGGGCTGGGGCCGATTCAGCCGGCGGTGGACCGGGTGAAGAAGCGGATCGCGTATGTGGTGAGGATGGCGGATACGAATGTATGGCGGCTGGATTTGCGGGGGAGTTTGAATCCGCGGCCGTTGACGTCGTCGATCCAACTGGATACGAGCGGGCAGATCGCGCCGGATGGGGAGAGGATTGCGTTTCGTTCGGCGCGGAGTGGGGCCAATGAGTTGTGGATGATGTCGGCGACGGGAGGAGCGCCGCGGCAGTTGACGCGGTTTGAGGGGCCGCTGGTGGGGAGTCCGCGGTGGTCGCCGGATGGGAGCCGGCTGGTGTTTGAATCGAGGGTGTCGGGGAATGGGGATGTGTATGTGATGGCGGCGGCGGGGGGAGCTTATCAGGCGTTGACCCGGGAGGGGACGAATGAGGTGTTGCCGAGTTGGTCGCGGGATGGGAAGTCGATTTACTTTTCGTCGGACCGGACGGGACGGTGGGAGGTGTATCGGAAGGAGTTGAGTGGGGGAGGGGTGAGTCAGGTGACGCGCGGGGGTGGTTTTGCGGCATTTGAATCGAGGGATGGGCGGTATGTGTATTACACGAAGCAGAATGAGGGTGGGGGCGTGTGGCGGGTGAGTGTGGAAGGTGGGGAGGAGGAGATGGTGGCGCCGTTGCCGGTGAACTTCTGGGGGCAGTGGGCAGTGGGCCGGAGGGGGTTGTTTTATGTGGCGGTGACGGGGGGAGGAGAGAAGCAGATTGTCCGGCTGGATCTGAAGACGGGGCAGCGGAAGGTGATTTTTGAGTGTGGACGGCTGCCGGTGCAGTTTGATTCGAGTATGTCGGTGAGTGAGGATGAGAGCTATCTGGTGTGGTCGCAGCTGGATGCGTCGAGCTCGGATGTGTTTGTGTTGGAGGGGGGCGGGGAGAAGTAGGGGGTGGAAACCGTCCAGAGGAAGCGTAAGATAAGTGGCTTCATGCTTTACATGCTGAATTATGGATTTCGTCTCAAGTTTGCGAAGGGTTCATGTCTGCTCCGGGCGACTTTGATTGTGTTAGCGTCGGCCAGTTTCCTTTGGGGGCAAACGTTCTTTCATTCCCGGGTTGAGGTTTCTCCAAAACGCTT
>CAZBTA010000336.1:0-4718 GCA_964494515.1 uncultured Bryobacter sp.
GGACATCCACCCAATGAATGGAAGAGCTTTCGCCCCGGTCGGCAAAGAAGCCGATGCCGCCGCGCTTGAGGCGATTGTCTGACCAGGTGTCGACGATCTGACCGTTGACGCGAGTGACGAACTGATTCCCACGCACGCTCATCTGAACGTGGTAGAGCGTATCGGGGCGGATCGAGATTGGCAGCGGCAAGCGTTGGCGGTCGCTCTCGATGCCGTTCAGTACGGCGTAGCGCACGATGTCGGCCGTGGGCAGGGCGCCCGATTTCCGAACAACGATCTTGGTGGCGTAGTAATTACGGAGATCCGGAGCGCGGAAGGCCCAGCTCATGGCGTTCTTGTCGATCTGACCCTCGAATTCCATGCGGTAATCGGCCAGTTTGACAGACGGCTTCCAGATCTTGAGGCCCGTGGGCCGCATGCGGCCATTATCTTCATCCCAATCGAGACTGCGCGTGCCAATCCAACCTTTGATGCCGTTCGAGAAATCCTCGTGGATCTTTACGGGCGAGTTTTCGGGGATGAGCGCCTTAAAGTATTCGTTGGCCTGGGAAAGGATGGGGTTGCTCTTGGACAGTTCGCTGGTGAGCGAAATCGTCTTCTGCCGGACGCTACCACCGGAGCCGGTGGCGGCCGAGAAGGCGAGCACGCCGATCATGACCGTGGAGAGAACGACGATGATCTGTGCCTGGAGTTTGGACGTTTTTTGCTTGCGGAGGCGTTCGTCTTTGGCGAGCTCGTACAACTCTTCGTCGCCATAGATCAGACTCTCGCGAGCATTGCGCGCACTGAGGGCTTTACCGCGACGGCGGTGTTCTTCAGAGCAAAACTCTCGATCTGAGAGGCTGCGCCAGAAGCCGATATTTCCTTTGCAGTAACCGCAACGCATTCTTTGGTACTCTCTGCCCACGTTCAGAATAACTGTGACCTTTAACGTTTCCTAGTCAGTAGGTAGCGAAAGCCTCGCTTCTCAGGTGCACCTAAACGGTTTATTTAGGTGAATATTCCTAGTCCCGGCATTTCGCTGGACTGGAGAGGCTTATCCTGACGCTATCTCCTCGACGTAAGGGCTAGGGGGCAGACTATTCCTTAGCAGGAGCGGTAGCGGCTCCACTGATTTGTTGGTTCGTCCATTTCATCGACAACTTAGGGTGAGAGCATTAGGGTATGGAACAGATTCGCTTTCCGGCTGGTCTCGCGGGGGATGAAAAGAGCGTGGAACTGATCACGATGCTTGTGGCGGAAACGCCACAACCCTTTTCGCGCGAACAGTTTACGCCCGGCCACGTGACGGCTACAGGGCTGGTGTTGCATCCCGACGACAGGGGCGTGGCAATGGTGCACCATGGGCGACTGAACCGCTGGCTTTTGCCCGGCGGACACGTGGAGCCCGGCGATGTGGATGTGATTGCGGCAGCCCGGCGGGAGGTAGCCGAGGAAACAGGGCTTACCGCAAATGGGGGAGAGATCATCGGCGCCGACGTCCACGGGATACCCCGAAAGGTGAAGGGCGGCGTGGAAGTGGAGCCCTACCATCTACACCATGACGTGTTGGTATGGTTTAAGGCGGAGGGTGAGGCCCTTGTTTTGAGTGAGGAAAGCCATGCCGTCCGCTGGGTGTGGCCGGAGGAGTTTGACGAATTTGGGGTGCCGGCAAATGTCCGGCGGGCTTATGCGCGGATTGTGTCGCGTTGACGGGCCAGGCAGTAGGAATCGAGATAAGTCTGGAAGGCCGCGTTCAACTGGGCGCGAACGGCGTCTCCGGTTTGGATCTTGAGGCCGGCCACGGAGGCAACGGGTAGCAGATCGCGGGTGGACGAAGTGATGAAAAGGCCATCGGCGCGCTCGAGGTCGGCCGGGGTGAGAACGGCTTCGCGCACGGTGATGCCAGGGGCGGTGACTTCCTCAAGCAGTAGCGCGCGGGTGATACCGGGCAGGCAACCGGAGGAGGCGAGAGGTGGGGTGAGCACTTCATTGCCGAAGACAGCGAACAGATTGGCGGAAGTGAGCTCGGAGACCTCGCCGCGTTCATTGAGCAGCACCACCTCGTCGTAGCCGTCGTCATGGGCCTGCTCGTACATCGCGAGATTGAAGGACCAACTGAGCATCTTGGTGCCGGCGAACATATTGGCGGCGTGGCGGGCCTGGGGGACGAGGCCGAGCTTGACGGAGGCGCCCCAATCCTTGAGCGCGGTGGTAAAGGCGTAGAGATCAAAGGGCCGGGCGATCCCTGGGCCTTCCCACATGCCGCCCTTGTTACGCAGCACGATGACGCGCAGGGTGGCCTCATGGGCCTTGTTCGCTTCGATGAGCTTGAGCAGTTGTGCCTCAAGCCACTCGGAGCTGTCAGGGAAAGGAATCCGCAGCAGTGCGGCGTCCTTGGCCATGCGGTCATAGTGGCGCTGCCAGGCGAAAAGCACGCCATGATGGACGCGGAGAGTGGAGAAAACGCCCCACCCATTGACCGCGCCGACCTGGCCCGGTGTCATCGTGCGGGCCCCGGCGGGAAGCACCTCTTCGTTGACCAACATGAAATCGTGCATAAAACCTTTATTCTAAAGGTAGTGATTGAGATTGTGGGTGGCGGGCTGATTGGCCTCAGTTGTGCGTGGGAACTCGAGCAGCGCGGATACGATGTGGTTGTCTACGAGCGTGAATTGTCGCGGGTGGGTAGCGCGAGTTGGGCCGGGGCGGGAATGCTGGGGGCACTGGCGGAAACCTTTCCTGATGCCGAGTGGGAAGCGCGGGCACTCGAGTCGGCGCGGATGTATCCGGAGTTTGTGGCGCGCCTGGGTGGAGATGTGGACTTTGTGCCCGGAGGAGAAAGCTATGACGGGCATGTGGATCCGCGGGATTTGCTGCGCGAGCTGTCGGCACGGGTCAACGTGGTGGAGCGCGATGTCCGCCAACTGGCGGAGCTTGCGGGAGAACAGGTGATTGTGTGTGCCGGGGCGTGGGCGAGCGAACTCGAAGGCTTGCCGGGTGTGGGGCCGGTCAAGGGGTACCTCATTGCGTGGGATGGTGTGCCGCCGGGTACGATTCAGGGAATCATCCGCGAGGGGCACACGTATGTCTTCCAGCGGCGGGGCGGACGGGTGCTCGCCGGGTCAACCGAGCAGCGCATCGGGTTTGACCGGCAGCGGGATGTGGAAGTGATTGCCGGGCTGCGGGAGCGGGCGCTGGCGGCAGTGCCGGTGTTGCGTGGGGTGCCCGAGGCGGAAGTCTGGTTTGGCTTCCGGCCCGCGGCGGCGGGGGATGTACCGGTGGTGCGGCGCATGGATGCGCGGGTGGTGCTGGCTTATGGGCATTACCGCAACGGAATTCTGCTGGCGCCGTGGACGGCGCGGTGGGTGGCCGATGAGGTTCAGCGCCAACTGGGGAAGTGATCGGGAAAGCGCTCGCGGGTGGCCTCAATGAGTCGATCGACACGTGTGCGGCGGTGCAGCAGACGTTCCAGCAGGGCGATGGCGGCTTCCTGTTCAGAGGCGGGTAGCCAGGCCGTGGGCAACTCGTGCAACGCCTGATCCAGCACCGAATCGGGGAATGAGCGGATGCGCTCGATCCAGGGTTCGAAATCCGCCCAGCCACGGACCTTGCGGTACACCTCGGCGCGGTAGTACATGCCGTAGCCGGGGGCGTCGGGAAAGTCCCAGTAAATGCCGTTGAAGGCGTAGCCGTGGTCGATCATCGAGGCGACAAGACCCCGCATGACGGATTCCGGCTGCGGGAATTTATCCTCGGCCGCGAGCACGTCGGCGAGCCTCGCCCGGTAGAACACGCACTGGCGTGAATCGGCATTGGCCACCCACTTGTCGAAGGCGAGAATGGCGGCGAAGTGGTGGATGTTGCGGCAAGTGACGAGCTGGATATCGGGCAGGATGTCGTAGACGGCCAGCACTTGCGGGTCGCCCGGATAGCGGCTGCCAAAGTGCCAGCCGGCGGGCGGCGGTGTGATTTGCTGGCCGCGCAGGATGCCGAGCTTGGGATTGGCGGCCAGGAAGTCCGCGGTGAGTTCGACGACGGCAACCTCAGGGCAGGGAATCTTGAGGTGTGAAAGGATGCGCTGCGACAGCCATTCGTTGATGAGTGTGCGAATACCCTGCGGATTATTGGTGAGCTTGATGACGTAGTGATGGCCGTCGGAGGCCTTGATGAGGTGGGTTTGAGAACCTCCGCGCATTGGGCGCAGCCAGGAGGTTGCGGTTACGGGCATGGGAGGTGCGCTAAACTCGTTTCGTCATGGCTGATTCGACAAACAATACACAAGATAACGCAAAGAACACTCAAGACGAGCTCGCTCTGGAACTGACGAAGTTCATCGCGGTGCAGACAGGTTACGGCAAGTCGAGCGGACCTTCTGCGGGGTTTGGCGCCAAAGGGGCCAATTCGCCCGAAGTCCACGCGGATGCGTTGATTGAGTTGTTCCAGCGGTGCCGTAAGGTTGTGAAAGAAAGCTAGCGCTTCTTTTTAGCGGCTGGCTTCTTTACCGCCTTCTTTGCCGGGGCCTTCTTAACGGGCTTGGCAGAGGGGGCGGTTTTCTTTTGGGCGACGACTTTTTTGGCGGGTGCCTTCTTGGCGACGACCTTCTTGGCGGGAGCCGCCTTTTTGGCTGGCGCCGTCTTCTTGGCGGGAGCCTTCTTGGCCGGGGCAGCCTTCTTGGCAACTACTTTCTTGGCGGGAACGGCTTTCTTTGCCGGAGTCGCCTTCTTGGCGGGCGCAGC
>CAZBTA010000337.1:0-4709 GCA_964494515.1 uncultured Bryobacter sp.
AGTCACCAACTTCCCCCCATCCACATAGATCTTCCGCACCCCCACACTCTCCAATTCAGCCAGCATCTCCCCAACGCCGGCAGCCCGCGAGATCCGCACCTTCCCCTCGAGCCGCTTCGGAATCACCCCCTCATCAAGCCCCTGCGACATCACGATCACCGGCCGGTCGTAATACCACTCCTCAAACTCGAGCACCTTCTCAAAGCTCCCCCTGCCCATCACAATCGCATCTTTATCCTCGATAAACGCGTGGTACCCATGATCTTCCCCCTGATCATTCTGCTTCATCAGCCAGTCGATCCCCCCGTCCTCCCGCGCGATAAACCCATCCAGGCTCACCGCGATAAACACATGCGCACTCACACTCATGCCCCACATCATAACCAAACATTCCGCGAATCCAACACAGCCCCAACTCCCTCCTAACAACATGCACCCCATCGTCACCTCCTTTACCACCGGCTTCCTCGGCGGCCTCAACCCTGCGGTCATCGACGAGCTCTGCGCCCCTGACATCCGCGTAATCACCGGCCTCAAGCCCCAGGGCCCCATCCTCGGCATCGAAGAATACAAATCCATCTTTTTCCCCTTTGAGAAGGCCTTCCCCCTCACTCGCCCCCTCGAGATCATCGACCAGTTCACCTCGGCCGACGGCACGCGCGTCGTCACCCGCTTCCACGCCCACACCGTGCACGCTGGCGAATACTACGGCCTCCCCGCCACCAATCGCCCCATCCTCCTCGACGAAACCCACGTCGCCCGCCTCGCGGACGGTCGCATCATCGAGAACATCGTCAGTGCCACCAACCTCGAATTCGAGATGCTCCTCGCCTCCGTCCTCACCCCCTACATCCTCCGCTAACCGTCCCCCTTAACGGATCCAATCGTTTGTGATGGCGAGCTGGACTGGTCCCCAACAACCCAGCACAGCCGCCAACCTGCCTGTGATGACCTCCAGTCTCCTCACAAACGGCATTATCGTGCCCCAGCCAGATCAATCCTCTCAATCACCGTCTTTCCGGACAGCCTCAGAATCATGTCAATACACTCCACGAGGTCTTCCATCGGTATCACCTCCCCGCTCAAATCTCCCGCCGCCATATCCGCCATTACCTCCGGCGTCGCGACATTGCCCGGGTTCACCACGGTCGTTCGAATTCTCATCCCCTTCGTTGCCTGAGCCAATGCCTGTGATACACCCTGAAGCCCAAACTTCGATGCCGTATTCGCTACCTCCGCCGTCGCACGATGCGGTAATCCTGAAAGCGCCCCCATCAACACCACATTTGCCGCCTCGGCTCGCTGCAATGCTGGCAGCAACCGCTGTACCAGACGAATCGGCGCCAGCAGGTTCACCTCCAGTACCCTCACCAGATCCTCATCACTGCAATCGCCAAATTCGTAGCGCGATGTAAACGCGTCCTTCTCCCACGTTCCCCCCAGAAACAGCAACGCATCCACCGGTTGTTCTCCAATTACCTGCGCCACCCTCAGGCATCCTTCCGCCGTCGCCAGATCCGCCTCCACCCAGATTCCCACCTCGCTCCGCCCGCGGCTCACACTGTAAACGCGATCGCCCATCTCCTCGCGGTGTCTCGCCACCGCAAGTCCGATGCCTCTGCTGGCCCCCGCTACCACGATCGTTTTGTTGGTCTGCGTCATTTCTGTTTCCTTAGATGCCGTGCGACGCAACAGGTTGCCAGGCTCACTCTTTGCGAAAGCACTTGAGCTATACGGCTCTAACCCCTTGACTCGCCGACACTAATCCAACTACGCTCATAGTTTGAGCGATTCACCCGAAGACCTTCTCCGCTTCGACCCCGCCGATCTCTCCCCCGGGATCAGCTCGGCCGACGAGCTTCCCTCCAAGCTCTACTTCCGCATCGGCGAAGTCGCCAAGCTCACCGGCCTCAAGCAGCACGTCCTCCGCTATTGGGAAACCGAGTTTCCCGCCGTCGCCCCCCGCAAGATGGGCTCCAACCATCGCATGTACCGTCGCAAGGACGTCGAGGCGATCCTCGAGATCAAGCACCTCCTCTACGAGAAGCGCTTCACCATCGAAGGCGCCCGCAAGCACCTCGAAACCAAGCCCAAAGCCACCCCCGCCAAGGCCTCCCGCCGCGCCTCCACCGCCATCGTCTCCTCCCAGCCCATGCCCCGCCAACAGTCCTCCCTCTTCGGCCCGCCCCCCGAAGACCCCAAACCCACCCTCAACCCCCGCATCAAGTCCGAGCTCCGCGCCATCCTCAAGCTCCTCACCGATTAGCTCCGGCGCCAATCTTGAACTTTCTCAACACTTAAATCTCATACCCCCTCCCGCCTCGCCGATAAGCTCCATACGCACAAGCTATGATTCACCTCACGCGGCTCAATCACGAGGACGTGCTGGTCAATTCAGACCTCATCACCCTCGTTGAGGCCACGCCGGACACGGTCATTTGCCTTACCACCGGCGAGCGCATCCGCGTACTCGAGTCTCTCGATGAGATCTCACGTCGCATCGTCGAGTTCAAGCGTCTTGTGTTGTCCGGAGTCAAATTTGAGGGAGGACTTCCTGCGTGAAGCTGGATTGGCTCACACTGCTTGGTCTCGTGCTGGCTGTTGGCGGCATCGTCGGCGGTCTCATTCTGGAGGGCGGGGAACTCAAAGACATCGCCCAGTTCACCGCCGCCCTGATTGTCATCGGCGGCACGATCGGCGCCACGTTCATCAACACTCCATTGCCGGTCCTCAAGGGCGCCATCCGCCGCTTCCGGCATGTCTTCTTCACCCCGGCCAACTCGCGTGATGCCGACATCGAAGAGCTCATCCACTTTGCCAACAAAGCGCGCAAGACCGGCCTCGTCAGCCTCGAGGACGAGGTCCCCAAGATCGTCGATCCGTTCCTGCGCAACGCGATCAACATGGCCGTCGACGGCTCGGATCTCTCTGAGCTGCGCGCCGCCATGGAACTCCAGATCGCCATTGAGGAACACCGCTCCGAGGCCGAAGCCCGCGTCTTCGAGGCCGCCGGCGGTTATGCTCCCACCATTGGCATCATTGGCGCGGTCCTCGGTCTCATCCAGGTCATGAAGAATCTCGCCGACATCAACGAGGTCGGCCACGGCATCGCGGTCGCCTTTGTCGCCACTGTCTATGGCGTCGCCCTTGCCAACGTTGTCCTGCTACCGGCCGCCAACAAAATGAAGGCGCAAATTGCCGCCGAAACGGAACGGAAGGAGATGCTGCTCGAAGGCGTTACCGGCATCGTCGAAGGTCTCAACCCCAAGCTCATCCTGCAGAAGCTTGAGGCCTATCACAAGAGCGATAAGCCCGGTTCACGGAGGTCTGGTGGTCCGCGCGCCATGGCCGCCTAGTCCATCCCATGCGCCCGCTCCAGACCGTTATGGCCCGTCGCGTTAAAACCCAACATCACGAGAATCACGAGCGCTGGCTCATCAGCTATGCCGACTTCATCACGCTGCTGTTCGCTTTCTTTGTCGTGATGTTCGCCAGCTCCCATGCTGACAAGCACAAGGCCAAACAGGTCTCCGCCTCCGTCAAGGACGCCATCGATCGCGGCGCCATGCCCAAGGCGCTGATGGACATGCTCGGTCGCAAGCGTCCACCAGAGACGAACGACCCCAAGCAGGCCAGCGAAAAGTCCAACCCCGACGTCAAGGCCGATTCGGTGGCTGCGGCCCTGGCCGAGCTCGTGCCTTCACTGCAGGCCCTCACCAACTCCCTCGACAAAGAGATCGCCCAGGGCAAAGTCTCGATCAACATGGAGCCACGCGGCCTCGTGGTGAGTCTGAAGGAAGCAGCCTTCTTCCCGCCCGCCGGCGACAATATCCAGCAGGACGCCTTCCCCATCATTGGCAAGATCGCCGACAGTGCTAACAAGCTGCCCAATCGCATTTTGCTTGAAGGCCACACCGATTCCACGCCCATTCACAACGATCGTTTCCGTTCCAACTGGGATCTCTCCGCCGCCCGCGCCATTGCGATGCTCAATCTCATGGCAGACAAGTTCGCGGTCCCCCGCACCCGCATGTCCGTCAGCGGCTACGCCGAAACGGTCCCCATCGCCGACAATGAATCGATCGAAGGCCGCCAGAAAAACCGCCGCGTCGACGTCGTCTTCCTCAACGAATTCGGCAACCGCACCCAACCCGTCGCCAAGAAGTAACCCCACACTCCATATCCACGCGACAATGGACAGGTTACGGATGGTTCCGTCCATCACTAACCTGTAAGCTATTCCTATGGCAAAATTCCTGAGCTCATTTCTTGTAACAGTCATTTTGGGCGCAGGTCGCGGTCTTGCTTGCGGCAACGAGCCGAATCCCGCCCCCGACTCCGGCCAGGTCATTCTCCACATCGACTACGCCCATAGTGCTCAAACAATGGACGATCTCGTCCGCCACTCCAAACGTATCGTTGAAGGCGAGGTAGTCGAGTTGCTCGGCTCTCGTTGGAGTGGCAGGTCCTATGTTTCCACCGTAGTCACGGATTACCGCATCCGCATCACAAGATCATTCCTGCCTCAAGACAAATCCGAACGCGAGCTGATCTACACCCAGATGGGCGGCATGCTGGATGGCACGGAATACGTCGTTCCCGAACTCCTGCCAGTCAAGCTGGGCGCCAGGCTGCTACTTTTCCTTTACCTGCCGCAACCTTCAAATGATCCTTACTCCAAAGGCTTTGAACACACCGCCTTCAACGGT
>CAZBTA010000338.1:0-4695 GCA_964494515.1 uncultured Bryobacter sp.
GTGACCACGTGTGACGGGGATGTGATGGCCGAGGCTCATGGCGACACCGCGAGCATCGGGCTTGTCGAGCAGGAAGGCCTCACGCGAGGTGAGTGGGCGAGGCGAAGGCAGAGAGATGCCGGGAGACTGCTTGAGACGGGCAAAGCAGGTGTGGACATCGTCGAGCGTGATGGCGCGCAGGCCGGCGACGGTGCCGATGGAAGGATGGCCGTAGGGATGGCCCTGGTAGAGACGCGCGTAGAGCATCTCCTTGGCAAGCTCTTCGTCGTTGCTGCCGCGGAGCTCGACACGCAGGGCGTTGAGCTGTTCGGAGCGGACACGCTCGAAATCTTCGGCAGTGAAGCCCGGGGCGTTGAGCATCTCGGTGGTGATGTCGTGAAACGCGGCGGCGTGATCGGTATGGACCGTGCCCGTGAAGACAGTGAGCTCCTGATCGACCTGGACCGTGAACTGGCAGGCCATGGCGAAGAAGGCGTCGAGGATCTGCTTGTAAGAGCGGGTGCGCGTGGAGCCATTGACCATGAGGCGGGCAGTGAGAGCAGCGAGGCCTTCTTTGCCGGCGGGATCATGAGCCGAGCCAAAACGGAAAGGGATGCGAATGTTTTGGAGGGGGGAGTTCATTAGAGGGAGCTCCTGAGGGTGGCGGCGACGCGGTTGGTGGGCGTGAACCAGGTTTGAGCGGTGCGGGTGAGATCGGCCGGGGTGATGGCGGCGTATTGTTCGAAGAGGCGGTTGATGGTCTCGGGAGTGCGGCGGAGGGCGACGTAGCGCGAGAGAAGGCCGGCGATGCCTTCGGTGTGATCCATCTGCATAGCGAAGGCGTAGCGGAGGTGGCTCTTTACGGTTTCGAGACGGGCAGGATCGATGGCGGCATGCTTGATGTGCTCGATGGTTTGATCGATGCGAGCGCGGACGTGAGCGATCTTGTCGGCGTCATTGACGCGCGCGGTGATGACGTAGAGGTAGGGATCGATGTGGTCGGCGTACATGCCGAAGAACACGTCGCAGAGCTGATCGCGGAGGACGAGCTCATCGTAGAGATCGGAGGTGGAGGAGAAGTAGAGATAGCTGAGGAGATCGAAGGCAGCGCTATCGATGGTGGAGTCGGAATAAGCAGGTGTGCGCCAGGCGACCTGCAGCAGCGGCAGGGTGGGCGTGGGCCAGGGGACCTCGACCTCGATGGGGCCCGCGAGGGGCGGCGCGGCGGGAATGGGCTGATCTTCGCCGGGAACGTGCCAGGAGCCCCAGGTCTGCTCGACGAGCGAGGCGACCTCGGCGGGGATGACGTCGCCCGAGACGATCATGGTGATGTTGCCGGGGCGATAGAAGCGGCGGTGGAACTGGCGGGAGAAATCGTAGAGCTCGGGCATGCGCTCAATGTCGGCGAGGAAGCCCATGGTGGTGTGTTGGTAGGGGTGGTGTGAGAAGGCGGCTTCGCGGAGCTTCTCGTGGAGAAGACGGAAGGGCTCGGCGCTGTCTTTGTTGTACTCGGCGAGAACGGCGCGGGCTTCGGTGCGGAAGGCGTCTTCGGGGTAGCTGAGGTTGGCGAAGCGGTCGGCTTCCATGGCGAGGATGGTGGGGAGATCTTCGCGGGTGAAGGTGGTGTGGTAAACGGTGAGGTCGTCGTCGGTGTAGGCGTTCTGGGCGGCGCCGGCCTGCTTGAGAGTGGCTTCGTAACGATCGGGAGGGTAGAGCTCGGTGCCACGAAACATCATGTGTTCGAAGAGGTGGGCGAAGCCGCTCTTGCCGGGCTCGGTCTCATTGCGAGAGCCGACGTGGACGACGATGTAAAGCGAAACGATATGCGGGAAGCCGGTGGGGACGATGATAAGGCGAAGACCGCTGGGCAGATCGAGTTGCGTGTAATCGAAGGGGAAAATTTTGGTCATTCGTGGCGTGATTTGTTACTGTTTTTTAGAGTCGCATTCTTTGAGTTATTGATGAGTGTACTGGTTCGAGTCGGAAGGAAAAAGGCAATTCTCTGCTCTGGCAGGTGGAGTTGCGCGGATACGCGGCTTGAAGAGCAGTTGCAGGCGGCGTTGGATATCTGGGTGCAGAAGACGGGTGGGCCGCCGATGGGGAATGCGGATCCGGATCACTTCGCGGCGGAGGCGTTGAGCGCGGAGATGAGCTATGAGGTGGTGCTGAGTAACAAGCCGAAGTCGAAGGCAGCGCGAAGTGCGTACTTTCACAAGCGGCAATTCACGCTGCCATTCTTCTAAATCGCTATTTGCTGAGCATGGGCTCGAGGTATTTGAAGACATTGGCGGCCACTTTGGCGGCGCCCTTGGCCGTGGGGTGGATGCCGTCGGCCTGCATCATGCCGGGCTGGTTGTAGACGCCCTCGAGAATGAAGGGCATGAGCGGATACTTGCGCTCAGCGGCGATGGTCTTGTAGTTGTTCTCGAACTCGCGGATGTACTCGGGGCCGTAATTGCGCGGGAGGGTGATGCCGATCAGGAGGATCTTGCTGCCGCGAGCCTCGAGACCGGAGGCGATGGCAACGAGATTGTCGCGGGTCTTGCTGGCCTCGATGCCGCGGAGGCCATCGTTGCCGCCGAGTTCGAGCAGGGTGATTTTGGGGTTGAGGCGCTGGACGTCGTAGAGGCGATCGAGGCCGGACTGGGTGGTGTCGCCACTGATACCGGAGTTAATCACGCGGTACTTGTAATTTTTGCCGTCGAGAATCGTCTGTAGTACGTCGGGGTAGCTCTGGCCGGCTTCGAGACCGTAGCCGGCGGTGATGCTATCGCCGTAGCAGAGGATGATGGGTCGGGAGTCGGCGGGAGCGGTGACGTTATCAGGCTTGGGGATGTCTACTTTAGCCTCAGCGGGAGCGTCGGCTGACTTCTGAGCGCAGCTCACGAGCGTGAAAGCAAGGACGCAAAGCGTGGAGAAAAAAGAAAGCGGTCTCACCACTGTCAGAATAAGAAATACAGAACCCTCATGTCGAATCCAATTGCAGTGAAAGTAGATCAGGTGACGCGGGAGATCGATTCCGGCACACACCTGGTAAAGATCTTGAAGGGGATATCGTTCGAGATTCCGCATGGGGAATTTGTGGCGATCATGGGGGCGTCGGGCAGCGGGAAGAGCACGTTGCTGGGGCTGCTGGCGGGGCTGGACGCGCCGACGACGGGGCGGATCTATCTGGATGGGACGGACATCACGCACCTGAAGGAAGACGATATGGCGCGGGTGCGCGGGGAAAAGGTGGGATTTGTGTTTCAGAGCTATCAGCTGATTCCGACGCTGACGGCTGAAGAGAACGTGATGCTGCCGCATGAGCTGTCGGGGCGGGCCGGCAATGGGACGGAGCGGGCGAGGCAGTTGCTGGGGCAGGTGGGGCTATCGGAGCGGGCGACGCATTATCCGATTCAGATGTCGGGCGGGGAACAGCAGCGCGTGGCGCTGGCGCGCGCGTTTATGACGCAGCCGCCGATTCTGCTGGCCGATGAGCCGACGGGGAACCTTGATACAGCGAACGGCAAAATTGTTTTGGACCTGCTGATCCGGCTGAACCGCGAAGAGAAGACGACGCTGGTGATGGTGACGCATGACAAGGAGCTTGCCGAGTATGCCGACCGCGTGATCCTGATGCGGGACGGGCTGGTGGTGAGCGATGAGAGAAAGAGCGCATGAGCCAGGCATTTACGTTGGGAGCGGCGCGCAAGATCGCATGGCGTGAGGCGCGGGCATCGAGTTTCAAGTTTGCGTTTGTGGTGTTGGCGGTGGCCGTGGGCGTGGGGGCGCTGACGGGGGTGAGGGGATTCTCGACGGCATTCCGGCGGATGTTGAATTCCGAGGCCAGAACATTAATGGCCGGAGATGTTTCGGCGCGGATCTTTGTGAATCCAGACGCGGCGCAGCAAAAGGTGCTGGACGCGATGGAGGCGAAGGGGTCGCGGATGACGCGGATCACCGAGACGGTGACGATGGCGGCCAAGCAGGGGAATCCGATTCCGGTGCTGGTGTCGCTGAAGGCGGTGGAGCCGGGTGAGTATCCGTTCTACGGGGAGTTGAAGTTTGCACCGGCGATGACGATTGAGAAGGCGCTGTGCGATACGTGTGTGGCGGCGGCGCAGGACCTGCTGCTGCGGCTGGGGCTTGAGGTAGGCGGGATGATGCGCGTGGGGGGCAAGGAGTTCCGCGTGTCGGCGATGGTGGAGCAGGAGCCGGACCGGATGACGGGGTCGCTGAATGTGGGGCCGCGCATGATGATGTCGCGGAAGGCGCTGGAGCAGGCGCAACTGGTGACGGAGGGCAGCAGGGCGGCGCAGCGATTCCTGTTCAAGCTGCCACCGGTGGGCGTGGACATCGGGCAGATGCGGGATGAGCTGAAGAAGACTTTCCCGGATGCGCTGGTGACGGATTACCGGGAGACGCATCCGCTGATTACGCGGGGGCTCGATCGGGCGACGAGTTTCTTGAGTCTGGTGAGTCTGGTGGCGTTGATTATCGGGTCGCTGGGGGTGGCGATGGCGATGAACTCGCACCTGCAACAGAAGCTCGACAACATTGCGGTGATGAAATGTTTGGGGGCGAGGTCGAGCCAGATCATCAGCATTTATCTGATGCAGACGCTGGCGCTGGGTGTGCTGGGGGGCGTGATCGGGATCGGGTTTGGCGTGGCAGTGCAACTGGCGTTTCCGACGCTGATCGAGCGGTACTTCCAGATGAAGCCGGACTTTTACT
>CAZBTA010000339.1:0-4688 GCA_964494515.1 uncultured Bryobacter sp.
ATCTGCGCGGCTACGGGCAGAAGGATCCGCTGATTGAGTACAAGAAGGAGAGCTTCACGCTCTTCCAGGACATGATGGCGCGTATCGAAGACGAGGCCATCCGCTACCTGTATTTCTTGCAGCCATATGACGAGAACGGGAACATTTTGACCGTTTCTCCCATCCAAGTGGACGAGGACGACGAAGATGGCGACGAGCCGGAGCCTGCTCCGGTACCCGCTCCTTCGCCCGCGGCGGCCACGGCTCTGACCGACTTCACGCGCAACATCCAGCGCAAGAAGGAAAAGGAGCTCGAGGCGCTGCAGTTTGTGGGTGGAGATTCGACCAGTTCCTCAAACAAGGCCCAGCCTGTCGTCAAGGGCGCCAAGATCGGTCGCAACGATCCATGCCCCTGCGGCAGCGGCAAAAAGTACAAGAAGTGCCACGGAGCTTAACCCGATGATCACACCGGTGCTGTTTCTGCTAGCGACTATCCTGCCGCCGTCGATCGACGACTGGAAACGCACCGGCGCAGCCAATACCGAACTCCCGCAGATGAACGTCGTGCGGGAGTTTGGCTTTCTTGAATCTGATGGCGCCACGTATGAGAACGGGGCGAAGAAGTTCCAGCTTGCGGTGCATCGCATGCGCGATGTGACTGGCGCGGTGGCGCTCGAGCAGGCGCTGCAATCTCCTGAACGCAAGGTGTTCCGCCATCAGAATTATGTTTTCCAGACGCTGGAAGGCACCGCCCCGCGCGGAGCAATCGACGCGTTTTTGTTCCCCACGCTCAAAGTGGATCGTTCTGCCACGCCGACGATCGGGGGCTATTTGCCGCGTAAGGGCCGGCAGGTGGGCAGCGAACGGCTGATCCTGGGGCCGGAATCGTTGCGCGCCTTTGAACCGCGGATCCCGGTGGTAGCAGCGGGTTTTGACTTTGCGGCGGAAGTACAGATTGCCCGCTACAGCGCGGGGGTACTGGCAGTCCTCCACTACCCGAATCACGCCATTGCCCGGCAGCAGTTGGCGCTGCTGGAGAAGATCCCGTCGGCCGTCGTCGTGCGTAGTGGGCCGGTGGTGAACGTGGTGCTGCCGGCGGAGACCGGCAAGCCGCTTGACCCACAGGCAGCCAGGGAATTGGCCACGCAGGTGGAGTACAAGGCGACCGTCGTCATGGATAAAGCGCCCGAAAAACCACAGCCGAACCCGGGCGAGTTCCTGGTTGGCGTATTTCAACTGTGTGCAATCCTGTTGGGCCTTTGCCTTGCCCTGGGACTGATTTTTGCTGGGGTGCGCGTCTACGGCAGCCGTTGGTCCGGCAAAAAAGAGGAAGATGGCATGACCAGTCTGGGCATCTAGATAAGCCCTTCAAAGCCATTACCTTAGAGAGTTTTCAAGGGCGCTTCCCACAGCATTTCCACACATCATAAGCGAAGCAAATATCTCGCAACTCTCTGATTCGAGGCGAGTTAAATCGGCCCCGAAAACTTGTTGACTTCACTTCCGAGAGACCATAAACTCCAATCACTGAGATTCTTACGGACATTCCGTTTGGATCGATTCTCCCATTGAACATCAGCAGAAGGGCTCGCCATTTGGCGAGCTTTTCTGTTTTAGGTCAACAAGTTAGACTTTGAGGTATGCGTGCCGGCAAGCCTCGGGATGAGTTGAAGACCTGGCGGGACCGGGCTGCGGCATTGCGCCACATCCCGCCCTTGCTGGCCGAGGTGTGGCAAACACGCCCCATATTCGCATTTTGTTCGCTGCTGTGCCGTTTCGTTCTCGCGCTGCTGCCTGTAGCGATCCTGTACGTCTCAAAGCTGCTGGTGGATGAAGTAGTGGCCGGGGCCAAAACGGACGCCGTATGGCGCTACCTGGCGCTCGAAATCGCCCTTGTGTTGGGCAGCGACGCCCTTGGGCGGCTGATGGGCCTGGCCGATTCGCTGCTGGCCGATCAGTTCACCAACAAGATCACCTTGCGGCTGATGCGGCATGCCGCCTCGCTCGATCTGATGACGTTCGAGGACCCGGCGTTCCAGGACAAACTCGAGCGGGCCCGCCGGCAGACCACTGACCGGCTTTCGATGTTGTTTCTTGTGGCCAACCTCGGCCAGCAGGCGCTCTCGCTGGTGGCAATGTCGGCATCGGTAATTACGTTTTCGCCGCTGTTTTTCGCCTTCCTCGTCTTGAGTCTGATCCCGGTGTTCTGGTCGGAATCGCACTTCGCGGCGCTCGCCTATTCGCTGCTGTATCGCTGGACGCCCGAGCGGCGGCAAATCGACTACCTGCGTTTGCTGGGGGCGAGCCATACGACGGCCAAGGAAGTAAAACTGTTTGGCCTTTCGCATTTCCTGATCGACCGCGCCGACGCGCTGTTCCAGCGCTTTTACGCCGAGAACCGGGCGCTCGCCATCCGGCGCGCCATCGTCAACTATGGCTGGGGCCTGCTGCCGAGCGCGGCATACTATGCAAGCTTTGTGTACATTCTGCAGCAAACGATTGCCCGGGTGATCAGCGTCGGCGATTTGATCTTTCTCACGCGCGCCTTTTCCAACTCGCGCGGCTTGCTGAGCCAGATCTTTCAGAATCTGAGCCGGGTGGCCGAACAGGCGCTCTACGTGCGCGACCTGTTTGAATTCTTTGAGACACAACCGGTGCTGGTGCGCAATCCCAATGCAATCCCCGCGCCGCGGCCGATCCGTGAAGGATTCCGCTTTGAAGAGGTGAAATTCGCCTATCCCGGGGCAGCCAAGCCGGTGCTCGATGGCGTCAGCTTTACCTTGCAACGGGGCGAGAAGATCGCGCTGCTCGGCGAGAATGGCGCGGGCAAGACGACGCTGGTCAAGCTGCTTTGCCGGCTCTATGACCCGACGGGTGGCCGCATTCTGCTCGATGGCATCGACCTGCGCGAGTACGACCCTGATTCGCTGCGCGCCGAGATCGGCGTCATCTTTCAGGACTTTCTCAAATACGACGCCACGGCGGGTGACAACATCGGCTACGGCCGCATTGAAGCTCTCGGCGATCGCTCGCGCATGGATCAGGCCAGCGCCAAGAGTTACGCCGACTCAGTGATTGATAAGCTCGGCGCCGGTTACGACACGATGCTGGGGCGCCGCTTTGAAGGCGGTGTTGAGTTGTCGCAAGGGCAGTGGCAGAAGATTGCGCTGGCGCGAGCGTACATGCGCGAGGCGCAACTGCTGATCCTCGATGAGCCCACCGCGGCGCTCGACGCGCGAGCCGAGTATGAGGTCTTCGAGCGATTCGCCAATCTCACGGCCGGCAAGAGCGCGGTGCTGATCAGCCATCGCTTCTCGACGGTGCGGATGGCCGATCAGATTCTGGTGCTTGAGAATGGGCGCATTCTCGAGCGCGGCTCACACGAGCAATTGCTCAGCCAGAATGGCCGCTACGCCGAGCTCTTTGAGCTGCAAGCAGCAGGCTACCGCTAAGCGCAACAAGCCAGGGAGTCGCCGGCTCGGGAACCGCATTATCAGTCAGAAACTCTGGTGTGACGTTGTTGTAATCCGCAGTGGCGGCAAACACCTGCGGTCCCGATCCATCGAGCAGCACCACCAGCGAAGCCCCGAGGCCATCGGCCACGATGGGATTGAAGTTCGCATCGAGCACCGCCCAGGTAAATGTATCGGCAAAACCGACGCCAGAAAAGTTGCTCGTCCAGTTGATGTTGAGAATCAGCTCCAGCGCCGGCACGAACGAGGCGAGGCTCTGCGCGAAGAACTGATCATTGGTGAGCGTTATGCTGTCGATGTTGACGGTGTTGTTATCGACGCCGTCGCCATCGACAAGTTGAAAGTCGAGATACCACGTCTGTGATGGATCGAGCACTGAGGTGTCGAGCCGCAGCCGGGCCGCTGGCGCAAGGCCAGCAAGAATCAGGAAAAAGACAAGAAAGCGAATCATAACAAGGACCTCAGGGTTTGCCGCCCGCAAGCGCCCGGACGTTAATCGTCCAGGGCGCTGTCGGCTGTGTGGTGACAACCTCGACTGTGAGGTTGAAGGTGGCTCCGGCGGCAAGATTTCCAACATTGAGATAAGCGCTGCCGAGTGGCACGGCGCACTGGGTAACACCGTTGCTGACGTAGACGCTTTGGACGTTGGTGAATGGTGGATCGATGGCGACGACAACATTGGTAAGCGCCGTGCCTGTGTTCTGCAGGACATAAGACCGGCGCCAGCGGTTGGTGCCCGTAATGCGGCGGTCTCCCGCGAAGGTGAACTTCACGGCCGGGGCGAGTTGCGCCACGTTGGCGGGGAACGTAATGGTGACGTTCTGCGGGCTGGACATGGTCACCACACCAGCCGGCGCATTGGCCGAAAACGTCGCGGGCAACGCACAAGCGCCGGGTGTGGCAACAAGGTTCTGCTGCGAGCCGGACAGGAAGTAGCCACCACTCGCGGGCGCTACCGTGCCGGAGCCACTGATCGTGTAATTGAGCTGGAACAACGTATCGTAGGTGGCGACCAAGCTGATCGCCGAGGACGCAACGTTGAGCATGTGGGATCGCGCCGCTCCGCTCGACCAGCTCTTGAAGTCGTACCGCGTCTGGGGAGCCGTTTGATTCAGCGGCGCCTCAAGCAGGAGCGGTGTCCCCGGCGCACGACTGATGCTGACCGGCGCGCCGCTGGCGACACCATCGACAAGCAGACTCAGGCCCTGCGGATTGGTGCCCAGTGAGATTGGAGTG
>CAZBTA010000340.1:0-4685 GCA_964494515.1 uncultured Bryobacter sp.
CAATTGAAACGCCGGATGCTCGTAGCACTTCATCGGCTCGGCAAACACCAGCCCTACCCCCGTCCCCAACGTCACCGCCAGCCCCACCCGATACCACCCACGCAGCTCCTCCCGAAACATCCCCAGATTCCGCAACACCACCGCCCCGCCAAAAGCCGCCAGCCCCAGCAAGTGCAGCATCTCAATCCCCGCCAGCCCCCACCGCGACGCCTGCAGCCACTGGCTCACCGCCGTCTGATTCACCATCTCAAACAACACCCGCGTCATAGATAAGCAATCGCCCTTCCTGTAATCACAATCCCCGCCCACACCACCAGCGACACCACCGCCGCCACTCTTGCCTCCCACGGCGCCCGCTCGGCGTCATCCCATTCCGCCACCCTCCGATACACACCGCGATGGAAAACGAGCGGATTCAACCCCGCCACCACCAGCAAACCCAGCTTCCAGCGAAACGCCGCATTCGCATACAGCTTCTCCGCGCCAGCCCAGAACAGCAGCGCCCCCGTCACCACCATCACCACTGCCCCCACCCACGCCACCGGCATCACCCGCCGCTCCACCTCGCTCACCCTCACCCCACGCATCGTCCACCCCAGCAGCCGCAGGTCAAACACCGCCGCCATCCCCGTCAACAGCGCAATCCCCAACACATGCACCGTCTCCACAATGGGAAAGACCCAGAGTGACTCACGCAACTGCGTGCCCACCTGGGTCTCCCCAATCCATTTGCAAACCAGCGCCAGATCCATGTCTGCTTACTGCGCCGACGAAGGTGCCGATCCCGGTCCGCCATCTCCCGGCGTCCCGCCAAAAATCACCTTGCCCGACGGCAACGTGATCCGCCGCGCATCGATAAAGTGCGACCCGTCCTTCGCCGCATACCCGTCAATGATCACCAGGTCCCCCAGCTTCACGTCCCCCTTGCCAAATCCCCGCCGCGACAGCGCCGACGGATTCGCCCCTTCCGCCCCCCAGTTCACCACCTTCCCGTTCTCGTCCTTCACATCCAGATAGAAGTACGAATGTGGATTCGTCCACTCGACTTTCGTCAGCCTCCCCTTCAGCCGCACTGCCTTGTTCCCGTCATACATGGCTGCAAACGAGTGGTGCGCCCAAGCCGCTCCCACCGCCAAACTGATTCCAAATAAAACACTTAATACTCTCTTCCGCATTTCTTTTGCTCCTTTTTCAAACTTTTCGGTTGCCGTCTGAATCTCAATCATAGTATTGTCGACTTACATAGTCAACATTTATGAAGCACCTGTTTCTCCCCACCCTCCTCATCGCGGCCCTCGCCGCTCCGGCCACCCTCCTCGCCCAGGGCCTCACCCTCGACGAGCCCAAGGGTCCGCCCCGCCCCACGCCCCGCACTGCTGACGGCAAACCCGACTTCACCGGCTACTGGCGTGGCTCCCGCGCCACCAAACCCGTCGGCAACATCGGCAAGGATCTCCCCAACTTCGAGCTCCCCTTCACCCCCGCCGGCCGTGCCGCCCTCGAGTACAACCTCACCAAAACCAAAGACCCCGAAAGCCTCTGCAACCTCGGCGGCATCCCCCGTCACAACGCCAGCGCCCTGCCCTTCATGATTCTCCAGACCCCCTCCCACACCGCGTTCCTCTACTGGTACACCTACCATCGCCTCATCCGCACCAACGGCACTCATCCCGCCGATCCCGATCCCTCCTACTTCGGCGACTCCATCGGCACCTGGGACGGCGACACCTACGTCATCGACTCCATCTCCTTCAAAGGCACCCAGGTCTGGGCCGACGAGAACGCCAATCCCCATAGCGACGATCTCCACGTCATCGAACGCTGGTCCCGTCCCGACTACGACCACCTCGTCCTCGAAATGACCGTCGACGACAAGAAGTTCTACTCGAAGCCCTTCAAGTACACCCGCACCTTCCTCGCTGGCCAACCCGGCGAAACGCTCAAGGAATACGCCTGCGCCGAAAACCCCGTCCATCGCGATCATCTCGGCTACGGCCCCGGCCCCATCCGTCCCGATGGTTCCCGCGGCTATCTCAATCCCGCTCCGCTGCCGCCGCCTCCCACCGCCGACGATTTCAAGGACGATACCCCCGTAAAGTCAAAAACGAAGGCGCGCAAACCCGCCAAAACCAGATAAACTCACAGGCAGTATAAGGGCATGAATTCCATCCCGTCCCCGCGCGCAGTTTGGATCCCCGTCACGATCGCGCTGATCTCGCTACTCTCGCTCACTCTGATCGCCGATTCGGCCAGTGAGCAGCAGCAATCCCGCGAACGCGAACTGCTCGATCATGCTCGCGCAATTCATGCCCGCATCCATCCCTTCGATGGCCACCTCGACGTCCCTGAAGACGTCGGCCTCTCCGACGAATCCCACAACGAGTGGGGCCAGTTCCATCTCATCCGCGCTCGTCGTGCCGGTCTTGCCGGCGCCTCCTTCGCCGTCTTCACCGCCGAGCGCCAGCACACCACCGCCAATCGCCGCCTCGCCGCCGCTGAGGCGCTCCGCAAGTACAACGCCATCATCGACCTCACCCGTCGCTACCCCACCGACGCCACGCTCGCCCTCACGCCCGGCGATGTCGAACGCGCCTGGTCCTCCAACCTCTTCTCGGTGGTCCTCAGCATGGTCAACGGCTCAAGCATGGTCGATCCCCTCGGCGACATCGATACCTGGCACGCCCGCGGTCTCCGCATCTTCGGCTTTGTCCACTGGGGCAACAACGATCTCGCCGATTCCTCCCGCCCCTCTGCCGCCCTCGGTGATCGTGGCCCCCGCTTCCATGGCCTCTCCGATCTCGGCCGCCGTGTCCTCGCTCGCTGTAACGAGCTCGGCATCATCCCCGACGTCTCCCAGCTCTCCACCGCCGGCGTCCTCGAGGTCGTCTCCCGCTCCAGCACGCCCGTCATCGCTTCCCATTCCGGCCTCCGCGCCCTCGTCGATCACCCGCGCAATCTCACCGACGCCGAGCTCACCGCCATCGCCGCCAAAGGTGGCCTTGTCCAGATCGTCGCCTACAGCCACTACATCAAACCCGCCTCGCCCGACTGGCTCGCCGCCACTGCGCGCGTCGCCCGCGATTTCGGCCTCACTCCCACCGACGATCCCACCACCAAGCTCGATCCCCGCCGCTTTGCCGCCTACGATCGCCGCCTCTCGAGCGTCTATTCCCGCGCTCCCAAAGCCACCCTCGAACAATACGTCGACACCATCGATCAGGCAGTCCGCCGCATCGGCATCGATCACGTCGGCATCGCCTCTGATTTCAATCACGGCGGCGGCGTCATCGGCTGGTCCCAATCCGATCAGTGCTTCAACGTCACCCTCGAACTCCTCCGCCGCGGCTACACCGAGTCCGACATCGACAAGCTCTGGGGCCGCAACTTCCTCCACCTCTGGCGCCGCGTCGCCACCGCCAACCACAGCTAGATGTAGTACATCAGCTCGGCTTCATCGCCCTGCTTGTTCTTCGTCTGGTCCACATGCCGGCACACCTGCTCAAGCGTCACATTGTCCAGAATCTTCGCCGTCGCATCCCGCACCTGCCGCATCACAAATCGCGTCCCACACGTCCGCACATCCTCACACTCATCACACTTGCGAAACGCCGTATCACTCGCGCACGGCAGCGGCGCCAGCGGCCCCTCCACAATGCGGATCACCGCCCCGATCGTCACCTCTTCCGGCGGCCTCACCAGCGCATAGCCCCCGCCCTTCCCCTTCTTGCTCTCCACCAGCCCGCTCCGCTTCAACTGCAGCAGGATCTGCTCGAGAAACTGCAGCGGGATCCCCTCCTCATCCGCAATCTTCGAGATCCCCGTTGGCCCCTGCCCGTATTGCCGGCTCAACGCATACAACGCCTTCAGGCAATATTGGGTCTTCTTCGATATGGTCCTCATGAGCGCGCTGTCTCAGAGTCTGCCACACTTGGCGCGCCCCGTCAGACATACAGTTCCGCCCGCGCCACCGGCGCCCCCACCAGATTCCCCCATTCCGTCCACGACCCGTCATAGTTCCGCACCACGTCATACCCCAACAGGTACTTCAGCACAAACCACGTATGGCTCGATCTCTCCCCGATCCGGCAATACGTAATCACCGGCCGGTCGTTCACTACTCCCACCCTTGTAAACAACTCCTCCAGCTCCTCCCGGCTCCGGAATCGTCCCCGCTCATCAATCGTCCACGCCCAGAACACATGCTTCGCCCCCGGTATGTGTCCCGCCCGCTGGCTCGTCTCCGTCGATCCCTCCGGCGCCACAATCTCCCCCCGATACTCCGCCTTCGATCGCACATCCACCAGATGCTCCGTGTCCCGCTGCTCGGCGTCCTGCACCTGCCTCAGATACGCCCTGAGGCTCCAGTCCGGCTCCGCCGCCAGGTATATCGTCTCGGCAAACACCGGCTCCTCCAGCTCAAGCGGCCTCCCCTCCGCCACCCACAGGCTCCGCCCCCCATCAAGCAACCGCACATCCTCATGCCCATAAATCTTCAACTGCCAGAACGCCCACGCCGCAAACCAGTTCCCACTGTCCCCATACAGCACCACCGTCGTCTCGCGCTCAATTCCCGTCTGCCCCAGCAGCCGCTCCAGTTGCTCGCGCGACAGAATATCCCGCCGCAACGGATCACTCAACTGCGTCTTCCAGGACCACACCGCCGCCCCCGGCACATGCCCGTCCCA
>CAZBTA010000341.1:0-4643 GCA_964494515.1 uncultured Bryobacter sp.
CGCGGGCCCGTAGGTGTCGATGGTGGCGTTGGCGACCGGGAGGCCGGTTTGGTCTTTAACGGCGCCTTCGAGTGTGGTTTGGGCACACGTCAATCCAGAGGCCATAAGGGCCAGTGCAAAGGTGAGAACAATTTTCATACGGCTTGAGTTTTTACTGCCTGGGAGATTTCCTGTTTGATGTGACGACGCTTCCATTTTTTGGAGAGCGAACGATTCCAATACATGAGGGCGCCGGTGACCATGAGGGCCGGCGGCGCGAGGCCGAGCAGGACGTAGAGGACCATGACGGCCAGAAACCAGAAACGGCCCCAAAGGCCACCGAAGCGGCCGAAGTGGAGCGGGTACATGAGGAGGACGGCCTTGGTGGCGGCGCTGACTTCACTGAAGCGCGCGCTGCGGATGAGCTTGCCGTCGGCGGGTTCGAAGTAGATGTGATTGAGGCCGATGCGATGCCAGTCGTATGCTTCTTTGGTGCGGATGGCGATGGGGTCGCCGGGTTTCTTGGGGAAGCTGAGGGAGACGAAGCGGGCGCCGGGGTGGGCGGCTTCCGCGCGGCGGACGAACTCTTCGAAAGAGGGGCTGGAGGGGCCGAGGGTGGACTTGGCGCGCGGGGCGACGTTATCGACTTTGGAGCCGGTGGCGCGGGCGAAGATGTCCTTGTAGAGAGTGGGGAAGGAGAAGTACATGCCGGTGAGGGCGATGAGCATGACGGCGGCGCTTGAATAGAAGCCGATGAGCTTGTGCCAGTCGTAATTCTGACGTTGCCAGCGGGCGCCGCGGACGTAATCAAAGCCGTTGCGCCAGCGCGGGAGGCCCGGCCACCAGACGATGAGGCCGGTGATGGAGAGGATGACGGCGGTGAGGCCGACGAAGCCATTGAGGAAGAGGCCGGTGGGGCCAAGCAGGAGATTGGCGTGGAGCTCGTAGAACCACTGGATCCACTTGTCGTGATAATCCTCCTGGCCGATGATCTCGCCGGTGTAGGGGTTGATGAAGGTGTGGATACGATGGCCGGCGGGAGAGGTGGTCCAGAAATTGAAGCCGGTGTCAGCGCCGCCATCCCAACTGGCGCTGGTGAGTTTGTCCTGGGGGCGATTGGCCTGGACGCGGCGGGTGAGCTCGTCGAGGGAGAGCCGTTGGGCGCCGGGGGTGACGTAGGCGGTGCCGGGGACGGTCATGCGGTTCATCTCATAGCGGAAGACGACGAAGGCACCGGTAAGGCAGACGAGGGTGAGAAGCGGGCCGAGGACCAGAGCAAGCCAAAGGTGCACCTGAAACATCCAGCCCCGCCACTTGACCGAACGCGGGCTATGGAGGAAAGAAGACATCCGGGAAGCCTTGATGCTAACAAAGCAGGGCCGATTGCCCAATACACTTTCCATGAGCGGTGAGAAGCTGGCGGTGAGCGGGCGCGCTAGGTGGACTGGGGTGAAGCAAGGCGGCGATAGAGCCAGGCGCGGGCGAGGCGGATCTTGCGGTCGACGGAGGATTTGGAGGTGGCGTGGAGGTCGGCGATCTCGTCGATGGTGCAGCCGAGGAGATAGTGGGATTCGAACATGGAGGCCTGGTCGGAATCGAGGGTGGCGAGGGCGTTGAGGGCGCGATCGAGGTCGAGCATGGCGGGGCTTGAGGCGTCGAACCAGGCGAGGTCAGGATGGAGAGGGATAGTGGTGGTGGAGCCGCCGCGCTTTTCAGCGCGCGCCGTGCGGGCGTGATCGATGAGGGCGAGGCGCATCAAGCGGGCGCAGGCGTTGTAGAAATGCAGGCGGTTTTCGTACTTGTGGGCGGGCTGGGAGGCAAGCTTGAGGAAGAGCTCATTGACGAGGGCGGTGGCCTGCCAGGTGTGGCCAGGGCGCTCGCCGCGGAAGACACCACCAGCGAGTTCGCGCAGGCGCGGGTAGACGACCGGAGCGATGCGATCGAGAGCCGAGGCGTCGCCAGCGGCCCAGGCGTCGAGGGCGGCGGTGATGTCGGTCATGATTCGGAGCAAGAATAACATGGGGCGCGAATGCGCTTGCGTCTACGAAAGAATTCGTAGTAAAGTCTTCGTAGATGGGAAACGAGCACATCACGCCGCGGCCGACGGATGCGGAGCTGGAGATCTTGACCGTGTTGTGGAGTCGGGGGGCGGCGACGGTGCGGGAGATTCATGAGGCAATTGTGGAGCGGCGGCCGGCGCAGTATACGACCGTGCTGAAGCTCTTGCAGATCATGACCGAGAAGGGGCTGGTGGTGCGGGATGAGAGCGAGCGGGCGCACCGGTATGAGGCGAGCCTGAGCCGGGAGATGACGCAGAAGCAACTGGCGGGGGATCTGCTGGAGCGGGCGTTTGGCGGGTCTGCCGTGAGCATGATGCTGGGGGCGCTGGGGGCGAAGAGGGCGAGCCGGAAAGAGCTGGCCGAGATGAAGCGACTGATCGAAGAAATGGAAGGAGGACGACGGTGATGTTGCTCGACAGGATTGCCGCGGCGGCGGTGGTGTTTCTCTGGCAGGGCGCGTTGATTGGCATCGCGCTGTGGATGGCGTTGCAGGTGGTGCGAGGGGCACGCCTGCGACATGCGATGGCCGTGGCGGCGCTGGTGGCGATGCTGGGGTGGTTTGGCATCGATGTGCTGGCCGATGGGGAGGGGCTCGGGGCGAAGGCGCAGATTGAATGGTTGGGGCAGGTGTGGATGGTGGGAGCGGTGGGAGTGGGATTGTGGCGGGTGAGCGGATGGTGGATGACGCGGCGGCTGGTGTGGCGCGGGGTGACGACGGTGGCGCCCGAGTGGCGGGAGCGGTTTGAACGATTGCGGGAGCGGATGGGAGTGCTTGAGCGGGTGGAGTGGTTTGAGTCGGCACTGGTGGATGTGCCGGTGATGGTGGGGTGGTGGAGGCCGGTGGTGTTGACGCCGGTGGGCATGCTGGTGGCGATGCCGGTGGAACAGGTGGAGGCGTTGCTGCTGCATGAGCTGGCGCACGTGGCGCGATGGGATGCGCTGGTGAACCTGCTCAAAGCGGTGGCGGAGAGCTTGCTGTTCTTCCATCCGGCGGTGTGGTGGGTGTCGAGGGTGGTGCGGGTGGAGCGCGAGAAGTGTTGTGACGATCTGGTGGTGGCCGTGAGCGGCGACCGCGTGAGTTATGCAAAGGCATTGGTGGAGATGGAAGAACAAAGGAGTTATGAAATGAGACTGGCAGCGAATGGTGGCGAACTGACGAAGCGCGTGGCGCGCCTGTTGGGCAAGGATGAACCGAGCCGGGGGTGGGGCGCGGTGATGGCGATCGCGCTGGCGTGTTGTGTGCTGGTGGCCGGGGCGCAGCAGATGGAGGAGGTGTACAAGAAGTGGGTGGAAGAGGATGTGGTGTACATCATTGGGGAGCGGGAGAAGAATGCGTTTCTGGCGTTGCGGACCGCTGAGGAGCGGGAGAAGTTTATCGAGCAATTCTGGACGCGGCGCGACCCGAAGCCCGAGACAGAGGTGAACGAAGCGAAGGTGGAGCACTACCGGCGGATCCTGTATGCGAATGAGCGGTTCCGTTCGACGAAGTCGGGATGGAAGACGGATCGGGGGAAGCTGTATATCGTGAATGGGCCGCCGGATGAAATTGAGGTGCATCCGGTCAAGAGAGAATCGTGGTTGTATCGTTCGCCGCGGAAGGTGTTTGAGTTTGAAGCGGTGGATGGGGAGATGGTGCTGAAGAAGTGATGAGCAGTTTGTTCTGGTATGTGATTGCAGCCGCCGGGGAGATCGGCGGCTGCTTTGCGGTATGGAGCTGGTTGCGGCTGGGCAAGAGCGCATGGTGGCTGGTGCCCGGGGTGGCGGCGCTGGTGGTGTTTGCCGTGGCCTTGACACGGGTGGAGGCGGAGTTTGCCGGGAGGGCTTATGCGGCGTATGGGGGGATCTATGTGGTGGCGTCGATTGGGTGGCTGATGGTGGTGGAGAAGGTGTGGCCGGACCGGTGGGATGTGATGGGGGCGGTGTTGTGTGTGGTGGGGACGGTGGTGATCCTGTGGGGGCGGCGGCTAGTGAGTCATTGAGTAGAGGATGTAGTTGATGCCGAAGCGGTAGCTGAGGCTGGTCATGTTTTCGGGGTACTCGGGCATGTCGGCGTGTTCCCAGGCGTCGCCGATGTCCATGTTGAAGTTGATGGCGACCATCATGCGGCCCTCGTCGTCGTAGATGGCGCGCCAGCGGGGCGGAATGGCGGTGGGCTGGATGGTAACCGTGCCTGAGGGGCCGCGGCGGAGGTGGCGGAGGCCGGGGATGAAGGTGCGCTCGCGGATCTCGAAGACGAGGTTCATGACGGGGTCGTCGTCGGGGATGTCGACGATGAGGCGATCGGGGAAGACGCGCTGCATGGAGGCGGCGAAGAGTTCCCAATCGCGATCGCCGTGGAAATCGTCGACGACGAGGAAGCCGCCGCGGGCAAACCAGGCCTGCATGCGGCGGATCTCCTCGGGGCTGAGATCCCACCAGGCGACCTGGGTGGCGTAGACCCAGGGGTAATCGAAGATTTGATCGGAGGTGAAGCCGGCGTGGCGGACCTCGCCGGTGTGGATGCGGGTGAGGCGCTTGATGCCCTGGGAGAAATGGATCTCGGCTTCGGGCATGTCCTGCATCCACCAGCCACGGCCCCAGGGGCGACGGACGAAGGGCGCGTCT
>CAZBTA010000342.1:0-4628 GCA_964494515.1 uncultured Bryobacter sp.
GCGGCACAGTATGCGGCGGATTGCGAGAAGATTGGCCTTGATGGGCTGATGGTGTTGCCGGCGATGATCTATAAGGCCGACCGGCGCGAGGCGATTACGCACTTCCGCACGGTGGCGAACGCGAGCGGGCTGCCGATTATGGTTTACAACAACCCGCCGAGCTACTACGTGGATCTGACGCCGGAGGCGTTTGTGGAACTGGCCGATCAGGAGACGCTGGTGGCGATCAAGGAATCGTCTGGCGACCCGCGGCGCATCACCGATCTCAAGAACACGGTGGGAGACCGCTACATCCTGTTCTCGGGCGTGGATGACCTGGTGCTCGAGAGCGCGATGCTGGGCGCGGTGGGCTGGGTGTCGGGGCTGGTGAACGCGTTTCCGGATGAGAACCGCGTGTTGTGGGAACACTGCGTGGCGGGCCGCTGGAATGAAGCGCTGGAGCTGTACCGGTGGTACACGCCGCTGCTGCACCTGGATACGCATATCAAGCTGGTGCAGTACATCAAGATGTGCATGGCGGCGGTGGGAATGGGATCGGAGAAGACGCGCGCGCCGCGGCTGGCGATTGAAGGCGCGGAACGGCTGGCGATCCAGAAGGTGATCCAGCAGGCGCTGGCGACGAGGCCGCAGCTGTGAAGCGTGTGAGAGTGATCGACTCGCATACCGGCGGAGAGCCGACGCGAGTGGTAGTGGAAGGGGGGCCGGACCTGGGGTCTGGCCCTATCCGGGAGAGGCTGGAGCGGTTTCGCGCGGAGCATGACGGGTTTCGCAGCGCGGTGGTGAACGAGCCGCGCGGGAGCGATGTGATGGTGGGGGCGCTGCTGGTGGAGCCGGTGGAGAAGGATTCGACGGCGGCGGTAATTTTCTTCAACAATGTGGGCTATCTGGGCATGTGTGGCCACGGCGCGATTGGCGTGGTGACAGTGCTCGACTGGCTGGGGCTGATCGAGCCGGGGCCGCAGAAGATCGAGACGCCGGTGGGCACGGTGACGGCGGTGCTTGAGGCCAATGGCGAGGTGGCGATCCAGAATGTGGCGAGCTACCGGTATCGCAAGGCAGTGCCGGTGGATGTGCCCGGGATCGGACTGATCCATGGGGATGTGGCGTGGGGCGGGAACTGGTTCTTTCTGGTGGATGGGCTGGCGGAGAAGCTGACCGTGGACATGGCGGGGCACTGGACGCAGGTGACGGGGGCGATCCGCAAGGCGCTCGAACGTGATGGCATTACGGGCGAGGGCGGCGCGGAGATCGACCATATCGAAATCTTTGGGCCGGGGCTTGCGGGTGGGAACAGCCGCAACTTTGTGCTGTGCCCGGGGAATGCGTATGACCGCTCGCCGTGTGGGACGGGGACGAGCGCGAAGGTGGCGTGTCTAGCGGCGGACGGGAAGCTCGAGCCGGGCGCGGTGTGGCGGCAGGAGAGCATTGTGGGCAGCCACTTTGACGCGAGCTATGTGTGGGATGGAGACAAGGTGAAGCCGACGATCCGGGGGCGGGCGTGGGTGAACGCGGATGCGTCTTTGATCTTTGATCCGCGGGACCCGTTCTGCTGGGGGATTCGTTCTGCTGGGGGATCCGGGCGTGAAGACTGACGCAATCGTAGTAGGCGCGGGCATTGTAGGGGCGGCGTGTGCCCGCGAGTTGATGCGGCAGGGGCTGAAGGTGACGATGCTGGGGCGCGATGTGACCGGCGGCGGGGCGACAGCGGCTGGCATGGGGCATGTGGTGGTGATGGATGACAGCGAGGCGCAATTCGCGCTGACGAAGCGGAGTGTGGAGCTGTGGGATGAGCTGGAGGCGGTGGTGCCGGCGGAGGTGGAGTTTGAGCGGCGGGGGACGCTGTGGGTGGCGGCGGATGAGGCGGAGATGAGGGCCGTGACGCCGAAGCTGGATTACTACCGCGAGCGAGGCGTCAAGTGTGAGTTGCTCGATGCAAAGGCGCTGTATGAGGCGGAGCCGGGACTGAGGCCGGGGATGGCGGGGGGATTTCTGGTGCCGGGGGATAGCGTGGTGTATGCGCCGTGCGCGGCGGCGTGGATGGCACAGGGTGCCGCGAGGGTGAGAGAGGATGCGGTGAAGGTGGGGGATGGGGAAGTGACGCTCGAATCAGGGGCGAGGATGGAGGCGCCGTTTGTGGTGGTGGCGACGGGGGCGGCGGTGACGAAGCTGATGCCAAGGCTGCCGGTGAAGCCGCGCAAGGGGCATCTGGTGATTACGGACCGGTATGAGGGGGCGGTGAAGCATCAGCTGGTGGAGCTGGGGTATCTGAAGAGCGCGCATGGGCACTCGACGGAGAGTGTGGCGTTTAACGTGCAGCCGCGCAAGACGGGGCAGCTGCTGATTGGCAGCTCGCGGCAGTATGGCGTGGAGCATGGCGAGGTGGAGCCGCACATGCTGAAGAAGATGCTGGAGCGGGCACTGGAGTATCTGCCGGGGCTCGAGCGGATGAAGGTGATCCGGACGTGGACGGGATTTCGCGCGGCGACGCCGGACAAGCTGCCGATTGTGGGGTTGTGTCCGGGCTATGAGAAGACGTGGCTCGCCACAGGGCATGAGGGGCTGGGGATTACGACTTCGCTGGGGACGGCGGAGATGCTGATGGATTTGATGCGCAATCGGCAGGGCGTGCTCGATGCGAGCGCGTACCGGGCAGAGAGGTTTGAACAGTGCCGCGTTTGAAATTGAACGGGAAGCTGGTAGAGGCGGCCGCGGGAACGAGCGTGGCGGCGATGGTGATGAACAACAGCGTGGCGGCGCGGCGCAGCGTGAAGGGCGAGGCGCGGGGGCCCGTGTGTGGCATGGGGATCTGCTTTGAATGCCGGGTGAAGATCGATGGGGTGGAGCATGAGCGCGGATGCCAGGTGATGGTGCGCGAGGGGATGGAGGTGGAGACGGATGCGATTTGACACGGTGATTGTCGGGGCGGGACCGGCGGGACTGGCGGCGGCGCGCGCGGCCAAGGCGGCGGGCAAGAAGACGCTGGTGATCGATGACAACTTTGGGCCGGGCGGGCAGATCTGGCGCGGGCGCGAGGGGCTGCATGTGGATGGGGTGGAGATGCGGTTTGGCACGCAGGTGACGCGGATGGATGTGGAGGCGGCGCAGGTGATTCTGGCGACGGGGGCGAGGGAGGTGTTTGTTCCCTTCCCTGGCTGGACGCTGCCGCATGTGGTGGGAGCGGGGGGACTGCAGGCGCTGGTGAAGCAGGGGCTGAATGTGGCGGGCAAGCGCGTGGTGGTGGCGGGGAGTGGGCCGCTGCTGTTGGCCGTGGCGGCGAACCTGAGCAAGGCGGGGGCGGAGGTGATGATGGTGGCTGAGCAGGCGCCGTGGGGGAAGCTGGTGAAGTTTGGGCTGGGACTGTGGCAGTGGCCGGGGAAGATCGTGGAAGCGATGCAGATGGCGACGGCGAAGTACCGGGCGGGCGTGTGGCCCGTGAAGGCGGAGCCGGGGGCGGTGGTGCTGTCGAACGGGCAGAGGGTGGAGTGTGACTATGTGGCGTGCGGGTTTGGACTGGTGGCGAATGTGGAGCTGGCGGTGGTGGCGGGGTGTGCGGTGGATGGCGGGTTTGTGAGGGTGAACCGGCACATGCAGACGACGGTGCAGGGCATCTATGCGGTGGGGGAACTGACGGGGATTGGGGGTGTGGAGAAAGCCGAAGCCGAGGGGACAGCCGCGGGAGCGGGCAAGGCGGTGAAGGAAGACTATCGCGACTTTGTGGCGGCGCTGGCGGAGACGTTTGCGCTAAGGGCGGAGCTACGCGAGTTAGTTACCGATGAGACGATTGTGTGCCGGTGTGAGGATGTTACATGGGGGCGAGTGAAGGATTGTAAGTCGCGACGAGAGGCGAAGCTGCATACGCGGTGTGGGATGGGGCCGTGCCAGGGGAAAGTGTGTGGGCCGGCAGTGAACCTGTTGAAGGGATGGCCGGCGGATACAGTGAGGCCACCGGTGTGCCCGGTGACGGTGGGTGAGCTGATAAAGAGCTGACCCGCCACTGCAGGGATGTGGCGGGCCAGCAGGGGAGCGGGGCTAGAACTTTACACGCAGGGCGACCTGCATGGTGCGAGGGCCGCCGATGGTGGAAGTGATCTGCCCCATAGTGCCGTAGCCAGCAGCCGGGAGTGTGGCCGCGGGGTTGGCAAAGGTGGTCTGATTGAAGGCGTTGAAGAGCTCCCAGCGGGCTTCGAGATTGAGGCCTTCGCGGAGCGCGGTGGTCTTGCTGAGGGCGAAATCCCACTGGCGCTGGCCAGGGCCACGCAGGATGTTGCGGCCGGCATTGCCCCAGCGGTCATCGGAATTCATGAAGGCGGTGGGATCGAAGAACTGCGTGAGGCGATCCTGGACGCGACCGGTGAGGCGGGCGCTGTCGATCGTGCGGCCGGGGGCGAGGTCGGTGCGGACGCGAGAGACCTGAGCCCAGAAGGCATTGGCGGTGGCATTGCCGATGATGGTGAACGGCGAGCCGGACTGGATGGTGCTCATGCCGTTGATGGACCAGCCGCCGGTGAGGCGACGATGGCGCTTGAGCGCCGGGATCTCGTAGACCCAGGCGAGGGTGAAGCGTTGGGTGCGGTCGAAGTCGGCGGGGCCACGATTGTTGGCCATGTTGCGCGAGTTATGTTCCACAG
>CAZBTA010000343.1:0-4606 GCA_964494515.1 uncultured Bryobacter sp.
CCCACGCTAAACTAAAAATGAAATGTTCTTCATGCGCCTCTGGGTCCTGATCCTGTCAGCCAGCGTCGCGTGCGGTTGGCAACAAGCTCAAAAGCCCCCCCTCGAGCGGGCCGTCGACGAGTTCCGCAACCTCACTCGCGAGATGGGCCTGCGCGAAGACAGCCCCCCTCCCAAATCCTCCTCCGGCACCATCTTCACCCGTTGGCATGGTCGCCTCTTCGAGAACTTCCGCAACGACAAACTCGACGCCACCCCGCACGAAGTCTCCCAGCGCGGCGGCTCCCGCAACATCCTCCGCCGCAATCAGTTCGGCTTCAACGTCGGCGGCCCCCTGCTCATCCCCAAGCTCTACGACGGATCCCGCCGCACGTTTATCAACATCTCCTACGAAGGCGTCCGCGAACGCATCGGCCGCTCCTACCTCCGCACCGTCGCCATCGACCAGGAACGCACCGGCGACTTCTCCCGCACCGTCGACGCCGCCGGCAACTCCCTGCCCATCTTCGATCCCCTCACCACCCGCCTCAACCCCAACTTCGACGACACTCAACCCGTCTCCCTCACCAACCAGCAATACTTCCGCGACCCCTTCGTCGGCAATCGCCTCCCCACCAGCCGCCTTGACCCCGTCGCCCTCAAAGCCACCGATTTCTACCCCCACGCCAACTCAAGCGCCGGCCCCTTCTTCCGCAACAATTACTTCGTCTTCTCCCCTGAAACCAACGAAGCCTCCGGCATGATCTTCAAGGTCGATCACACCCTCGCCGAACGCCACCGCCTCACCTTCAACGGCTCCTTCACCAACGGCCTCGCCGGCGCCCCCCGCTTCTTCGACACCATCGCCGATTCCTCCACCAACGACCGTACCTTCTCCGCCCGCCGCGGCATCCTCGACTGGACCTACACCCGCTCCGCCTCCACCGTCAACACGCTCACCTTCGACGCCCAGTCCGATCTCACGCTCTCCTCGCGCGAAGGCGAAGAACGCGCCCTCGAAACCATCGGCCTCCGCGGCCCTCTGCGCGACGCCTTCCCCTTCCTCCACATCGGCGACTATCTGCCCATGGGCCGTCAGAACCCCACCACCCGCAGCTCGCACAATTACTACTACCTCACCAACGGCTTCTCCACCCGCTTCGGCAAACATCGTCTCCGCGTCTCCGCCCAGGCCCGTCGCTATCAGGTCAATGCCTACCAGCCGCGCACGCCCGCCGGCGAGTTCTTCTTCGGCCCCTCCATCACCTCTCTGCCCGGCATCATCAACACGGGCCACGGCTTCGCCAGCTTCCTGCTCGGCCTTGCCGAGAGCGGCAATGCCACCGTTGTCGAGTTCCCCTCCTACTGGCGCGGCAGCTACTTCCGCCTCGTCGCTGCCGACACCTACGAATACGCCCGCAACATCACCTTCACGGTCAACTTCGGCATGACCGTCTCCACCCCGCGCCACGAGAAATACAATCGCTTCTCCACCGTCGATCTCTCCGCCATCAACCCCGCCAACAATCGCCCCGGCGCTCTCATCTTCGCCGGCCGCAATGGCAATCCCCGCGCGCTCCAGCCCGCCCTCTGGCGGCCCGAGGCCAACTTCTCCTTCGCCTGGAATCCCGGCGGCAACGCCAAAGCCGTCGTCCGCGGCGCTTATGCTCTCAGCTACGGCGGCATCCCCATCTACACCACCCAGTGGGCCACCCAGGGCTTCATCGCCAACCCCAACTACATCTCGCCCAACATCCAGCTCACTCCCGCCGTCATCCTCCGCGAAGGCGTGCCCAACCTCACCAACCCCCTGCCCGATCTCCGCCCCGACGCCGCCAATTTCACCACCGCCGATCTCATCGATCGCAATGGCACCGTGCCCATCTACCAGTCCGCCAGCCTCTCCTACGAGCGCACTCTCCCCGCCCAGCTCATCCTCGGCCTCACGCTCGCCCACTCGCGCGGCCAGCGCATGTTCATCTCCAACGGCGCCGCCAATCCCAACGCCATCCCTCTCTCCTATCTCGCCGAGCGCGATCAGTTGAACAACGAGTCCTACCGCCGCCAGATCCGCCCCTACCCCCAATACCAGCGCTTCAACGTCTTCAACTCCTGGCCCTCGGCCAACTACAAGCGCAACGCCGCCATCTTCCGCATTGAAAAACGTTCCGCCTCCGGCCTCGTCGTCAACTCCACCTACGAGTTCTCCAAACAAATGGACGACTACTCCGGCCCCTACGGCATCCAGGATTTCTACAACTTCAAAAACGAGTGGAGCCTCACCTCCTCAAACAATCCCCACCGCCTCTCCCTCAGCTTCAGCTACGAGCTCCCCTTCGGCGCCAAAAAGCCCCTGCTTTCTTTTGAAGACTGGCGCCGCTACTTCGTCGACGGCTGGTCCATCTCCGGCATCACCTCCATGCAGTCCGGCCTCCCCATCGCGCTCCGGCCCCAGTTCAATAACACCGGCGGCGTCATCGACGCCCTCCGCGTCGATCTCGTCCCCGGCGTCGATCCCACCGTCGCCAATCCCGGCCCCAACGCCTGGTTCAATCCCGCCGCCTTCGCCCAGCCTGCTGACTTCACTCCCGGCAATGGCTTCCGCACCCATCCTCACCTCCGCGGCCCCGGCTCCCAGAATCACGATCTCTCCATCTCCAAGCGTTTCGCCCTCACCACCGAGCGCGCCATCGAGCTCATGGCCACCGGCTTCAACTGGACCAACACCGGCAACTGGGCCGACCCTGATACCGTCATCGGCCCCGCCACCGCGCCCAACGTCAACGCCGGCCGCAGCATCGAGTCGCGCGGCGGTCGCGTCATCCAGCTAGGCTTAAGGTTAAGCTTCTGATGCGCGCCCTCCTTGCCCTCACCGCTCTTTCCCTCCTCGGCTACGAGGCGCCCAGCTCGACGCCCCGCAATTCCCGCACGCTCATCCGCGTGCCTGTCGTCGATCAAGCCGAGCCTCCCATCGAGCGCAACGCCTTCTCGGCCCGCCTCGATGGCTCCCCCGCCAAAGTTCTCAGCGTCAAGGGCCCTGAGGATGATTTGATCCTTCTGCTGGTTCTCGATCTCTCGGGCGATCCGGTCCTGATCGATACCGCCCGCCAGGCCCTCGCCGAACAGCTCACCACCCTCGGCAAGAATCACTGGGTCGGCCTGCTCCGCGCGCAAGATCGCCTGCAAGCCCTCTCCGATCCCACGCCCAATCGCGACAAGGTCATCGACACCATTCGCGCCTATAACGCCGTCGGCAAGGCCGGCCTGCTCGACAGCATTGAAAGTGTCGCGGCCCTTGCCCAGCGCCTCATGCAGCGCGCCGGCGTCCGCGTCGCCGTCCTTTACGTTACCGACAGCAACATCTCCAACTACCGCGAAGACTACACCAACCCCGTCATCAACTCCTCCGACTCGCGCGACCTCTCCCGCAAGTTCCCCGACCAGCTCATCAAGGAGAAGATGCAAAAGCTCTCCGATCAGCTCTCGCGCTTTGAGGCTCCCATCTACCTTGCCCAGATCAGCTACTTCGGCGACCCCATCAACGAGGCCTACCAGCGCGGCCTCCTCCAGCTCGCCACCGAGTCCGGCGGCCTCGGCATGTTCTGCCGCAGTCGCGGCGAGATCCCGAATGCGATAGAACAGGTAGTGCGCGCGGCCAGCCGTCATTGGTCCGTTGCTGTAGAACTTAAGAACGCGCGCCAGCGCGCCGTCACCGTCGACATCAGCAACAAGGATCGTTCGGTACCCAACCGCGCCCGTTTCGCGCTCGGAAAACAGTAGAATCCACCATGTCCCGCCGCCTCCCTCAGCTTCTCCTCGCCGCCGGCAGCCTCATCATCCTTGGCGTCATGATCTGGCAGCGCCAGTCCGAGCTCACCACGGCTCGCGGCCGCATCGCGCAGCTCGAGCGCGAGTTATCCAGCCGCGGCGTCGCCCTCCCCGCTCCCGTCGCCGACCCCGAATCTCCCGCTCCTGTCGCCACCCCCGCCACCAAGCCCGCCAACACACCGCAGCAGCACGTCGATGTCGGTCGTTATCTGCGCATGATCGACGATCTCCGCGTCCGCACCTCCGAGCTCGAGCGAGAGCTGCAGGATGCAAAGGCGGATGCCGAGCGCACCCGCTCTCTGGCCTCGGGTCAATCGGAAGAAGTCAAAAAGCTCAACACCCGCCTCGACGACATGAAGGAGGATCTGACCAGGCAGCAACGCGTATCAGAAGCCCTCGACGCCGAGCTCAAGTTCAAATCCCAGCGCCTCACCCAGATCGAAACCAGCTCGAAGTTGCTCGAAGAAAAACTCGCCCGCGCCGAACAAGCCTCAAAGAAGCTAACGGGCTCCACCAAAGAAGTCGAAGACCTCAACCGCCGCCGCGAAGCCACTCTGGTCAACCTCGAGCGCCGCTATCGTGAGGTTACGGACCTCTACCGCAGCTTCAGCCTCAACCTCCAAACCCGCGAAGCCCCCGGCCAGGGCTTGCAAGCCGGCGACCTCTCCCGCATCCAGGGCGCCCTCCAGCAAGCCGAAGAAGAACTCCGCCAGCTCCGCAGCCTCACCGCCCGCATCACCGAACTCGAACGCCCCTCAAAAAAACCCTGACATCCGCGCCAAGGCTCCTTGCGTAGGCATCC
>CAZBTA010000344.1:0-4598 GCA_964494515.1 uncultured Bryobacter sp.
GTGTTTACGGTGCGTGCGGTGGAATGACCGGCAGGATGACGCGGGAGGGGTGTTGGGCGTCGAGATAGATGGTGTTGGTGGCGATGCGGGTGCGGCGGTTGTTGTTGAGGGGCTCGCCCGTGTTGGGGTTGATGTCGAAGCGGGGGAAGTTGGAGCTGGAGATGTCGATGCGGATGCGGTGGCCTTTCTGGAAGACCAGAGAGGTGGGGTAGAGCTCGATGGTGAACTCGGCGGGTTGGCCGGGGACGAGGGGTTTGGCTACCGTGATGGATTCGCGATAGCGGCCGCGGACAATGCTGTCGCCGATCAGGAGGTCGACGCCGTTCGGGAAATCTCTGTTGGGGGGATAGACGTCGATGAGCTTGGCAGTGAAGTCGGTGTCAGGCCCGTCGGAGGAGGCCCAGAGCTTGACGACGATGCGGCCGGTGACCTCGAGGTCCTGCTCGAGGGGGGGCGTCTCGAAGACCACTACATCATTGCGTGAAGAGAGGGGGAGATCGTCCTTGCAGAGCCAGAAGGCGGTGCGGCACTTTTGATCGGCAGCGCCCTGGAACATGAGCGTGCCTTGCGAAGAAACATTGCCGCCGAGGGTGGGGACGGGATGGGCGGGATCGAACTGATAGGAGATCGGGGCGTTGGTGCCGGGGGCGGCGACGGTGAGCGTGTTGCCCGCGTTGAAATAGTAGGGAGTGTAGCGCGTGCGGGCGAGGGGCCACTCTTTCTCGTCGCGCCAGCGGCCACCGACGAAGATGCGGCCCTGGGGCGTCTTGTGGGCGTCGCCACCCCCCATGACGTAGAGGCGGACGGGTGGCTCTTTATCGACGCCGTTGTCGATGTTGCGCAGCCAGCGATCGAACCAGCGGATCTGGAAGGATTCGAGATCGAGGGCGGCGTCTTCGGTGAACTGGGCGATGCCGGCGTGGGAGAGATTCTCGGAGCTGTGGATCCAGGGGCCGATGATGAGGCGCTGGAGGCTCTTCTTTGCTTTGGTGAGCTCGATGAAGTTGAGGTTGGCGACGGAGGTGCCCCAGGAGTCGTACCAGCCGGTGGTGTGATAGGCGGGGATGTCCTTGTACTCGGCGAGGTGATCGATGACGGAGGAGCCGTGGTTCTTCCAGAAGTCGTCGTGGTCGCCGTGGGACATGGCTTCGATGAGCCAGGATTCGTAGTCGGGGGCGAACTTGAGGGGTGTGGCGCCGGGGCGGAGCGGGAGCGCGCGGACATACTGCTGGACCTGGTTGCCGTAGTCGGCGAGGGCCTGGGCGGCGGCGGGCGTGGTGGTGGCGCGAGTGGCGGCGGGGAGGGCGAGCGAGGTGCCGGCGGCGTTGCCGAGGGTGGCGACCCAGTTGAACCAGCGCAACTCGAAGGCGCCATTGTGGCGCATGCCGTAGCGGCCGAAATTGGTCATGGCGTTGCGGGGGATCATGGCCTTGACGTGTGGGGCATTGGCGATGGCGAGGGCGTGCTGGGTGGCGCCGGCGTAGGAGGAGCCGATGGTGCCGATCGAGCCATCGCACCAGGGCTGGCGACCGATCCAGGCGGCGGTGTCGTAGCCGTCGGCGGGGTCGTCCTTGATGGGGATCCACTTGCCGCCGGAATCGTAGCGGCCGCGGACGTCCTGGGAGACGACGGCGTAACCGGCATCGAGAAACTTCTTGAAAGAGGCGGCGCCGCGCGTGCGGTGATAGGGCGTGCGGGTGAGGATGACGGGGAATTTGCCCTCGGGCCGGGGCAGGTAGACATCGGTAGCTAACTGGACACTGTCGCGCATACTGACCATGTAGGTGGTTTGGGCGAAAAGGGCGGCGGCGAGGAGGAGTGGCGCAAACAGGCGGAGCAGCATAGAGTGGTGGCAGAATATCAAAAAAGGAGTTTTCCAGATGGCCATATCGGTGACGGTAAACGGGAAATCCGTAAATGTTGATGTCCCCGCGAATATGCCCCTGCTTTGGGTGCTGCGCGATGAGCTTGAAATGTGTGGAACGAAGTACGGCTGTGGCATGGGCCAATGCGGCGCATGCACGGTACACCAGGATGGTGAGCCGATTCGTTCGTGTCTGACTCCAGTTGGCTCCGTCGCCGGCAAGAAGATTACGACGATTGAAGGATTGTCGCCCGAGGGGGCGCACGCGCTGCAGAAGGCGTGGATGGAGATTGATGTCCCGCAGTGTGGGTACTGCCAGGCGGGGCAGTTGATGAGCGCGGCGGCGTTGCTGGCCAAGAAGCCGAACCCGACCGATGCCGAGATCGAGAATGCGATGGATGGCAACCTGTGCCGCTGTGGCACCTACATCCGGATCAAGAAGGCGATCAAGCTGGCCTCGCGCATGATGCAGGGCAACTCGCCGTCGGAGGCAAACAACAATGAATAGCCGCCGTTTCTTTTTGAAGGCATCGCTGGCCGCTGGTGGCGGCTTGCTGGTGGGTGGGTATGAAGCGCTGGCGCAGGGCCCGCGTGGACCGCAGAAGCCGCTCGACCCGAACGCGTTTGTGAAGATCGCGCCGGATGGCGTGGTGACGCTGACGGGCAAGAACCCGGAAATGGGGCAAGGCATCAAGACGGCGCTGCCGATGATTCTGGCCGAGGAACTCGACCTCGACTGGAAGATGGTGCGCGTGGTGCAGGGCGATCTGGATGAAGTGAAGTTTGGTTCGCAGTCGGCGGGCGGTAGCCGTTCGACGCCGAACAACTGGGACCTGATGCGCAAGGTGGGCGCGACGGCGCGGATGATGCTGGTCGAAGCCGCGGCGCAGAAGTGGCAGGTGCCGTCGAGCGAGCTGACGACGGAGCTCGGCAAGATTTATCACAAGAAGAGCGGCAAGGTGATGCCGTATGGCGAGATCGCCTCGGCGGCCGCGGCGCTGCCGATGCCGGCGCCGGAGACGGTGAAGCCGAAGGACCCGAAGGATTACAAGATTATCGGCAAGAGCATGCCGACGATCGACCTGCCGCACATGGTGACGGGCAAGCCGATTTATTCGATCGACTTCAAGTTGCCCGGCATGCTGTATGCCGTGTATGAGAAGTGCCCGGTGTACGGCGGCAAGGCCGTGAGCGCGAATCTCGATGAGATCTTGAAGATGCCGAAGGTGAAGCACGCGTTTATTGTCGAAGGCAATGGCGATGTGACGAGCCTGGCGAGCGGTGTGGCGATTGTGGCGGAGAAGTGGTGGTACGCCAATGAAGCGCGCAAGAAGCTGAAGGTGGTGTGGGAAGAAGGCCCGACGGTAAGCCACACGAGCAAGGGCTATGACGCGAAGGCGGCCGAGCACTTTGCGGGCAAGCCGGCGTTTACGATCCGCAAGGATGGTGATGTCGAGGGCGTGCTGGCCAAGGCCACCAAGAAGGTGGAAGCGAAGTATCAGTATCCGTTCATCTCGCACGCGCAGATGGAGCCGGGCAACTGTGCGGCGCGGTTTGTGGACGGGAAGATTGAAGTGTGGGCGCCGAGCCAGACGCCGGGCCGTGGCCAGCAGATGGCGGCGCAGGCGCTGGGGATTCCGGTGTCGGATGTGTTGATCCATCAGTTGCGCACGGGTGGCGGGTTTGGCCGCCGACTGGCGAATGATTATCTGGTGGAGGCGTGCTGGATCGCGAAGCAGATTCCGGGGACGCCGATCAAGCTGTTGTGGACGCGTGAGGATGATATGCGTCATGACTTCTACCGGCCGGGCGGCTATCAGTTTATGCGCGGCGCGGTGGATGACGCGGGCAAGATCATCGCGTGGCATGACCACTTTGTGAGCTTTGGCGAGGGCGAGAAGTTTGTGTCGTCGTCGAACATCTCGACGGGTGATTTTCCGGCGAACTTTGTGAACACGTTTGCGGTTGAGGCGACGCTGATTCCGACGAAGGTGCCGACGGGCCCGCTGCGGGCGCCGCGGAGCAATTCGCTGGCGTGGGTGATCCACTCGTTCATCGATGAGCTGGCTCATGCCGCGGGGAAGGACCCGGTGCAGTTCCGGCTGGATCTGCTGGGCGAGCCGCGCATGGTGGGCAAGGGCATGGAATCGTATGATGCCGCCCGCATGCGGGCGTGCCTGGAGAAGGTGGCCGAGGTGAGTGGCTGGGGCAAGCGCAAGCTGCCGAAGGGCACTGGCATGGGCGTCGGGTTCCACTACAGCCATAGCGGGTACTTTGCGCAGGTGGCCGAGGTGACGGTGGACGCGCAGAAGCGGGTGAAGGTGAACAAGGTGTGGAGTGTCGGCGATGTCGGCAGCCAGATCATTCATCCGAGCAGCGCGAAGAACCAGGTGGAAGGCGCGATTGTCGACGGCATGAGCGAGATGATGAATCAGGAAATTACGATTGATCGTGGGCGCACGGTGCAGTCGAACTTCCATCAGCATCAGATGGTGCGCATGAAGCAGGCGCCGCCGGAGATTGAAGTGCACTTCATCAAGAGCAACAATTCACCGACGGGGCTGGGCGAACCGCCGCTGCCGCCGCTGTTGCCGGCGGTGGCGAATGCGATCTTCGCCGCCAGCGGGCACCGGGTGAGAACGTTGCCGATGGCGAAGGAAGGATTTAAGTGGGCTTAAGGGTCTGCTAGATGGAATGAGAAAGGCTCCGGGTGACCGGAGCCTTTTTTGTTGGG
>CAZBTA010000345.1:0-4595 GCA_964494515.1 uncultured Bryobacter sp.
CCCGACGACGATGGTGGATGCGTTTGCCAAGGGTGAGATTCTGCAGGTGCTGCTGATCGCGGTGCTGTTTGGGGTGGGGTTGCAGAAGGTGGGTGGGCGCGTGAGCATTGTGTTCGCGCTGATCGAGAAGGTGAGCGAGATCCTGTTTGCGATCGTGAAAATGATCATGTATCTGGCGCCGATCGGGGCGTTTGGGGCAATGGCGTTTACCGTGGGGCAGTATGGGTTGCAGAGTTTGTTGTCGCTGGCCAAGCTGATGGGGACGTTTTATGTCACCTGCCTCGTGTTTGTCTTCGTTGTGCTGGGAGCCATCGCGCGGCTGCATGGGTTTTCGATTGTGCGGTTTCTTGCCTACATCCGTGAGGAACTGCTGATTGTGCTTGGCACAAGCTCGAGCGAGGCGGCGCTGCCGCGCATGATGGCGCGGGTGGAAGAGCTGGGGGCGGGCAAGTCGACCGTGGGCCTGGTGATCCCGACCGGATACTCGTTTAACCTCGATGGCACTTCGATCTATCTGACGATGGCGGCGGTGTTTGTGGCGCAGGCCACGAATACACCGATGACGTTATGGCAACAACTGACGCTGCTTGCGGTGCTGCTGCTGACGAGCAAGGGCGCGGCGGGGGTGACGGGGAGCGGATTTATTGTGCTGGCGGCAACTTTGTCGGCGGTGGGGAACGTGCCGGTGGGCGGGCTCGCGTTGATTCTGGGGATTGATCGCTTTATGAGCGAGGCGCGGGCATTGACCAACGTGGTGGGCAATGGCGTGGCGGCGGTGGTGATCGCCAAGTGGACGGGGGATCTTGACGAAACGGTGCTGCGCGAGAAAATCGGCTAGGTTCGACTAGCGTTACTCTATGTAGGACATATATGGCTTTGTTTGTGCTCTTGCTGCTTTGTGCCGCGGGCCTTTTGGGCGTGGAGACGCCCGAAGGTACCGTGCTGCAGTTGCGACTGAAAACGGCATTATCTTCTTACACGAGTAAACCGGGGACGCCGGTGCTGGCTGAGGTGGTTTCACCCGTGGTGGTGAATGGTAAGGTAGTGCTGCCGATGCGCACGGAACTGATTGGCGTTGTGAAGGAAGCCCGTAAGGTGGGCCTCGGATTCTCGAGCGAAACGGCGATGCTGCATCTGGAGTTCACAAAGATCGAAGCGCCGGGCAAGGGGCTGATCCCGCTCAAAGGCCGCGTAACGCGGATCGATGACGCGCGAGAGCGGGTGGATGCTGAAGGACGGATCCGCGGGATTCGCGCGACCGACACGGTGGCGGCAAAGCTGAGTGGCTATGCGATTACGGCGGCGTCATTTGACCCCATGGCGATGATGTTCGCGCTGACCGCTTCACAAAGCGTGTTCCGGCTGCCAGACTCGTCAGTTGTGTTGCCGGCGGGCGCGGAGTTTCAGTTCAAGATCGACGAGAAGCTGGTGTGGGATGGCGAGTTTGGCGAGCAGTATCCGGAATTGAAGCTGGATGTCGCCGGTGTTGTAAAGGACATGCCGTTTCGCACCGCGACCGAGAATGACAACACGCCAAGCGACTTGACGAGCCTGCTTTATGTGGGCAGCCGCGAGGCAATTGAGCGGGCGTTTGCCGCGGCGGGGTGGGTGAGGTCGGATGCGCTCGATGGCAAGTCGACGTATGGGGTGATGCGATCGATCGTTGAGAATCAGGGCTACCGGGCCGCGCCGATGTCGGTCTTGACGCTGAACGGCAAGCGGCCGGAATTGACCTATGCGAAGACCTTGAACACCTTCTTCTCGCGCCATCACCTGCGCATTTACCAGCAGCCGGGCGAAGTGGCAGGCCAAGGCGTGTGGACGTCAACGGCGACCTATGATTCGGGTATCGGCTTTTCAAGAGCCGCCAAGACCTTTATCCACATCATCAACGAGAACATTGATGAAGAGCGCACGAAGGTGATCAACGATCTGGTGTTGACTGGATGTGTGAGCGGGGTGGGTTATGTGGACCGGCCGTGGGTGCCGCGTGATGCGAAGAACGCCACGGGCGATACGCTGCGTACTGATGGTCGCATAGCGGTGCTGCATATGAACGAATGCCGCAGTGCCGCTCGAGCCAGTGATGAAGATCGCGCCAAACAGGATCAGGATCCGCGACTGCGCCAGTCGGCCTTTGTGCGACCGTGGCGCAATACCGTGCTCACGTTCCGCAATGACCTGTTGCGTGGCAACATCATCTATCAGACTTATTACTTCACCAAACTGGGCATTCAGGGATTGAAAGCGAAATCGGCGGTGAATGGCGAGCAGCGCTCGTTCACTTATGGTGGACAGGTTTTTGAGATTGTCGAAGGGGCCAAGCCCATGCCGAAGAAGCCGCAGGTTTCTGACCCCGGACACAAGGTAAAGCTGCACGTTCCGGAGCACCGGGAAGAATCCTATGCCAAGCACTGGATGTTCAGCCTGAATGGCGGTTTGACGGGATTTGGCAACAACGTTTCGTCGACTCTGCCGCTTGAGTTCAGACTCAACACCGGGCAGGTGGCGGATGTGCTGCGACTCACGAGCAGCTTTGAGCGTGGCTGGTCATTGTCGACGCGGGTGACGCTGAACACGCACAAGCACATCGCGCATGAGTTTTCTTACTCGCGGAACATTACAAACTTCAAACTGGTTGGCCGGGATGACCTGGGCGTTGCGGAACTGGACCAGCGCTCGAAGGCAGCGATACGCACGTTCAGCTACAACACGTTGTTCCATCTGCGGCCGTTGGGGGCGCGCTGGCGACCCTATGTGGCGGCGGGCCCGGCGATCCAGCTGATACACCTGCTTGATGCCAAGCCGACGAGCTCGCGTGTGTTGCGACTGGCGGCGCGCGATGTGGCGCTGTTTGTGACGGCGTTTGACTTTGGCACCAAGCCGGCGATTGAAGGGGGCGGGGTGTTCCAGTGGGGATTCAACTACGGTGCGGGATCGTTCTTTCATCTGAACAAGCGATTCTTCTTGCGGGCGGATTATCGCGAGACCTTGAGCGGGCAGCCGGATATCTGGAAGGGGTCGGCCACGAAGCTGGCCGATGGTGGCACGGTAGAAGCGGTAACCGTGAATGCGCTGCCACTCGAGAAGAATGGGTTGTTGCGTCATCAGGTGGTGACGATAGGATTCGGTATCGGATTCTAGAGAGGGACCAAGCTCATGAGACGAATCCTGGTAGCCGCGCTGTTGGCGCTGAACCTGATGGGCCAGCAAGCAGGGAAGCGGCCCCGGGTGGGGCTTGCGCTGGCGGGGGGCGGCGCCAAGGGGCTGGCGCACATTGGCGTGCTCAAGTGGATGGAGGCGAACCGGATTCCGGTGGACGCCATCGGGGGCACGAGCATGGGCGGGCTGGTGGGCGGCATTTATGCGACTGGACGCGAGGCGGCGGAGATCCAGAAGTTTGTCGAGGGCATTGAGTGGGGTGTGGTTCTGGGGCCGGCGGTGCAGTATCGCGAACTTGGGATTCGCCGCAAGGAAGACGCGCAGAGTTTTCCAGCATTGTTTACGCTGGGCTACAAGAAGGGCAAGATCCGGCTGCCGGCGGGATTGAATACAGGGCATCAGGTGGGGTTGCTGCTGGATCGGGTGGTGACGGGCTATGCGCGATTGCAGAACTTTGATGAACTACCGACCCCGTTTCGCTGTGTTGCCACCGACCTGTTGAGCGGGGACAAGGTGGTGTTCAACCGGGGGCCCCTCGATGTGGCGCTGCGGGCGACGATGTCGCTGCCGGGCATCTTTGCCCCGCTGCAGTATGAAGACAAGCTGTTGGTGGACGGGGGCATTGTGGACAACATCCCGGCCGATGTGGTGCGCGGCATGAATGTGGATGTGGTGGTGGCGGTTGATCTGGGGATGACGCGAGTGGATGGGGCACAACCGATCAGCATTCTTGAGGTGGCAAGCCGGTCTATCGATATCATGTTGCGACGCAACGAGCTCGCCTCGCTGAAGAGCGCGAACATCGTGGTGACCCCCGATGTATCCGGCTACAGCACGCTTGGCTTCAAAGACATCGACAAGGTGATTCAGGTCGGCTATGAAGCCGCTGAGGCGCGGGCCGCCGAGCTCAAGCGTTACGCGCTGAGCGAAGACGCATGGAAAGCGCATGTGGCGGCACGGCAGGCGCGGCGGCAAACGGGGCGGGGCAAGCAGGAGTTTATTGAGGTGACGGGCGTGCCAGCCCGCGAAGCTGTGGAACTCAGAGAACGCATTGCCGTGAATCAGGAAAAGGGCAAGACCCTCGAGCAAAGCCTTACGGATATCGCGGGGATGGGCAGCTATGATTCGGCGAGTTTTCGTGAGGTGGTGAAAAACGGTAAAGAGGGCGTGGAAGTGACGGTACGGGAGACGACCTACGGCCCGCCGTTTCTGCGGCCGCTGCTGGTGCTTGATTCCGGCCAGGGTGGCAATGCTTCGTTTACGGTTGGCGCGCGACTGGCGGCGTTTCGATTTCCGACACGTAACTCGGAGTGGCGTACCGACTTCAGCTATGGACGCATTCGTGGCCTGACAACGGAGTACTACCAGTTTCTCGGAGTGCGCGGGGCCTTTGCGGCCGGACGGGGATTCTACTCTGACGAGCGCCAACTGAT
>CAZBTA010000346.1:0-4589 GCA_964494515.1 uncultured Bryobacter sp.
CGATAACGCCCTCACGGCGGCTCTCACCAGCACGGGTGGAGGCCCTGGCGGTGGTGGTATGGGCGGTGGCAACACCCCCGGCGTCAACACCCTCATCAATGCGCGCACCGAATGGCTCAAGACCCAGTTCGCCACGCAGACCTTCGCAACTGCCATGCTGAGCTCTGCCACTTCGAGTCTCAACTTCAGCATGGCCACCGGCGCTTCCAACCCCGCCGCGCAAACCGTTTCTCTCACCTACACCGGCGTCAACACGCCGCCCACGTTCTCCGCCTACGCCACCACGGACACGGGCGGCAACTGGCTCACGTTCAACATCACGGGTGGCCCCATCCCCGGGTCCTTTGATGTCTCCGTCGATGGCAAGTCGCTCGCCGCCGGTGTTTACACCGGCAACATCAAGCTCTTCCTCGGCGCTGCTGATCCGATCAACATCCCCGTTTCGCTCACCGTCGGCACACTCGCCGCGCCCAGCGTTTCCGCCATAGTCAATGCCGCCAGCTATGCGAACAATCCCGTCACCCCCGGCGAGATCGTCACCATCTTCGGCTCCAACCTCGGCGGCTCCACCACTGCCGGCGTCAGCGTCACCTTCGATGGCGCGGCCGCGACATTGATCTACGTCACGCCCTCCCAGATGGCGCTCAGCGTCCCTCTGTCCATCGCGGGCAAATCTCAAACCGTCGTCCGCGTCACCTATGGCGGCCAGACTTCTGCGGATTTCAACAAGGCGGTCACCCAGGTCGATCCCGCACTCTTCACTTTGAACGCCGCTGGCACAGGGCCTGCCGCGGTGATCAACCAGGCTGGCACGGTCAACAGCGCTTCAGCGGCTGCTCCCAAGGGCTCGATTGTCGCGTTCTATCTCACTGGTGCTGGCCTGACGAATTCAAGTGGCGCCATCAGTGCCACCACCACCGTCAAGATCGGTGGTCAGGATGCCACGGTGGCTTACGCTGGTGTCGCCCCGGGCGCGGTACTTGGTCTTTATCAGGTCAATGCCACCGTGCCGGCCAGCGTATCCGCAGGCGCACAACCGGTGGTGATTACTGTCGGCGGAGTCTCGTCCCCCGCGGGTGTCACGCTGTATGTGCAGTAGCGGCTACTAGCGCAGCTCGTAGCCCGCTGCCTTCAACGCTTCGATCGCGCGTTCACGTTCGGCATTGATCTCGTCCTGCGTGAGCGTGCGATCCTTGTGTGCCACCGTGAAGCGGAACGAAAGGCTTCGCCGTCCATCCGGCAGCGTAAACTCGCGCAGAAACTCGATCTTCTCCACCACGCTCGTCGCCGCGCCACGCAGCACGCCTTCGATCTCTCCGGCAAACGTCCGCGCCGCCGCCACCACGCTCAGGTCATACTCGCTCGAGGGGAAGCGGCGCACCGGCGTGTACTTCTTCGCCTGTCCGGCCATCGTGCAAGCCAGCGGTCCGAGGTTCAAATCGAGCACCGCCGCCCGGCCCTCCACCCATTTCGGATGGAACTCAAAAATGCGGCCCACCTGCATCTCACCGAGGAAAACATTCACGCTACGCAGCGGATGCTCAAACGCGCGCACCTCCGCCGTCGGCTCAAATCGCATGCCCGGCGCAATCGCGAGCGCCAGCCGTTCCAGCTCGCGCAATCCCGCTACGCCATCGCCACTGGCCGCATAGATGCCGGCTGCCAGATGCGCCAGTTCCTTCGGCAAGCCTTCCGGCTGTTTGTGAATCTCTTTGCCGATTTCAAAAAAGCGGAAGTCGTCAAAGTTCTTCTGGTTGTCCTCAAAGTTCTTGAGCACGCCGTGCAGCAGCGTTGTGCGCATCAGGCTCTGATCGCTCGCGATCGGGTTGAGCACACGCACATGCTGCTCGATCGCAATGCCCAGCCGCGCTGCCTGCGCTTCGCTGATAAACGAATAGTTGTAGACCTCGGTAAAGCCCTGCTGCGTCGCCACGCCGCGCAGTTGATTGAAGAACCGTCGCTCTTCATTGATGGGCGGCGGCGCCACCGGCATCGCCGGCGCCGTGGGCGTAATCGTCGCGTAGCCCACCATGCGGCCGATCTCTTCAACGAGATCATCCGGGATCGAAATGTCCTTCGTCGCGCGCCAGCTTGGCACGGTCACCGCCAGCACTTCGCCCTGGTCGGCCACGCCAAATTCCAGGCGCGTCAAGATGCTGACTACTTCGGCCTTCTCCACCACGCGGCCCAGCTTGCGGTACAGCCACTCGAGCTTCAGCTCGATTACCGGCGCTGCCTTGAGCTCGCCATTCACATCTGTCGGCCCGCCCACCGGCTTCATGCCCGGGGCCACGAGCTCAAACAGTTCTGTCGCCCGCGCGATCGCGCGCAGCGTGTTGTGCGGGTCCTGCGCCTTTTCAAACCGCATCGACGCATCCGTGCGCAGCTTCAGCCGTGAGCTCGTCTTGCGCACCGCGCTCGCATTGAAGTTCGCGCTTTCAAACACCACCCGCTTCGTCTCCGGCCCGATGGCCGAATGCTTGCCGCCGATCACGCCCGCGATCGCCACCGGTCCGCTCTCATCGGTGATCACCAGATCTTCGGTCGTTAGCGTATACGTCTCGCCATTGAGGGCTTCGATCTGCTCGCCCGCTTTGGCGCGGCGCACGATGATCTTGCCGTTCAGCTTGTCGGCGTCAAAGGCGTGCGTCGGCTGCGGCAGCTCCGCCAGCAGCCAGTTCGTCACGTCCACAATGTTGTTGATCGTGTTCAGCCCGATCGTATGCAGTCGATACTGCATCCACCACGGCGAGTCGCCCACCGCAACCCCTTCAAACACCTGCGCCGAGTAGCGCGGGCACAACTGGTAATCCTCGATCACCACTTCCTGCACGGGCGCGCCCTCCGGCAGCAATTCCATGCTCACCGGGTCCACCAGTTCCTTGCCCAACAGCGCTGCCACTTCGCGCGCCATGCCGTAATGGCCCCACAGGTCGGGCCGGTGCGTCAGGCTCTTGTTGTCGATCTCGATCACGTGATCGGGGCTCAACTGCAGCTCGCCTTCAAGCTCAATGATCCCGTCGTGATCGCTGTTGATGCCCAGCTCGGCCGGGCTCGCGAGCATGCCATCGCTGTCGATGCCGCTCACCTTCTTCACGCCCAGCGGCACGTATACCGTCGTCAGGCCGGCACGGCAATTCGGCGCGCCGCATACGAGCGTCTTGTTGCCGTATACCGTCGCCACTTCGGCCTTCTGGTTGTGCGAGTTCGGAATCTTTTCCGCCTTCAGCACCACCGCCGGGCATGCGCCTTCAAGCAACTTGCCATGTTCCTCCACGCCTTCGCTCTCGGCCGTGTGCAGCGTGATCAGCCGCGACACTTCCTTCGCATCGACGTTGAGGTCTTCAACCAGCTCTGACAACCAAAGGTAGGAGAACTTCAAAGGGGGCTCCTAAAACTGTTTCAAAAACCGCAGGTCGCCCGATTGCAACCAGCGGATGTCATCGATCAAATAGCGCATCATCACCAGACGCGTCAGCCCGAGCCCAAAGGCAAAGCCGCCGTACTCATCCGGATTGATACCGCCGGCGCGCAGCACATTCGGGTGCACCAGCCCGCAGGGCAACAACTCCACCCAGCCGGAGTGCTTGCACACCGGGCAGCCTTCGCCGCCACACACCATGCACTGGATGTCGAGCTCAAAGCCCGGTTCCACAAACGGGAAAAACCCGGGGCGCAGCCTTACCGTCACGTCGCGCTTGAAGATGCCGCCCAGCAGCGTCTTCATGAAGAACAGCAGATTCGCGATCGAAACATCGCGGTCCACCATCATGCCTTCCAGCTGGTAGAACGTATGCTCGTGCGAGGGGTCAACTTCTTCGTTGCGAAACACGCGGCCCGGCGCAATCATGCGCAACGGCGGGCCCAGTCGCTGCATGCCGCGCACCTGTACGGGTGAGGTATGCGTGCGCAACAGATGGCCGCCTTCAATCCAGAACGTGTCCTGCATGTCGCGCGCCGGATGATCCGGTGGAATGTTCAGCGCGTCAAAATTGTGAAACTCCGTCTCGACCTCGGGCCCATCAAGCACCGCGAATCCCATCGACACAAACAACGCTTCGATCTCGTTCTGGATCTGCGTCAGCGGATGCAGGCTGCCCGGCACGATGCCCGCCGGCGGAATCGTCAAATCCACCCACTCGCTGGCCAGCCGTGCCTCGAGCGCCGCGGTTTCAAACGCGGTCTTCTTCAGCTCAAAGGCCGCCTCAAGCGACGTCTTGGCCCCGTTCAGCGCCTTGCCGGCCGCCACGCGCTCATCGGCGCTCAGCTTGCCCATCAACTTGCCAAAGTCCGCGAGGCTCCCCTTGCGGCCCAGCACTTCCACGCGCACGGCCTCAAGCGCCTCCATATCGGCGGCGGCTTCAATGCGCGCGAGCGCTCCAGCGGCGAGTGCTTCGATTTCGGCAATCATGACGCGGGCTGAAACACCGGATGGTTCTCATCCATTTCGTGCGCGAGGTGGTTGAGGTAAAACACCAGCAGCGCCGGCGGATATTCGCCTTTGAAGTGGTCGTAGGCCTTCTGCTGCCAGTTTTCCGGCAGGAAGTTCTTCGGGTCCGTGTCCTTGGCGAAGAATCCATCCTCGTGCG
>CAZBTA010000347.1:0-4577 GCA_964494515.1 uncultured Bryobacter sp.
ACGAGGCGGAACTCGCGAAACCATTGACGCTCGGCGAGGGGCTTTACGTTGACGGTGCCGTTATCTTGCGCCAGCAGGGCCGTGGCGAGGAAGGTGATGAGAGTCAATGTCCGCTTCATGATTCGAGCTTAGGGAAGTGAACCTGAAGCAGAGATGAATCGGGGAGATGCGGATGCAAAGAGGGTGTAAAGAGTGATTTCATGTTGTCTTCAGGTTGGTGTTGGTACATTGCACAGTGGACTATGCGAATTCTTGTCGTGGAAGACGAAGCGGATCTGCTCGATAGCCTGATGGAGGGCTTGCGCGATGCCGGCTATGCCGTGGACGGGGCGCTCGATGGGGAGGACGGGGCGTTCAAGGCCGAGAACACGGACTATGACGCGATCGTGCTCGACTACATGCTGCCGAAGAAGAATGGCGGCGAGATTCTGAAGGGCCTGCGGAAGATCAAGAACACGCCGGTGCTGATGCTGACGGCGCGTGATGCGGTGAAGCATCGCGTGGAGGCGCTCGATAGCGGCGCGGATGATTATCTGGTGAAGCCGTTTGACCTTGAGGAATTGCTGGCGCGGCTGCGGGCGTTGATCCGGCGGAGTTCGCGGCTGGCGCAGTCGCGGATTGAGCTGGGGGATATCTCGATTGATACGGCGGCGCGGGTGGTGTATCGCGGGGATGAGGCGATTGTGCTGACGGCGCGCGAGTACAACCTGGTGGAGTATCTGGCGATTCATCGTGGGGTGGTGGTGTCGCGCACGGAGCTGTATGAGCACCTGTTTGATGAGAACGATACGACGTTGTCGAATCTGCTGGATGTGCATGTGTCGAACATCCGGCGGAAGCTGGGGCATGAGTTCATTGCGACGCGGCGCGGACACGGCTATACGATTGCGACGGAATAGGCGATGCGGCATTCGATTCAATTCCAGATACAGCTGTGGCATGGGGTGATCCTGGCGCTGGTGTTGCTGGCGTTTGGGGCGCTGGCGATGCAACTGACGACGGTGAACCAGACGGACCTGGTGGACCAGGAACTGGCGGCGCAACTGGATAACGCAATGCAGCCGGCGGGGCCGATGATGGAACCGCCGGGTTCGCCACAGGACATGGGCGGACCACTCGCGATGCGGCCGCGGATGGCGGAGAGCATTCAGAATGCCGAGCGGCAGGCGGCGTTGATGGGGAAAAATGTTTACTTTCTGTGGCTCGATGAGCAGGGCGAGCGGCTGGCGGGATCGAAGGTGGATCGGAAACAGCGGCTGGTGGAATTTGCGCGGGAGGCGGGGGTGGAACTGGGCAAGCCGATGCGCGGACCGGTGCGGCGGCAGGATCATTATGAGACGGTGGGGGAGAATCGCGAGTTGTTGCGCATTCTGCCGTTCGGGGATGTGGTGTTGATTGGCCGATCGATGCGGCCGGAACTGTCGGCAACGCGCAAGCAGATGCTTGGGTTTGCGCTGAGCGGCCTGGCGATGCTCGCGATGGGGCTGGCGGGGGGATGGTGGCTGACGCGGAGGGCGCTGGCACCGATTGGTGACATTAGCCGGACGGCGACGGAGATTGCGGCGGGAGACCTGAGCCGGCGCATCCCGGTGGCCGAGCAGAAGAGCGAGTTGGGGGAGCTGGCCGAGGTGTTGAATGATTCGTTTGGGCAACTGGAGGCGGCCTTTGAGCGGCAGGCGCGGTTTACGGCGGATGCGTCGCATGAGCTGCGTACGCCGCTGTCGGTGATTCTGACGAAGACGCAATCGAGCCTGAACAAGGAACGGACGGTGGCCGAGTATCAGGAGGCGCTGAAGGTATGCCAGCGGGCGGCGCAGCGGATGAGGACGCTGACGGAATCGCTGCTGGCGCTGAGCCGCATTGACGCCAAGGAACAGATCGGGCACAACTATGTGGACCTGGGGAAACTGGCGGATGATTGCATCTTTCAGCTCGATCACCGGATTGAAGAAAAGCAGCACAACGTGAATACGGATCTGGCGAGCGTGAAGACGCGCGGGGACGCCGTGAGGCTGAACCAGGTGATTACGAACCTGCTGACGAACGCGATCAAGTTTACGCCGGTGGGCGGGACGATCGCGGTGAAGACTTATGCCGAGGGGGCCGAGGCGCGGATTGTGGTGGAGGATAACGGGCCGGGGATTCCGGAAGAGGATTTGCCGCATATCTTTGACCGGTTCTACCGGGCGGATGCGTCGCGATCGTTGACGGCGGGATCGGGGCTGGGGCTGTCGATCGCGCTGGCGGTGGTGCAGGGGTACAAGGGGACGATCCTGGCGTCGAACCGGCCGACGGGCGGGGCGCGATTTGAGGTGAGACTACCGATTTCCTAACCGAGGGCCGATAGAGGGGGGTGGAGAAACTGCCCCGTATTGCGTTGTTGTCGATGGTGGTGACGGGCCTGGCGACGATGGTGTTGCTGGCCGCGCCGGACCTGGTGTTGATTGGCCTGGTATTTCTGATTGTGCCGGGGCTGGTGATGTCGGTGATCCCGACGGTGTTTCTGTATCAATGTCTGGTGCTGGGGCCGTGGCTGGTGCTGCGCCGGAGGCGGGGGGACTTTACGGCGCTGGCGGTGGGCTTGGCTATTGGGCTGGGCGTGGGAGTGGGCGGGCCGCAACTGCTGAATGCGGCGATGGAGCGGGCCGGGAGCGTGGCGATGGAGGGGGATCAGAAGCTGGCCACGAAGCCGGGGCCGGTGGAGCGCGTGTGGATCGATGAGGCGAAGAAAGGATGTGGCACGCTGTGCCAGTTGCTGCTGCTGAACGGGGTGGCGCGCGAGGTGATTGTGGGTGAGGGGGTGGCGTACCGGTTGGAGGAGAGCGAGGAGTGTGTGCCGGCCAAGGAGCTGGAGCGGGTGCTCGATGAAGGGTTGCCGTATCGCAAGTATGAGGAGAAGCGGTGGCGCGAGGTGGGGGCGTGGATGCGCTATGAGATGGCGGGGCCGCGGTGTCTGGTGCGGCGGACGGTGAAGGAGCCGACGGGGGAGATGATGGTGAGCTGGGTGACGGGGGAGAAGGGGAAGTTCCGTCCGGTGGTGGAGGGGATTGCCGTGAAGATGGCGAGCGGGGAGAAGGGCAAGCTGACGCAGGTGAGCATTGCGCGGGTGATGCCGGTGCTTTGGGTGGAGCCGGTGTTTGCGGGGATGAAGGTGAGCGGTTGGCGGGTAGGGCGGGGCGCGTCGACGAAGGGACAAATGGATGGGGCGGAGATGTTTGAGAAGGTGACGGGGGTGACGCTGGAGGCGCCGCAGAAGCTGGAGGCGGATGCGATTCGGGATCGGGTGGATGCGGTGTTGCGGCATAAGGATTGGCCGGCGGGGGCGTTTGCGCTGCTGCGCGATTATGAGTTGCTGCTGCTGCCGCGCCAGATGGAGGAAGAGGATGAGCGGCGGGTGTTGAAGCTGGTGGGGGATGAGCGGGTGACACGGTTTGGCGTGGTGGAACGCGTGGCGCGGCAGAGGGGCGGCCGGAAGCTGCGGGATGCTGTGCTGGAGCGGATGGCGGATGGGGCGGAGATGGAGGGCGTGGTGCGCGCGTTTCCGAAGGGGGCGTTTGCCGATGCGCCGCGGATGATGGATGAGATCCTGGTCGAGCGCGATGTGCCGGCGCTGGTGGAGCGATTGCCGGAGCGGGGGCCGGAGGCCGTGAAGACGGTGGTGCGGATGATGGAGCAGGTGTGGGCGAAGCCGCCGGAGAGAAGCGAGGACAGGCGGAAGCTTGAGAGCCTCCAGCGGGCGCTGTGTGCCGCGGGGACGAATCGCGAGGCGCTGGAGGCGATGGAGAAGATTACGCGGGACAACGCGCAGCATGGCGTGGTGAAGAGCCTGCGGTGGAAGGCGATGCTGGTGGCGCTGGGGGGTGAGGTAGAGACGAGTGATCCGCGGGAGCGGAAGCGCCTTGAGGCCGAGGCGAAGCGGTGTGGGAAGTGGTGAGGGCTAGTTGCCGAGGCGGATCATGCGGGTGGTTCCCCACAGGGAATCGTCCTCGAGCAGTGTTGCGAGATGCTCCCCTTTGAGCGAATAGCGAGACAGCTTGCCAAAAACTGCGACCAGAATAGACTCTCCGTCTGAACTGTAGGCGATTGAGCCAAACGCCACTGGCGTTTGAATTTTTGATGGATACTCTACGCTGAACAGGAATTGGACAGATCCATTCGCGGAAAGCTGGAACACGCGTAAGTCTGTCTGCTGCCAATCGTCGGCAAAGAGGAGCGGCTTTCCTGACGGTCCCGCCACGAGTCGCCCTCCTGTCCGTGCCAGGTTTGCCTGCTCTTTCGGCAATTTCTCAGTTGAGGCTACTCGCTTTTGATGGACCTCTCCATGCAACCTGAATCCCTGGAGGTGTCCGTTCCGCAACTTAAGCCCAACTGGGTGACCTTGTCCTCCGGTGTGGATCAGAATCAGAGAATCGGATGGCGCCGTGGCAATGCCCAAGCGGTTGCCAAAATCGCCTCCATCACCTGGAAGCTGAGCGAGAAACTCAGCTCGAGGTGATTGTCCAGCGGTAAGCCGCCAAAGCTTATGGTTTACAGAATCCCCCAGTACCCACCCTCCTTCCGCCGAGGCGAGGATGGTG
>CAZBTA010000348.1:0-4541 GCA_964494515.1 uncultured Bryobacter sp.
CACGCTGGACAGCGTGGACGCCGCGGATCAGGCGGCAATCGATCTGGCTCGCAAGATTGGCTTTAACGAAGACGACCAGAATTCGATTTCAATGGCGGTTCGGGAATGTATGGTGAACGCCGTGGCGCACGGCAACAAGTACAATGCCAGAAAAAAGGTGTACCTCAAGCTCGAAGCCGCAGCCGGGTCGCTAACGGTGACGATCGGGGATGAGGGAGACGGATTTAGTGACAGCGACGTACCCGATCCGCTCGCGCAGGAGAATCTATTGAAGCAGTCGGGTCGCGGATTGTTGTTGATGCGCGCCTTCATGGACGAGTGTGAACATGGGCAGCGTCAGCCCAATGGCACACTGGTCCGCATGGTGAAGCGACTGGGGTAAGCTGGAAGTTCTCAAATTCTGAAGGAGGAAACTCTGTGAGCTTAACATTGACCACCCGTCAGGTTGGTGACGTGACTGTAATCGATGCGGCTGGCCGCATCACACTGGGCGAAGGATCCAGCGCGTTTCGCGACACGATCAAGGACCTGGTAACCAAGGGCGACAAGAAGGTTCTGTTGAACCTGTCGGAAGTGAGCTACATCGACAGCTCCGGCATCGGCGAACTGGTGAGCGGTTTCACCACGGTGAGCAATGCTGGCGGTCGCCTGAAGCTGCTTGGATTGACCAAGCGAGTGCAGGATCTGCTGCAGATCACCAAGCTCTACACTGTCTTCGATGTGTATGAAGACGAAGCTTCTGCTCTGGCCACCTTCAACTAAACCAGACAGCAGCATAAAGTTTTTCAAAACGGCGACCTTCAGCGAGGTCGCCGTTTTGTTTTGGTGCGTATCAAGGCTGGATGGCGATGTCGACCATGTCGTGGAAGGCGTTGGATGTCTCAATGGCGAGAGGCACGGCCGAGCCAACTGGCGCGGAGGCAGGGACGACCACATTCAGCTGATAAAGACCGGCGAATCCGGGTGCCGCGCCAGCAAAACTGACGGTGGCGCGAACGCCACCAATGTAGACATTGACTGCCTCCGTGACGCGGAGCAGCGAAGTGGTCGGCGCGGCAGCGCCATCGGCGAGTGTTGGATTGAGTGCGCCAAGGCCGGTGAGGTAGATGAGCACTGTGTCCCCACGGCGGGCAGCATTGGTGGACGATACAACGCTAAAGTCCGACTTGAGAATCGCGCCGGGACCGATGCCATTCTGGGTGAGCGAGTAGATGCCTGGCGAGGTACGGCTGACGGGAACCACCACCCGATTCGATTCGACGTTGCCCTGCCGAATCACGATGTCCGCAGTTGGGCCCGATGTGGCGAATGGAACGAGGGCGCTGATCTGATTAGCGCTCACAAAGTAGATCGGCGCAGCGCGCCCCTGGATCGTCACAATCACTCCGCCGAGGGAAAGCGGAAATGGGGTGGCCGCGGCAACGATGGGGGCAGAAGTACTCAGGTTGGTGCCAAAGATGGTTACGAATTGCCCTGGAGCAATTGGATTCGCCACTGGGGCAAAGCTGGCCCCATTCAGCACGCCAGCTGGGTTGATGAAGATGCCAGTGCCGTTTAACGAGCGTGCTTTGGCGCCAATGGTGATCTCATAGGCGTCACTGTCGACCAGGGAAACGCCAGCCGCGATAAAGACGTTACCGTTGCTCCCAACGGCAAGGCGATTGTTGAGAATTGAGCCTACGCCATCGGCGGAAATCGAATAGCTGTTCACGGCGGTTGAATCCACAATGCCCTCTACCTGTCGATTCCGGCGCGACCAGACGGCCCTGCCATTGCCAAGCGCATTCACGGCGCCCACAAATGAGCTCGGCTTGGAACTGTCAATGCGCAGTCCGGATCCGAAATACAGGCCTGAGAAATCCTGGTTTGTGAGAGAAGTTGTGGACGCTCGCATAGCAAAGAAGAAATCATGAGCTCCCTGCGAGGTTGAGCCGCCAACAAGGTAATCGCCATTGTTTGAAACAAAGATCTGCTTGTCACCAATGAGGAGCTGCGTTTGGGCGGTAAACGGACTACTCAAGGGGAAATTGATGCCGCCTGTGCCGTCAGGCGCCATGCTGTAGGCTACTGGACCCAGGCTCTGGCTCAAGACGCGACGTCCCTGCTGTGCGGTTTGACCCGTTACTGTGGCAAAGCCGAATGATCCCAGCCCATTGCTCGTCATGCGGAAGAACGTGTTCTTGACATTGAAAAAAAGGCCATTCGGCACATCGAGCGACACTCCGACATAATTGCCGTTTAGCGTGAGATTGGAGGTTGTGGCGATCGATATTGGAACCGCCACGAAGAGATCGAATACGTTTCCCGCTGAATCGGTAGTGCTGCCTGTGAGCAAGCCTCCCGAGAAACGCAGATTGAGTTGCGAGTTGGAGTCAAGAGGACTTGTCATGCTGGTGGTGCCCGCAGGACTAACCGTATAGGAGCCGTTGCCGGAAAATGAAGCAGCAAAGCTGTTGCCCACATTGCGGGTACCAAGGAATGAAAAGCTGCCTCGTCCGTCAAAGCTGATGATGCCCACCATGCTGCGAGCCTCAATGGGCTGGCCGCCCGTGTTGGTGGACAGCAGCAACTGGCGAAAGCCATAGCGACCACTGAGAAATCCATTGTCCAAAACCTGTGCATGCAGTTGAGTTGCAAACAGCACAATGGCCAAACCGCTGTAGAATCGCAGCTTTGCGCAAGCTTTCACGATATACTTTGAGTGAACTGACAAGTGAGTCTCCCTGATAAATCTCTGGCTCAACTGCGCATCGGCGAGAGCGCGGTCATCGACAGGTTCGAATTGCCTGACGAGATGAGCCTGCGTCTCATGCAGATGGGGATGATTCCCGGGTGTTTGGTGGAAGCCGCCCACACCGCCCCCGCTGGTGATCCGGTGGTGTACCGCGTCGATGGCACCGAAATCGCCTTGCGTCGCGAAACAACGCTAAACATTCTGATCAGCGACATTCATCCCTGAAACCCATGGACTCCTGCCACTCGAGCGATACGGCCACCGCCACTCCCATCATAAACCCGGCAGGGCACAAGCTAGTTGCGCTCATCGGGCCGCCGAATACCGGCAAATCCACGCTGTTCAACCGCTTGACGGGGTTGCGCCAAAAAGTGGCCAACTATCCGGGCGTCACCGTGGAACGCCATATCGGCACGGCCCGGGTGGACCACACCCGCGAAGTGACGCTGATTGACCTGCCAGGAGTTTATTCCCTTGAACCGCGCAGCGAAGACGAACAGGTCACCCATGACGTGCTCGAGGGCAAGATGCCCGATCTGCCCAAGCCCGATGCGATTCTGCTGATCCTCGATTCGACCAGCCTTGCGCGACACCTCATGCTGGCCGCCCCTGTGCTGAGCCTCGGTGTGCCGACGCTGGTGATTCTGAATATGTCGGATGACCTGGTGGCGCGTGGCGGCAGCGTGGATCATGAAGCGCTGGCGCAGCAGTTGGGTGCGCCCGTCGTGCTGGCTAGCGCTGTGCATGGCAGCGGGGTCGAACAGATCCGCAGCTTTCTGGCGCAGACGATTCCACAGCCGCGACGCATCGAGCTGCCGGTGCTCAACAACATTCCAAGTTGCCGCAAGTGGAGCGGCCAGATGGCATCCAATTCGAGCTTCTCGCAGCCGGCGCCGCCCGAGTGGACCTACAAGCTCGACCGCATTGTGTTGCACCCGGTCTGGGGGCCATTGTCGTTTCTGGCGATCGTGATCGTGGTCTTCCAGAGCATCTTCACATTCGCCAAACCACTGATGGAGCTCGTGCAGGAATCGATCCAGATGAGCGGCACGTGGATCGAGGCAGCGATGGCGCCCAGCTGGTTCCGCTCGCTGCTGGTGGAAGGTGTGTGGGGCGGGGTGGGCAGCGTGATTGTCTTCCTGCCACAGATCCTGATTCTCTTTGCGTTCATTGCCGTGCTGGAGGACAGTGGCTATCTGGCGCGCGCCGCCGTGATTGCCGATCGTACGATGGCCAAGGTGGGCCTGCAGGGCAAGAGCTTCATCCCGCTGCTGAGCGGTTATGCCTGCGCAATCCCGGCGATTCTTTCGACTCGCACCATCGAGAACAAGCGTGACCGCATTGCGACGATCCTTGTGACGCCGCTGATGACCTGCTCGGCGCGGCTGCCGGTGTACACGATGCTGATTGCCGCGTTTATCCCCGATCAGCCGCTGCTCGGCCCGTTGTTTGGCACCCGCGCGGCGATGATGCTGGGCCTTTATGTGCTCGGCTTTGTCGCTGCTACGACGACAGCGCGCCTGCTCAAGAGCACGATCTTCAAGAGCGAGAAGACGCCGTTCCTCATCGAGTTGCCGCCCTACCGTGTGCCGCGGCTGAGCAGCATTCTTTACCGCCTGCTCGATCGCGCCAAGGTGTTCCTGAAGCGTGCCTCGACGACGATTCTGTTGACGATGGTGCTCTTGTGGACGTTGGCCCATCTGCCGGGGCACAACGGCGTGGCACCCGCCATGGGCGACAGCTACGCCGGCCAGTTGGGCAAAGCGATCGAACCGCTGATTGCGCCGCTCGGGTTTAACTGGAAGAT
>CAZBTA010000349.1:0-4531 GCA_964494515.1 uncultured Bryobacter sp.
GGCAAGCCGCCCAAGCTGTCCGACCTCCAGCAGCGCGAACTGCTGAAGATGCACGCCACCGGCGAATACTCGATCAGCGACCTCGGCAAGCTGTTCAAGGTCTCTCGGCCGACGGTGTATCGGACGATCCTGAGAGGTGGAAGTTAAGCAGCAGCACTACCGTGCAACAAAATCGACGCCACTTACTTAGCACCCTTATTCTTGCTTGGTCGTTTAGCAAACGCCCTTTCCGATCTTTCTGGCCGGGGCTCATCAATCTTTAAAATAGATCTCACCCAGGTCGCATGCTCTTCTTCCGCATCATCGGCCAGCTCTATAAAGCCTTCCTTCAACAGCACTCCGATGGCGCTACCGACCCAACCTCGCTCTTCTTCGCTCAAACCACTTCCATACATTGATTCAAGCAGAACATCGAGTTGTTGAGTTACTAGTATGATATAGTGAACATGCTGTCCATAGAGCGCAAAGGCGAGATCCTTCTCATAGATTGGAATTATGCTTGCGCCAGTCAGCCCACCGACCGAACCAGATACTATGTTCTTTGCAATTTCATGGCGACCAAGATGCGCGATGTTGTTGAGTTGCCCGTACACAGGCCCGAATCCAGCGGTTACGCCCTTGCCAATCAAAGGAGTGAATTTCTCTCGCCTTTTGCCGGTACGGTACTCCTCAATACCAGATACTATTTCCACCTCTTGCTTGAGTAGAGCTGCAGCTTGAGAATAAAGACCCTCAGAAATGGATGTTTCACAAAGATCAACACCTTGAACAAAGTGTGAAATCAAGCAGATCTGTCCCTCCTGTGATTTCTCGACATTTGTAATTTTTTTGCCTAGATTACGGGCCAGAGCAGAGGCAAGAGCGCTGAAAGCCACTTCATGCACGTCGATGATTATTCCAGCATCGTTCTTCCATTTCTCTCTTATCGCTCTCCGATGCGCCATCTGGTCGGAAAGTAGATTGACGGCAGGTGAGTACTGATCAGTCGACATTGTAGCCCTATCACTTCGTGGAAACGGACCCGCAACCAATTTAGCCGGTTTTGGAAGCGCGCTATCCGGCATGCTGTGGCAGGTGCCGATGTTGCTTTCTTTCCCAGCTTTCGATCAAAAAGAGCGCAGCAGAGCTCGCGGAGTTTAGTGCGAGCCGGGCAATCCGGGCGTCGATCCGGCGAAAACCCTTTTCCCGCCCATGAGCATCGCCAGCGTGCGTTCGCAGGGCGCCTACCCCCTTCGTCACGGAGGTCAGCCCCCCTAAGATCTGGCGTATGTCCTGTTCGACTTCAGCCGGGAGATCGGTTCGGCCAGGGGAAAGGCCAAGGGGCTCCTGCACTGCTCGAATAAGCCCGTCGATGTCGCGCTTCGCCGGTAATGGCAGTTCAAGCTCAATCAGTACCGATCGGCACACTGCTTCGATCAAAGAGCAAGCGGCTGTCACTGCATCCTCGGGATCGCTGGCTAAGCTGGGCAACGCTCGCGCAATCTCAATCTGGACAGTGTCGAAGTCGAGTTTGGCAACCTTGCTGACGAAGGGTTCTACAATAAGACCAGTTCCGTTTCGCTCCACGACATGCGCCTTTCCGCCCACCAGCGTGACAGCAAGACCGTCGACCTCCATCGCGGCATTCATGTGATCTCGTACCGCGGTCGCCTTTTCTGGAGCCGAGAGATAGTCGCGAGGATCGCAGACCCGCAGGACGATCCGCTTCAGCAATTCATCGGCGTCTGGGCGAGCAGCAAGGTCACGAAGAAACTCGATCGTGGCGGGAACGCGAGAGGAGCTCCCGATGCGCATGTCGAACCCGCAGTCGAGAAAGAAGGCTTCGATTTTCGGGCCGCTTCTATAGACGCCGACGGGCTCGCCAGCGTCTTGGAAGGACCCGCCCGTGATCACATCCGCTAGGGCCTTGAGAACGAAAGGGGAGAAGCGGCCGCTCATTCGGGTTTTGGAGCAGTTTTCCGAGCCCTTGGTTTACGCGAAGCTTTTGGGCGGCGGCCGAGGCCAATGTTCTTCGCAAGCTCGCGGCGCTTCTCAGCATAGTTTGGGGCTACCATTGGATAGTCGATCGGCAGATTCCAGCGGGCTCGGTATTCCTCAGGGCTCATGTTGTAGTTGGTGCGAAGATAGCGCTTCAGCATCGTAAGCTTCTTCCCATCCTCGAGACAAACCAAGTAATCAGGCTTCACTGAAGCGCGAATGGACACTGCGGGCGTCGGGCGAACCTCTTCACGTTCAGCCTTCTCTCCCAGTTTGGCGAGAGCAGAATAGACACTCGTGATGAGGCCAGGGACCGCCTCGAGATGAACCGAATTGTTGCTCAAATGGGCGGATACAATGTCCCCGGTCAGTGCAATCAGGGCTTCTTTGGTTTCGTAATTCGCTTCAGTCATAAATTCCCCATATGACGGGCTTCGAATGGGACAATTGATCGCTGCTGATCCTCTTCAATCAGAGGCAATCTATCAAGGCCATATCGCAAGTTTTCGGGGCATGACGCACCCTGCCATTTTCACGATCATATTGGAATGCCTGAAATTTGTGATTGCGATAGGTGCATCCCTGAGATATCGACGTATGCCTAGTAACTAGACTCACCCAGTTTCATGATGGGCAATCAGGCGGGGCCGTGTGGAAGCAGATAACGCTGGACTCAGATGGGGTGTCGAGCGGCGGCTCGAATTTATCGAGTTCCGCTTGTTCTGGGAGGGACACGTCAATCGCAGCGACCTCATAGACGCATTTGGCGTATCGGTGAACCAGGCTTCCACAGATCTGAACCGTTACATCGCCATGGCTCCCGACAACATGGCCTACGACAAAAGCAGCCGGACCTATATCCGTAGCAGCGGGTTTGTTGCGCGATTTCTGGAGCCTGACGCCAGTTTTTATCTCTCGAAGCTGCGCTCCGTTGCAGACGGTATCGTCGACCGTTCTGACACATGGATCGGCAGGTTCCCGAGCTACGATTGCGCCCCTACTCCTGTGCGCGGTGTTGACGCGAAGACGCTACGGTCGGTCGTTGCCGCAATCCGTCGCTCCGAAGCGATCGAGATCAAATATCAGTCGATGTCCCGGCCGGAGCCGAGCTGGCGCTGGATCGCACCTCATGCAATCGGCTTCGACGGCTACCGTTGGCACGCCAGGGCCTTTTGCCTGTCCAACGACAGCTTCAAGGACTTCCTGTTCTCCCGCATACTCGAGACCCGCAACACCAAGGCGAGCCCGACGCGTGGCGAGGAGGACGTCACCTGGAACGAGGAGCTAACCCTGGAGATTGGGCCGCACCCGGATCTCTCGGATGCTCAGAAAAAGGTCATCGCGCTTGATTATGAAATGCGTGGCGGACGAGCAGAAATCCGTGTGCGCAAAGCCCTGCTCTACTATGTGCTGAAGCGCCTCGGGCTGGATACAGACCCATCCGCAAGGCGCCCGCAAGATCAACAGATTGTCCTTCTGAACAGAGATGCAGTCCTCTCCGTTGCTGGGAGCCGCGCCCTGTGACCTCTGCCGCGTCAACCTACAAGATGTCATTCGTGACTGGTGGCCTGTTTCTCAACGAGAGCATCGAGGTCGCCCGTATGCATGCTCTCGGGGAGGCATGGGAGGAGACGATACGTCGTGCCCTTGAGCAGGGCGTCTCTTCCTTGCCGAAGGCTGCCTCGCGCCGACGAACACTGCGTGAGATTGTCAATCGGGTCTCGGCGTTGAATGACGAGGAATTGAGCTACCTCGTCGACGAAGCCGACCGACAGGATCAACAAGCCCTCCTGTGGCTGGCAACCTGCCGGGCATACCGCTTTGTGCGGGAGTTTGCGATCGAGGTCATCAACGAGCGATTTCTCTCGTTCAAGCTAGAGCTTCCTCTGGAGAGCTTTGACGTCCTGTTCGAAGCGAAAGCTGAATGGGATGAAGGGCTCAACCAAATCAGTGCAACCACCCGTGCAAAGCTGCGCCAGGTGCTGTTCCGAATGATGCGAGAGGCAAATGTGATTACCACAGAAGGCCGGATTCTGGCGGCCTATGTCTCGCCGCAGCTCAAGGCCATGCTCGCAAGGAATTGCCCGGGCGATCTCGACCTTTTCCCTGGCTTGAACCTCAATGGAGGTGCTTTGTGATCAAGGCATCAACCCGCAAGGAACGTGCGGAGCACCTGTTCAAGGTGGTTACCAGCGAGCGCTTTCTGACGAAACAGGGACTTGGCAACGAGGTCCCCTTCTTCATCTGCCCCTACCCGGCGGAGGAAGGGCTCTCGATGGTTGAAGACCGGTTGGATCTCATCACACGAATCAATCATGCCGGAATCGCGGTACTCGACATCAACCTCTTCGATCTTTCGCTCAGCATTCTCAAAGAGCGCGGCATCCTTGAGCAGATTCTGGAGGTCGAGCCAGATACGGACAAGGGCGAGCTCCGGGAGCTTTTGCAGTCGGTTCTTGATCCCCAAGCCAATCTCATCCCGAAGATTGGCGAGGCGATCGAATCGACGCCGCACGATGTCATTTTCTTGTCCGGCGTGGGAGAGGTGTACCCT
>CAZBTA010000350.1:0-4529 GCA_964494515.1 uncultured Bryobacter sp.
AAGTACTCATCCTCTGTGCCGGTGAATGTGCCGCTCTGCAGTTGGTAAAGCCCCAGTGCGACGGGCGCCGTGCGCATGACCCCACCGCCCGGGGCGCGCAGACGAAATGCCGTCCCGTTCACCCACTCAAGCTGAAACGCCGTGGCGGACCCGCAGGCGGTAAATCTTGGGCTACCCGCCGCGATGCATTGGTCGGCAAATGCTGGAAAGACGCGGAACTTGTACGCCCCTCGTCCCGAAGAAACCAGTTGTAGCGGCAACGTCTGGACCCCACACAGCTGGACTGTGGCGATCTGGTCGGTACGCTGGATACAGAAATCCCGGTTCGTTCGCAGCGCCGGGTTCCGTGAGATCAACATATGCGACGAATCGTCAAAGGGATAAAGCAGTTCAAACGCCCCTGCTGCCAGCGGCAATCCATCAGCCACCCGACAGGGGCCGCTCGCGTCCGCCGCCCATCCGCCGAACCTCTGCCCGTCCCTCGTGCCCCGGCACACATACAGCCCCACCCCTCCAATCGAGCCACCGATCACGGCATTCGACTCGCCCGGCAAATCCCACCGTCCGCCCACGATCAGAATTTCGTGCGCATCCACATTGGCTGTCGTCGTTCCATCCGTCACCCGGCACGCCGTCCCGCCACCCGCCGCTACCGTCTGGCCGATCAGGGTATTCCCGTTCACCCGCGCCCGGCAGACTCGCGCGTTCGCGTCAATTCGGACGGCCGAGATTGCCACCGGGTCCGTGGGCGCAACCCATTCGATTTGCGCGGATGCCGCCATGGCGACAGCGAGCAGGAGCACGGCACTTCTGCTGGCGCTCCGCTGAACACGGGGATGAGCTGATTTCATAGATTCCTCCTGAATGTGCTGTGCCAGATCGCACACCGCCTGGCTGGGCCCTATCAGGGGTATCGCAAAACCGCCAAAAATCCTCTGGCTAATGCCTGAACTCTCTCTGGACTTTTATCTGTCCGCCTAAGTAACTCATTTTTAAGGCTTGCACGGCCAATCTGATCGGCTATAATTGTGCCCGATGCCATGGACGTTCGGCCCCTTTGAATTCAACGGGGCGACTCGGGAGCTCCGCAAATTGGGGCTGCCGATCAAGTTGCAACCATTGCCGGCCGAGCTTCTGCGTCTTCTTCTGTTGAACGCGGGAAACGTGGTGACCCGCAAGGATCTCTCGCAAACCCTCTGGCCCGAAGACACTCACGTCGATTTTGAGACCGGCCTCAACACGGCAATCCGGAAGTTGCGTCGGGCCCTGAATGACGAAGCCGAACTCCCGCGTTACATCGAGACCCTGCCCCGCCTCGGCTACCGCTTTGTCGCTCCCGTACGGCTGGCGGACCCGGTCCCGGTGCCGGAGGACTCACCCACCACCCAGCAGCCTCCAGCACCGCCACCACCCGAACCTCTGGCGCCTCCCGCCACATCATCCTTCCCCTCGCGGCTTCTCGCGACAAACTGGTTTCGCCCCCTTCTGGGGCTTTCACTGATCCTGGCGGTTGTCTCGCTGGTGGCGATGGTTCGCTCCCGCGATTTGCCAGCCAGGCCTCAGCCCGTGCGTACCGAGGTCACCTTGCCAGCGGGACAGGAGTTCGCCTACAAGCACGGTCGCAAGATCGCGATCTCGCCCGATGGGACAAAGCTCGCCTACATTGCCAAACTCGATGGAGTATCGCGGCTCTTTCTCCGCGAACTCAGTAAAGCCGAACCGGTCGAATTCCCATTTGAGCCAAACGGCGGGTTGACGTTTTCTCCCCTCGGGCGCGAACTCGCCTTCATCGACCGGCAAAAGGGTTTGGTGAAATTGCGGCTTGACGACGGTCGCACCCTCTCCTACCCGATATCGCCCAACTCCGCGGCTAGCACCGTCGTCTGGGATTTACAGGATCGCATCTGGTTTGCCCAGCCCAAAGAGCAAGGCAGTTCGGAGCTCACCGTCTGGTCTTTGGAAGACGGACGACTCACCCGCAAACCATTCGATTCCACAATCCCCGGCGCAAGACACTTGCTCCCCAACTCCGTCGACAACAGCGGGCGTTTCCTTTACCTCACCGCGATTATGGGGCCTGTCACTCGCACCCTCGTCTGCATCGACCTCCGCACTGGCGCCGCTCGCAACCTCGCGGAACAAGGTCGTGGTTTACGCTTGCTCCCCAACGGCCGCGCCGTCTTTGAGTGGCGGGGAAAAATGCACGCCACCAACATTGATCCCACCTCCGGTCTCTTCGTTGGCTCCCCCGTTCCCGTAACGGAGCGCGTCGAAGAAGCGGGTTGGGGCGACGCGCAGTTCGATGTTTCCAACAATGGCACCATGATTGCGGTGCCGCCCGTGTTCGTGGGCAATCTCGAAATGTTCTGGGTCGATCATTCCGGACGCCAGTCTGCTTTTGTCATCCCACCCAGCACTTACGAGCCTCTCGACATCAGCTCCGATGGCAAGAAGGTTCTCGTGCAGAATTCCGAAAGCGATGGTCTGTTATCCGTCTACAGTGTTGACCTCACCACCGGCCAGGCCACACCCGTGGCCGAACACCTCCGCCGCTTCCTCGGGGCCGTCTGGAGCCCCGATGCCAAACAGGTTGCCATCTCCGCCAACCCGGGCGGCGCCTCGCCGATCAACATCTTTCTCGTCAACATCGACAAACCCAATGAGCTGCGCCAAATCACCTTCGATGGCAAGTTTGAGAATGTAGTGCAGCAATGGTCCGCGAGCACCAATCTTCTCCTCTACGGCGTGGGCCTTGATCCCATCAGCGAAATTGATCTTTGGGCCATCTCGCCCACCCCCGGTGCAAAGCCGTTCCACCTGGCGGGCGGCCCGCGGTCCGAAACTCACGGCGCCATATCGCCCGATGGCAAGTGGCTCGCCTACACCTCTGGCGACACCATCGCTCTCCGGCGCTTCCCCCCGGGGCCCGACGGCCCGATTCGCGTTGCCAAAGGTGTCGCGCCCTATTGGACCAAAGGTGGCGATGAGCTGGTCTTCGAAAAAGACGACGCCTTCTTCTCCGTCGTCGTCAAAAACGGCACCCCAAAAGAACCCGTCGAACTCTTCCGTGCCCGCTTCAGCGGCGCCGCGGGCTGGAAGCGACTCTACGCTTACCATCCCGAAGCCCGCCGCTTTCTTCTATACCGCTTCGTCGGCAACCCCACCGACAATCGCCGCTTCGAGCTCACTACTAATTGGTTCGAACAACTCAACGCCCAGCTCACACCGGGCACTCGCTAGCCATGCGCCACCGCGAGAACGCCATTCGGAGCGATACCTTTCAGCTTCTTGGTAACTCCTGAGTTGCTTTGGACACAAACCTTAAGCACAAAAATTTATCACTCAGTCGCCCGTCAGTTGGCGACTGCCTCGCTGGCCGAGCCACGCGCGGCAATTACCTTATGAAATTCCCGGCTTGACTCGAAACCACTATCGCGGTGCCTCAAAGTCGCGGATTCCTTCCGCGTTATCGGGCTGATCATCGATTTCTGCGGAGTCCAAGGCTCGCTCAAAAGTGTCGAGCCTGACATCCAGAAGCTCCACCACTGCGGAGAGCTTTTCCGGGGCTAGTCGCTCGATCATGCCACGGGAGTATTGCCTGTGTTGTGTATACGCTAGCCGCACCTGATCATGGACGGATTCACACCAACCTGATGTCACTCCCGGCTTGGTCGACACCCTTTCCCGTTCTTGCAATCGCTCTCCTCCAGTTTATTGATCGGTCCCAAAATGTGCAATAATTATTGCAAGAGCCATGCTCGCCACCCATCGCCAATCGCTCGGCCTCTCTCAGGCCGCTTATGCGGCCCGCCTTGGTGTGTCCCAGCCCTATCTCTCCCAACTCGAGTCTGGCCAGCGCCCGCTCACCACTGCTTTGCGCCATCGTCTCGCCGCGAGCTTCCCTGCTCATCAGTTGCCACTGGCTCTCGCGGAGGATTTCTTCTCCGATGACGATCTCGCCGCCAGCCTCGCCACACTTGGTTACCCTGGCTTTGCCCATCTGGCCGGCAACGCTCCAGCTCTCCATCCCGCCGTGCTCCTCATGGAATCCCTCCGCAAGCCCGGCCTCTCGTCGCGCCTCGTCGAAGGGCTCGTCTGGCTGCTCCTCGCCCACCCCTCCACGGCTTGTCCCTGGCTGGTGGATCAGTGTCGCCTGCACAATCTGCAGAATCATGTCGGCTTCCTCGCCACTCTTGCCAACGAACTCGCGCCTCGACCTCATCTCAGCCAATTGCTCACCACTCTCGCTCCCGCCCGTCTCGCCACCGAACAAACCTTCGGCCACCAACCCCTGCCCAATTCGTTAGCCAACTACGTCCGCACCCACCGCACGCCAGCCGCCACCCACTGGAATCTGCTGACAGACCTGCAGCCCCAACACCTCACGCATGCCACTGCTTAGCATTCCAGAACCCTGGCATTCACTCCTCCGGGATCTCGATCAACAACTCGACAACGACACCACCCTCGTTTGCATGGGTGGCTTCGTGATGATTTTTTATATATATCTCGTAATGGGGTAGTTGTAT
>CAZBTA010000351.1:0-4498 GCA_964494515.1 uncultured Bryobacter sp.
TCTCGAGATCGCGCGTCGCCTCATCAAGACCGCGCCCCGAGACTTTGATACCCGCCGCATTCTCGTCGACGCGCTCGAGCACTCGACCACCGCCCACTCGCTGCATTCTGATTTCGCCAAAGCCATCGAGACCGGCGCCGAAGGCGTCCAGATCGCTGAATCTCTCGTCAAGGACAACCCCAAAGATCTCGACGATGCCGAGCGCCTTGCCCTCATCTCCAAGCAACTCGCCGACGCCTACAGCCGCGGCGCCCAGCGCGAGAAGGCTCTTGCTTATTTCGAGCGCAGCCTCGGCATGCGCCAGCAGATCTACAACGCCGAGCCCACCAATCCCGCCCGCCAGCAACGCCTCGCCGAGGCCAACCAGTGGATCTCCTCCGAATACTGGTGGCGCAAAGACTACGCCAGGGCTGAAGAGCATGCCCGCAAGGCCCTCGCCCTCGACGAGCAGCGCTACAAGATCCAGCCCCGCAAGGCTCGTGGCAACGTCGCCAGCGACTCACTCCAGATGGCCATGATCGGCATCCAGGCCAGGCGCTTCGAAGAAGCTCTCTCCTACGCCACTCGCGCCTACACCCTGCGCAAAGAGATGCTCGATGAAGACCCCAACAACGCCGTTGCCGCCATGCGCACCGCCGCCGCCCTCAATCGCATGGGCATCATCAATCGCGAGTGGGGCCACTTCCCCGACGCCGTCCGCCAGGGGCGCGAATCTCTCACCATCATCCGGCGCCTCTATCAGGCCGACCCCAAAAACAACTCCGTCTCCCGCGAGTTGATCTATGCCCTCTCTGATCTCGCGCTCACCCACGAGAAGGCTGGCCAAAAGCCACCCGCCTGTCAGTTGGCCCGCGAAGCCATCAGCCTCAAGACAGCGATTCCGACCTCCACCCAGCTCAAGGTGCCCTACGAGAAGATGGACAAGCTCGCCGCCGACTGTCGCTAGCGCCCGCGCTTGAGCCGCGCGTACATCCACGTCCGCGCAAACTCCCAATCGCGCTTCACGGTCGCCTCCGACACCTCCAAAACTTCGGCGATCTCGGCAAACTCACACCCGGCAAAAAACCGCAGCTCCACCACGCGCGCCTTGCGTTCATCTTTCTCGGCGAGCTGCGTCAACACCTGATCCACGGCGATCATGTTTTCCATCGATCCCCCGCTGATGATCTCCGCCCCCGGCGCCAGTGTCACCTGCAACGCCCCCCCGCCACGCTTGTCCGCCAGCCGCGCCCGTATCGTATCGATCAGCACATGCCGCATTGCGCGCGAAGCTAGCGCGAGAAAGTGCGTCCTGCTCTTCCACCCCCGGTCATGCAGCCGTAGCCACGCCTCGTGCACCAGTTGCGTCGCCTGCAGGCTCGGCGTCCGCGCCGACCGGCTCAGGTGAATCGACGCGATTCGCTGCAGCTCCTCATAGACGTCATTCGACTCAGGTCCCTGCAGCATTCCTCACATCATAGCGGTACCAGAACTTTTCTTTGATACGCGAGCGCGGCATTTTCCGAGCTCTGAGTTGGAGCTTGCTCTGTTCGGAGGGAACTTTCGTGAAGCGTCTTTCATTGCTATGGCTTTTCTTCGCCATCACCCTGGCGGCCCAACTGGCCGACACCCCTGGCACCCGCGCCATTCGCAGCGGCAAGTGGGGTGTCGAGGGCAGCGTTCGCACCCGCATCGTCAAGACGCCAACCACCGCCACGCTCAAGTGGGCACAAGCGCGCCCCTATGTCACCACTGGTGACATCAACGCCATCACCGCCGGCGATTTCAATGCTGATGGCCTCGCCGATCTCGCCATCGCTACCACCGCCGGCATCGCGGTTCACTCCGGTTCCCCCGACGCCCGCCTTGCCACGCCGCTCACGCTCTCCACCACGCCCACCACCGCCCTCCTCGCTACCGACGTCAACGGCGACCAGCTCACCGACCTCATCGCCGCCACACCCAACGGCGTCGATCTCCTGCTGGCCACCGCCGATGGCTTCCTCCCCGCCCGCCAGATCTCGCCTCTCGTCGTCACTGCCATCTTCGCCGCCGATGTCAACTCCGACGTCATCCCCGATCTCCTCATCGCCACTACCTCCGAGCTCACCGTGCTCACCAGCGATGGCGCCACCTTCACCACCACTCGTCAGCTCCCCATCGCCTCGCCCATCCGCCAGTTGCTCGTGGCGGACTTCAATCTCGATACCCACGCCGACATCCTCGCCCTCGATGCCCGCGACCCCCGCGCCCACCTCTGGCTCGCCGATGGCACGCACGCCACGATCCCCTTGCCCGCCGATGTCGCCACGCTTGGCATTCTCGATCAGGGCGGATACCCCCATCTCATGCTGCGCCTCACTGGCGCCACCACCGTGCAGGTCATGGCCAACGATGCCAATGGTGGCTTCCGCGCCCCGGTCGAGGCTCCCGGTCTGATACTCGATTCCTCTACCGACCTCACGCTCGACCTCAACACCGACGGCGCCCCCGATCGCGTCCTCCGCACCGCCGCTCGCGAGTTCTCCATCCAGCCCCGCCAGGCCGGGCTCACTTCGCTTGTCAAATCCCACACCGGCACCTGGAATCGTGGCGACTTCGAGCGCACCTTCGTCATTGAGGCCTTCGGCAGCGGTCCCCTCACCCTTACGGACACGGTCGGCCCTGGCATGGATCTCTTCAACATGGGTGGTCCCGGCTGGGAATGCACACTGCCCTCGCCCGGCTTCCCCACCACCTGCTTCTACGTTGGCCAGACGGTCACCAACGGCGCTTACCCGCCCCTCTACGCCTTCGTCGACATCTCGCCCACCGCCCCCGACGTGCTCACCAACACCGTCACCGATGGCAACGGCGTCACCGCCACCGATACCGTCGTGCTCGGTTCCGCTCCCGCGCCCGATCTCACCATCTCGAAGTCGCACACCGGCAACTTCACCGCCGGCCAGTCCCACAGCTACTCTCTCCTCGTCACCAACGCGGGCAACGATGTCACCACCGGCACGGTCACCGTCACCGAGGTGCCGCCAACGGGCATGACGGTTGCCTCCCTCGGTGGCTCCGGCTGGACGTGCCAGCTAGCCACCCTCACCTGCACTCGCGCCGATTCCCTCGCCGCCGGCGCCAGCTATCCGGCCATCACGGTCGGCGTTCTCGTCGCCCCGGCCACTGCAAGCCCCCTCATCAACACCGCCACCGTCTCCGGCGGTGGCGACACCTCGCTCAACAACAACACTGCCACCGATTCCACGATCATCCTCCAGGCCGACCTCACCATCTCCAAAACCCACTCGGGCAACTTCACCCGTGGTCAAACTGGAGCCACCTTCACGATCACGGTCTCTAACGTCGGCAGCGCCTCCTCCTCCGGCGCTGTCACCGTTAGCGACACCTTGCCCTCCGCCTTCACCGCCACTGGCCTCGCTGGCAGCGGCTGGTCTTGCACGCTATCGCCCCTCTCCTGCACCCGTGCCGACGCCCTCGCCGCTGGCGCCAGCTATCCCGCCATCGTCCTCACGGTCAACGTCAGCGCCAGCGCCCCCACCACCGCCATCAACATCGCCAACGTCAGCGGCGGCTCTGATTCCAACACCAACAACAACGCCACCTCCGACAGCGTCTCCATCACCTTCGCCGATCTCACCATCACCAAGACCCACAGCGGCTTCTTCGCCCCCGGCACGCTGGCCACCTATGCCATCACCGTCACTAACGCGGGCACTGGCCCCACCGCTGGCACGGTCACCGTGGTCGACACCCTGCCCGCCGCGCTCACCAGTCCCGCCATCTCCGGCCCTGGTTGGACTTGCCAGACCACGCCCACCGTCCAGTGCTCGCGTGCTGACGCTCTTGCTGCTGGCGCATCCTATCCCGTGATCACCTTCACGGCCACTGTCGCGGCAAACGCCCCCACATCCTTCACCAACACGGCCACCGTCTCTGGCGGCGGCGAAGCTGACACCTCCAACAACACCGCTACAGATCCCACCACCACCCAGGGTCCTGACCTCACCATCTCCAAAACACCCAACGGCACATTCAGCCGCGGCCAGAGCGGCGCTGAGTGGCGCATCACGGTCACCAATTCCGGCGGCGCCGCCACCACTGGCGAAGTGCGGGTCATTGATTTCCCGCAGGGCTCTGGTGCTTTCACCATCACCGGTATCAGCGGCTCGGGCTGGGCCTGCACGAACGGCGTCGAACCTTTCTGCACCCGCTCAGACTCCCTCGCTCCCGGCGCGAGCTTCCCGCCTGTCGTCGTCACGATCAACATCACCACCGACCCCGCCGTCACCGCCATTGCCAATCTCGCCCGTGTCGCGAACGCCTCCGACACCAACACCACCAACAACGAATCGCTCAGCCCCGTCACTCTCGCCCAGGCTGATCTCACGATCACCAAGACGCCCAACGGCACCTTCACCCTTGGACAGAGCGCCTCGTGGACGCTCACCGTCACCAACAACGGCACCGGCGCGACTTCCGGCGAAGTCCGCGTCAACGACTCGCCCGTCGTCGG
>CAZBTA010000352.1:0-4056 GCA_964494515.1 uncultured Bryobacter sp.
GAGCAAATCGCCGGTGGGGCTGAAGGCGGCGAGGGTGGCGTCGGTGCAAAAGACGGGGCGGCCGCCGCTGGTGGTGGAGCAACGAGTGGGGGAGAGCGTGGGGAGGGCAAAATAGGCACGGCCGGCGGGAGAAAAGGCGCTGGCGGCGTTGGAGAAGCCTTCGGTGTCGAGGGGGATGTTGAGTGAGAGATAAAGCGGCAGCGTGGGGTCGTAGCTGGTGGGGGTGATGGCGAGGCGGGTGGTGGATGGCAGGGTGAAGGTGGCGCTGAGGGGGACCTGAGCGCCGTTGCGGAGTTGCCAGGCGCTGGGGGTGCTGAGGGCCATCTCGTTGCCGGTGGGGCCGCTGACGGTGATGCTGGTGGGGGAGCGGAGGACGAAGCTGTAATTGGAATCGAAGTAATGCGCGGAGGAGGCGAGGCCGGGGGCGAGCACGGCGGTAACTTCAATGAGGTTGCGCTCGGGGCGGGGCGTGAAGGTGAGGTCGATGCCGGGGCGGACGTTGAGATAGGTGACGGATTGCCAGGTGGGGATGCGGGTGCGCCAGTTATTGGGGGTGCCGGTGAATTCGTTGAGGATGAAGTTGTTGGTGGGGCCTTCGCGGCGGGCGGGGGTGGTGTCGCTGAATTGCAGCCAGGGGACGGGGGAAGAGAAATCGGGTGTGAGCTGGAAGGTGTTGGCGGTGAGCCTGGGCTGACGCGCGAAGCCACGGATGCGATAGAGCGGATCTGTGTCGGATTGACGCGGGGTGGGCTCAATATAGACCAGTTTGGGGAGGAGCGGCGTTTGCTGTACGGTGATTGCGTAAAGCTGGGGCAATAACAGTAACAGTGTAAGTAGGCGCATTCCCCTTCAAGTTAGCAATCATGAGGCCAAACTTAGACGCGGCGCGCGGACCGCGAGAGGGGCGAGGGGGACCTGCCGGCCACGGAGCGAAACGGGAGCGAGCCAAACGGCGAGGGGGGAGCCGGCGCGGATGGATTCGGCTTGCTGGGCGGAGACTTCGAATTGCATGGTGACCCATTGGTCGAGGTAGCCGGAGGAATGGTCGGCGACGGGGAGGAGGGTGAAGGTGCCGGTGTATTCGGGGGAGTGGGGTTCGAAGGCGATCTCGTGGCCGGGCTCGGCGAGGAAGACGCGGGCGCAGTAAGGATGGACGGGGACCTGGGAGCGCTCGAAGCGCAGGAGGGCGTAGGCGGCGCCGGCTGGGCGGGAGGTGGTGGGGGTGAAGGAGAGCGAGTCGTAGCGATAGCCGAGTTGTTCGGTGCGGAGCATGTCGCGGATGGGGAGGCTGATCATGCGGCCGCGTTCGTCGTGGAAGAAGAACGTGTAGTTGAGCCAGGCGGCATCGGTGGGATTGAGGTGGGTGGGGTTTTGTTCGAGCCAGGACTGCCAGAGGCGATCGACGTTGCCGTGGTGGGTGCCGAAGATGGGGTCGAAGCCGGCGGAGGGGAAGCCGGCCATGTTGCCACCGATCCAGTTGTGGGTGTTGTTGTGGGCACCCTGTTCGAGGATGCCTTCGACCTGCATGTCGGCGGGGGTGTGCTTGGGGAAGCCGCCGAAGATGCGGAAGGAGGGAGCGCGGAGGTAGGAGGCGACGTCGATGAAGTCGGGAGGGATGGTATCGGCGGGGCGCTGGATGCGAGTGGTGTCGTTGAGGGGGTTGGTAGCGCCGGAGAAGGCGGCGGGGATGTGAGGGTGGCGGGTCCAATCCCAGTAGGGGAGCATGAGGGTGGGCTCGTTGATGACGGCGCGCATTTTGCGCTCGAGGAAGGCGAGATAGGCGCGGTGCCAGGGGAGGAAGAGCCAGCAGTAGTGGACCTGGAGAGAGAAATCGTTGGTGGCGCAGAAGAGGGCGTGGAGGGTGGCGTTCTGATACCAGCCGAGAGGGTCGAGCTTGTTGCGCTGGCTGCGGCGGCGCATTTCGGCGACGGCGGCGCGGAACATTTCGAGCTGGGAATCGCCGGGTTTCATGGTGGCGATGTCGCGGCGGGTGGTGTTGGGGGAGAGGGTGTCGGGCTCGAAGGGGATGGCGTCGTTGGGCTGGTGGTGTTGGTGCTGGGCGGCGAGCAGAGAGGCGAGAAAGTGGCGACGGAGGAGGGACATCGCCTTGAGTGTAGGGAGGAGTGGGGGTGGAGGAGATGCGTAGAGGGAGTGGGGTGGGCGTAGTTATTTTGGGGGAGGGGTGTCAGGCTACGCGCTTGGGCTGGTGCTTTAGCGTGAGGTGCACTTCGACGCCAGCGTCGGTGAGCATGTTGACGAGTGTGTCGAGGGAGAAGCGGGCGATTTTGCCGCGCATGAGGTCGGAGATGCGAGGTTGGCTGACGTTGAAGCGGGCGGCGGCGGTGGCTTGGGTCATGCCTTCTTTCTCGATCAACTTGCGGAGAGCGGCCATCAGGGCGGAGCGCATCTGGAGGTTGCGGGATTCGGTGGGGGAGAAGCCGAGGTCGGCGAAGACATTGCCGCTGCCTTTGGTGATTTTGAAGTCATCAATTCGACTCATTGATCTGCTCTCCTTGCCTGAATCAAAGCGGCATAGCGCGCCTTGCCCAATGCGATGTCAGCGGGCCGCGTTGTCTGAGTTTTCTTCACAAACACATGAAGCACGTAAATCGCCTCACTGAAACGCGCGACGTAAAAGATCCGAAACTCGTTATCGTGATGGATCCGAATCTCCATCACGCCTGCTCCAACGTCAGGCATCGGCCGAAAGTCCGATGGGGTGAGACCACACTGGACCAATTCCAACTCATGGCCTGCGTCCTGGCGGACTGCAGTTGGCGCAGCACGCAAGCGAGCCAAGCTGTCACCCAACCAATGGACTGGCTTTAAGCCCGACACGATTTGATTATACAAAAACGGATATAAATTCAGGGCGCCAGGGTCAGGCGGGCAGGATATGCGTGATGCGGCAGCGACACTTGGTAATGCTGCATGACGCGGGCTACGCGGCAGACGCCGGCGAGATGGTGGATTTCGCGTATGGCTTCGGGAGTTACGTCAGGGCCAGTCTTGTTGCGGTACTGGAAGCAGTCCGAAACGGTTTTTGCAGCAGAATAGATTGCTACGTGGCCACCTTCGATGACATTCCACGCTTACTGGGTCCAGATGGTGATGCGGTCGGGGGTGCCAACGTTGTCGAGGGCCAGCGAGAGATCTCCGTAGTTGAGCGGTGAGTTGGGCGTGAGGGGGAGGCGGATGTTGAATTGGGCGGCGCCGTAGATGAGGCCGGGGGCTTGGCCGGCGTAGAGGACTTCCGCGGGGCGGCCGTTGAAGGTGGCGCTGACCGCCAGTAGCGGGCGGGCGAAGGGTGGAGTGAGGGGGGCGATTGAGCCCAGAGTTGGCGTGATGTTGAGGCGGCCGAGGCCGGTGCCGTAGAGGATGATGATGCTGCCGGCGGGGGCGGGATTGGTGGGGGTGTTGAGCGTGCCGTCCTGGTTGAGGATGGCGCCGGGGAAGATCTCGATCAGGCCGCGGCCGACAGGAGTGGATCGAGCGGCTGTGCCGGTGGGCGTGCGCACGGTGATGGTGGCGGGCGAGTCTTCGCTGAGGCCGGTGAAGGGGGCGATGGTGTTGATCTGCTGCTCGCTCCAGTAGAGGATCGGGGTGGGGGCGCCGTTGATGGTGACTTCGGTGGCGGTGTCGCCAAAGCCGTGGCCGAGCAAGGAGATGATGCGGCCGGGTGAGATCGCGGAGCCGCGGGCGACGCAGGTGAGCTCAAGGGGCGTGGGGGCGGCGGGGTCGATGGTGAAGATGGAGGGGAGGGGTGTGGCCAATAGCTGACGAGTGGAGCTGATGGCCTTCGCGTAAAGCGCTGCCGGGGGGAGATAGCCGCGGTAGAGCTGCTTGCCCGCGGAAGAGTAGAGATGCAGAACAGAAAGAACGCCGCAGCTGGGGCCATAGTCTGACCGCGTGGGGCTGGCGGTTATGGCCAATGTGCCGTCGGGCCACTCGGTCATGGCAAAGACGAAGGTGGGAAGGGGTTCGATCGTGGTGCGCGAGAGCTCGCGAGGCAGAGTGAGGTCGAACTCGCTCAGGTAAGTCTTGTCGTCTGACCAG
>CAZBTA010000352.1:4066-4484 GCA_964494515.1 uncultured Bryobacter sp.
GCCGTTCGCCCTGAGATAGAGAGTGTGGGCCTGAGCCTCATCGCTTGTGCCCAGGGCGATCTGGTAGCGGCGCGTGGTTAAGTCTGGCGCGAGGCGGATGAGGGCGTGAAGGGATTGGTCCCAGTAGATGAGATTGCCGTCTGGCGCTAACAGGGCAGGTCCATAGAAAGGCAGGCGCGCGGTGGATTCGATGCGCGAGAAATTGAGGTCGGTAACCAGCACGCGATCGGGGTTGGTGGCAAGAAGGACACGATCGGTGGCGAGGAGTTTGGTGGGGTAGTCGGAATCTTCCGGGAGACCGTAGAATGTTCCGGCAAGTAGGTCGCCCGTTGTGGGGTTGAGGCGGGCGAGAAAGGCGTCGCCGTAGGGTTGAAATGAGAGAGGACGGTAGGGGCCGAGAGGGCCGTTGTTGGTGGCC
>CAZBTA010000353.1:0-4472 GCA_964494515.1 uncultured Bryobacter sp.
AAAGGGCTGTTCAGCTAACTCCGAAATTGCCTGTTCAATTTCAACCGCATTCATCACCCTCCAATAGGACCGAGATTGCCGTCAGGACAAGCCGCTGTAGCCGCTAACTTTCAGGTTGTGGTCGCTACAGTTGCCGGACGCTTAACCCAATATTTCATTATCTAGAGCGTTGCATTGCCGTCGCCGGATGGAGAGGCGGAAACCTCTGACAGAGCCGTCGTCCAGTCCCTCGAAGTTGAATGCCGAGACCTGCCATTCGTTCAGAAGTGGCGCGCGACCTACGAATGACCGCTCTTAGCCCGGTCGATCGCCAGGCCGCCCAGCAGCTTTGTTGGGGGGCTGACAGGCAGCTCCTACAGACAAAACTACGTAAGTTGCCGTTCGGCTTCCAACCGATCCGACTGGACGTGCACTCGAACGTCGTGCACCAAGCTCCGGATGACTTCACGAGGGCCCAAACTTCCATTTCCAATCTTAGTCTTCACGCTAGCGCTGTTGGCTGGAGCATTGCTAGCAATTGGATATTCCAACAATCCTACTTGGTGGACGACATGGGTCGCTCCCGCGCCCGCTTTAGCAGCGATGCTAATGGCACCACAGCGAATGAAATGGGCCGTCGGGCTATTGATCGGACTGTCCGCGAGTGCGCTTTCACTAAGCTATCGCGTCGAAACCGGCTCTGTCGCAGCAACAATCGTGATTGCCATAGCCTACGCAATTGGGTGGAGCAGTACACTCAAACTCGCTGCAACCGTCGCGGAGCGCGTGAATGCGGTTATTGCTGCGCTCATCGTGCCCTTATCGTGGGCCGCTATTGATACGCTACTCATCCACTTTTCACCCCACGGCAGTATGGGGAGCCTAGCCTATTCTCAGGGCGAGATGCTTGCCATCCAACAGCTTGCCAGCTTGGGAGGTGTGCCGCTGATCACATTTGTCGTGCTGCTGCCTGGCTCTGCCGCTGGGCTGGCAATTGCTTATGCTACAGGAGAAAAATCCATCCGCTTGTTGCCGCAAGCGAGCGCCTTGGCGATTGTGACGAGCGCCGCTGCGATTGGGTTTGGCCTCATACGCCTCAATGCTGTTCCACTTCCGACAGACCATGTCGTAGTGATGATCGCAACGGACGGTAGCAAACCAGCGCGGCGTGACTGGCGGGAGTTTAGCGATACTTATGGTGCTGCACTCGACCGCGCTGCGCGATCGGGTGTTACCGTGGTACTGCCCGAGAAGATTCTGCGCCTTGATGAGGCTGGATTGCGGCGACTTCGCACGACGCTGTCAACACTGGCGAGTGAACGTGACACAACGATCGTTATCGGCGTTGAGATTGATAACGGACAGATTGCCACAAACAATGCATTGGCCTTCCTACCCGACGGCACAACTTACAATTACGCTAAACAGCATCTTGTTCCAGGACTCGAAGCGGACCTGACTCCCGGAAGCCGAGACCTTTTTATTGGTTCGCCTGGGCCAGTGACCGGTATTGCTATCTGTAAGGACATGCACTTTCCGACGCTTGCTCGGCGCTATGCTTCTGAAGGCGCAAAGGTGATGCTTGTGCCCGCGTACGACTTTGACGTCGATGCTGACATGATGATGCGGGTAGCGGCCATTCGCGGTATTGAAGGTGGTTTCGCAGTAGCCCGCACGGCCCGCGATGGCATGAGCGCTTTAACTGATCCCTATGGGCGTGTCATTGCCGAGCGCCGAAGCGGCTCACAGGTCGAAGAACTTGTCGGTCAATTGCCGCAAGCTTTGGACTCCCCTCCACTCTACGTTCGGATCGGCGACGTATTTGGTTGGTTCTCCCTGCTGGCTTGGCTGGCAATCGCTATTGGCGTCAGACTCAAGCGCACCAACGGCTCGACGGTCACCTCCTGAACAGCACGCAGGTCTTGAGGCTCCAAGAATGTCTTCTGAAGGTGCCAAATCTTGTCGAGTCCTGACAGCCCGCTTTCAGGGTCATTATGACAAACGCGGTTGTTCGCGGTGAGAGTGTCCGAAGTTGGTCATCGCTGACAGAGGCGACATTCGACACTTCAATCTTGATCGTCTGAATCGGCTGCTCGTTCATTTAGTTCGTGCGAGCCACGAGCGGATTGGTTCGTGCCATCCAACCGCGTCGAAATTGCTTTGCCTACGGCATTAGGTTTTGCGGGAAGCGCATGTTCTTTATTGTAAGGTGCTTTACAGTCATGGGCATTTGCGTATTGAATGGCCCATATGAAGCTCGTTTCCGATACCGCTCCTGCCCAGATCCTGACACCGCTTGATGCATTGACATTCCGGCTGGAGGATTTGCCACGCCAGCTCCGCAAGATCGTCGACGATGCGCTGCAGGGCCACGGACTCAGCCGCAACCAGTGGCGCCTGCTCGCTTACGTCTTGCGGCAGGAGGGGCTGACCCAGACCGAGCTGGCCCGCTATCTCGAAGTCGAGCGCGCCAGTGCGGGCCTCGCCATCGATAGCCTTGAGAAGAAAGGGCTCGTCGTCCGCGAACAGCATCCCGACGATCGCCGTGTCTGGCGGATCATGTCCACCCATCTGGCCAAGGCGCTGCTGCACGATCTGCGCGACACGGTGAACGAGGTCTACGCCCAATTGTTCCGGGGCTTCAGCGAAAGCGAACTGGAGCAGCTGGGCAGCTTCTTCGAGCGCATGGCGCGCAACATCAAGGCCTGAGGACAACCCATGACCACTGCCCTGCTCGACGATCTCGCCACTTTGGATCCCAGCAAACCGCACCGCTTTGCCGATGGCAGCGCGCACGAAATGTTCAGCAGGCTGCGCCGCGAAGCTCCGGTACACTATTGCAGAGACAGCGCGTTCGGGCCGTTCTGGTCTGTTAGCCTGTACGAGGACATTGTCGAGATCGAGGCGCTGCCAAAGCTCTACTCGTCAGAAGCGAAGCACGGCGGCGTCTCGGTGATCGACATCGACGCCAAAGTAGCGACCTACTTCGAGTCCTTCATCATGATGGACCCGCCAAGGCACAGCCAGAAACGCCGGGCGATAGCCCCAGCCTTCACGCCGTCCGAAATGGCCCGGCTCAGCCACTCCATCCGCGAGCGTACGGCCGCCTGCCTTGATAGTCTGCCGCGCGGCGAGAACTTTGACTGGGTGCAATCGGTCTCGATCAACCTGACCATCGACATGCTGGCGGTCCTATTCGACTTCCCGTGGGATGAGCGGCACAAGCTGCGCACCTGGTCGGATGCCATTACCTCGCTGGACATGATCAAGAACCGTCCCGAGGAACGCACGGGCCACCTTTTCGAAATGGCGTCTCGCTTTCACGCACTGTGGCAAGAGCGAACCAATGCCGGACCCGCCCCCGATATGCTGTCGATGATGCTCCACTCGCCGGACTTCGAGAAAATGGACGCGGTCGAATTCATGGGCACCATCGCCACGCTGATTGTCGGCGGGAACGACACGACGCGCAACTCGATGTCCGGCATGATCGAGGCCTTCAACCTCTGGCCGGAGCAATGGGATGCGCTCTGCACCGCGCCAGAGCACATTCCCAACGCCGTCAGCGAGATAATCAGGTGGCAATGCCCGGCATTGCATATGCGGCGCACGGCGCTGGAGGATGTTGATTTCCGGGGCCATCAGATCCGCAAGGGCGATAAGCTGGTGTTGTGGTACGTTTCCGCCAACCGGCAGGAATCGTTGTTTCCGGACGGCGCTCGGTTTGTTGTCGACCGCGAGAACGCCAGGCGGCACCTTTCGTTCGGCTATGGTATCCATCGCTGCGTGGGCGCGCGTTTGGCCGAACTCCAGCTTCAGATTCTACTCGAGGAGATGATCCGCCGGAAAATGCGGGTAGAGCTCAACGGGCCAGTAGGGCGTGAGCCGCACCCGTTCCTCGCGATCATCAAGTCCGTCCCCGTTGCTGTCACATGACTCCACCGTTTGCTCGCTCGCAGCATTAGGCAGACCGAACCCCAGCAACCCGTGGGCCAGCACGGACAGCAGCTTCTGGTCCTTCACGCTCTCGATGCAGCCGTTCCGGACTGTCCCAATGAGCTGTCGGCAGGCAGATGCTTGTTAGGGATTGTCTTCTCTCGCTGACAAAGCAGTCATGAGATGCTCCGGAGTTGGTCACTGATACCCGCCGTCCGTTAAGCTTTGGCCGCACAGCCCATAAGCGTTGGTTTAGGCATCCCTCGTCTGGACCGTCCCGCCATAGCTATTGCTTCCTCATTTCTCGCTGGGCAGACTGCAATCCCATCGCATCGGATTGAGATTCATGTCCAAGTTATGGTCCAGCATTTCAGCGTTCTCAATCGGTGCAGGCGGCCTACTTGCTGGAGTAATGAGCGCGCCCGAGGCAACAGCTCTGGCCGCGGGCACAACGTCGCTTGGCGCACTTTTCTTGCCAGAGGCGTTGAAGGCCATTGGCAGCGGCTTCCTAGGAGCCGCGATTACAGATGCTCAGAACAACGTGGCGGCCATTCTGA
>CAZBTA010000354.1:0-4463 GCA_964494515.1 uncultured Bryobacter sp.
TGCCGTCACCGTAGATCAGATCATTGCCACTCTGCACAAGAACGCCGAAAACGCCGCCAAAGTGGTGAAGTTTGCCATCGAAGCCATGCCGGCCCCGGGGGATTGCTCCTGCAAGAACGCGCTCAAGAACGCGCTCATCACCGACAAGAGCAAAGTGCCCGCCGAGACGCTCAAAAAGCTGGAGATCATCGTTGGCAAATACTTCAGCTAAACAGTTAGCCGAACTCCTGATTGCTGGTGAGCCCGAACCCGCGGGCCTGGTCGATCGCGTCATTGAAGAAGCGCTCGCCTCAAACGCTGGTTCGGCCGCCCTCTTTCGCGATTTGGTCGAGCCCCTCGCCGATGCTTTTGAGTTCCGCCTCGTCAACGTCTACGTTCATATCTTCGCCCGCGTCATCGCCGCTGCGTTGCCCGACGAAGATTTCGACGCCGGCGCTCTGATCGAGCGCTTCATGCGCATCCGCAAGCCCCGCAAGTTCGTCGGCAATCCCGAATCGGTCGAAAACGTCTTCGTGCTCTCGCGCGTCACCATCGGCGCCGATATCGCGATCACCAGTCGCATCCTCCGCGCCGCCTTTGTCCACTTTCCAAACGCCCGTGTCCACTTCGTCGGGCCCCGCAAGAATTTCGAGATCTTCGAGCCCGAGATCGGCATCGACCTGGTCGAGCTGCCCTATAAGCGCACCGGCACACTCACTGAGCGCCTCAGTGTATACCCGGTGCTACGGGCGGCATTGAGTGCCAAAGGCGCGCTTATCATCGATCCCGATAGCCGCCTCAGCCAGCTCGGCCTGCTGCCACTGGGTGAGGAAGAGAACTACTTCTTCTTTGAAACGCGCAGTTGGTGGGGCGATGAAGACATGCCCCTCGGCGAGATGACTGAGCGTTGGCTCGAGCAGACCTTCGAGGTTCCCCTTCATGTGCCCGTCGTCGCCGTCGAGGATCGCCTCGAGGGTTTCGACGTCACCATCAGCCTCGGCGTTGGTGAGAATCCCGAGAAAGCCATGTCGTGGCCCTTTGAGCCACGCCTGCTGCAGTTGCTCGTCGATCGTGGCCTCCGCGTGCTGATCGATACGGGCGCCGGCGGCGACGAGGCCGATCGCGTCCACAAGGCCATCGCCGAGGTCCGCCCCGGCGCCAATGGCAGCGTCACCCCCTATTACGGCAGCTTCAAGGAATTCGCAAGTGAGATCAACGCAAGCGAACTCTACATCGGTTACGACTCGGCCGGCGGCCATGCCGCCTGCGCCCTTGGCGTGCCCGCGCTCCTGCTGTTCAAGGGCTATCCGAACGAGCGCTTCATGATCCGCTGGATCCCCTGGGGCGATGGTGAACTCGAAGTCCTCGACGCCGAAACGCTCACCGTCGAAGACGCCCTCGATCGCGTGCAGGAAGCCGTCGAAGCCATCTTTGCCGGCTCCGACGAGGACGACGAAGACGACGACTTCGACGACGAAGAAGACGATCCCGAAGCCACCCATTAACAATTGCGCCCACCGGGTGTATAGTTGGGTCGGAGGCTTCCTATGATGCTCTCAAAACTGCTCGTCGTTATGGGTGCGGCGGCGTTGGGGCTTGCGCAGACCTCCTCGCCCCGCCACCTCATTCCATCCCTCGATGGCCGCGAGCTTTTCGTTGCCTACTGTGCTTCCTGCCATGGTCTCGACGCCCGCGGCGGCGGCCCCGTGGCGTCTGTCCTCAAGACTCCCGTCCCCGACCTCACCCGCCTGCCGCTCAAAAACGGCAAGCTCCCCGTCGAAGATCTCGAGAAGTTCATCCTCGGCGAAGGCCCCGTAAAGGCCGCCCACGGCTCGGCTGACATGCCCGTCTGGGGCCCCGTCTTCCGCCGCGTCGAAAAAGATCAGGACTTCGGTCTCGTCCGCGTCCGCCGTGTCGTCGAATACCTTAAGACCCTGCAACGCAAGTAGCTACGGCACGCGACATTGCCCACCCTCGCAGAACCAGTCGCGCAGTAGCGCCACGATGCCCGGCTTGCCTTCGCCGACATAGCTCTCGCGTCGCTTGCGATACTCCGCGAGGATCTCTCCCAGCCGCGCTCGCAACTTCTTGTCCTCCTCACGCTCGCCCGCGCCCTTCTCAACTGCATACACCACGCCCCGCTCGGCTCGCGCAAACGTCGGCATGCTGATAAAGTCGCGCGTCACAAACACGCCACTAAACGTCTGCTGCTTGGCTGCCGCCACAAAGAAATCCACTGCATAATCCGGATACCCAAACAGATATCCCAACCCGCGAAATCTCCCCGGCCCCTCCAGATACTCCACCGCCAGCAATACCTCAAGCGGATGCGAGTGCGCCGATACACCAAGCGGTACAAACAGATCCTTATGGGCTTCAATCGCGCGCTTCAGCCCCGCCGCATGAAACACCACTCCCTCAAAGGCCCGCTCCATCGTTTTGCTCTCGCGATCCGGAAACAGTCGCGCAAAGTGGTGTACCGTGGCGAACACCTGCTCGCCACAGCGAAACGCCGCCAATTGCCGCCGCGCCGTATCCACCTTCGCGGCTTCGAGCGAGGCCGCTGGCAGTCGAAACGAAACGAACCCACCCGACATGGGCTTCACCCCGCCCACCACCGTGTACAGCGCCTCGCTGTCCATCAGTTGCAGAAACAACTGCGCTGCTTCCTGCTGCTCGGCCACGGGTAAAGTCTCAATCGGAAAACACTGCTCGCGCGGCACGGTTTGTGCCGCCGCCAGTCCCGCCAGTAAGAGAAGAGTAACGATGCGCATCAGAGTACGATTTTCAGCGAAAACTGCACCGAGCGTGGGCCACCAATCTGGAACAACGGGCTCAACGCTCCCGCCCCTGCTGACAGGCCCCGGCCCAGCATGGTCTGCGCGATGCCAAAGGCCGCGTTGTTCAGTGCTCCGGGCGGGTTGGTGAAGTTCGGTGTGTTCAGGATGTTGAAGCACTCCCCGCGCAACTCCACCCGCAATCCTTCGCGCTTCCACAAATTGCGTCGCACCGCAAAGTCTACTTGCGCCAGCGCCAACCCCCGCAGCGCGTTGCGCCCGAGGTTGCCATACTGCGTTGTGTTGGCGCGAAATGCCGCGGCGTTTATCACACGCCCACCCGGTCGATTCGGGTCCGCGACATACAGCGGCACCCCGGGGATCAGGTCCGGTCGCAACGCCGTCGTCAGACCCAGGTTCAACGGGTCCACCCCAGTAAACACATTCACCGGTGTGGCCGACCGCGCCCGTGCAATGGAATCAAAACTGAATCCCCACACCTCATACGTCGCCGCCACTACGAGGTTGTGCCGCACATCAAAATCGGCCACGGCGCGATCAAGGTCGCGCGGGTACCGCGAGATCGGCGGCGCCTGCGAAGTCTCATCCGAAAAGTTGTCAATCGCCTTCGACCACGTGTAGCTCACCTGCGTCTGCAGGCCGCGCGCCGCCCGCCGCCGGAACTGTACCTGCATCGACTGGTAGTTTGATGCCGCCGCATTCCGGAGAATGTTCACGTTGCTGTTGTTCGTAAACAGCGCCGGGTTCACCACCGTCACGCCCGGTCGGTTGCGGAAGAACTCGGTAAACAACAACGAATCTCCCCGATTCGCCACATAGCGCACATCGAGCGCGCCAATCCGCCGAAACTCCCTCTCCACCCCAAAGCTCCAGTGGATCGTGTTCGGTTGCCGTAGATTCGGGTCCGAAAGGAAGAAGTCCGCGCTATACGGAGGCGGTGCGTTGAACGCCACCGGCTGCAATGCCGCTGCCGGGGCGGGGAAGGGCGCATTCACCGTCGACCGCACCGTGTTGTACGGCCAGCTGTTAAATCCACGCGCCGCCTGCCCCGTGCCCAAATCATGAAACAAACCCACGCCACCGCGCACCACCCACTGCCCCGGCAACTGCCAGGCAAAACCCGCGCGTGGCGCCACATTGTTCCAGCGCGTCTTCCACAAGGGTGTGCCCGCCGTGGCGAGCGTCAGCGTTAGCGGTGCATCTACCTGAGTCGCCCCATAGATCGGTCGCTCGTCCGATCCGCTCGGCGCCGGCACTACTTCCCAGCGCACGCCATAATTCAACGTCAGGCGCGGATGAATACGCCAGTTGTCCTGAGCAAAGAATGAATAGGTCGGGAAACTCATGCTCGCCCGCGGCGCCAGCGCTTGCAGACTCACCGTTGCCGTACCGTTATTGATCGCATTCGAGATCGAACCAAAGTTGTAGCTCACCCCATACTCACGAAACGCCGCCACCGGCAGCATCGGTCGTATGTCATAGCCCGCCTTGTACTGGTGGTTCCCGCGCGTGTAGCTCACATTACCCGTAAAGTTGATCTGCCGCTGAATATTGCCGATCGAGCGGCCCTGGGTCAGGTTCGGTGGTGAGATCCCCGGCAGAAATACACCCAGAAAGAATCCCGCGCTCGCCCGGTTGCGATCCGTGTATTCCGGAAACAGCAATGAATCCGCGGGTCTCACCGCG
>CAZBTA010000355.1:0-4457 GCA_964494515.1 uncultured Bryobacter sp.
TGCCCACCATCGTGATGATCGACCGCAAGGGCACGATCGTCGGCCAGTACATGGGTGGCGACATTATCTTCGGCAAGGACCTCAACGAGCGCGAAAAGAACTTCCGCAAGCTCATCGAAGACACCCTCAAGAAGACCGGCGCCGCGGCCCCGGCCACCAAGAAGAAGGCGAGCGAGTAAGGCCATGAATCGTCGTCAAATGCTGCTGGCCGCGGCCAGCCCTCTCCTCGCGGTGGAGCCCAAGCCCAGCCTCAACATCAAGCTGCCGGGTGGCAAGGCGGTGAACACCCAGTCGATGGTGGGCAACGTCTGCGCGGTCACGATCTTCAAGACCACCTGCCCCCACTGCCAGCGCTCGCTGCCGATCATGGAGAAGATGGTCAAGGAGTATGGCCCGAAGGGCTTCAAGGCCATCGCCGCTGCCGTTGACACCAACCCCGAGCCGCTTGTGCTCGACTTCGCCAAGAACTTCAAGATCACCTTTCCGCTCGGCTGGGCGTCGATCGATGACATCTGCAAGTTCATGGACCTCAAGCCGGAACAGCTCTATGTGCCGGGCCTGATGGTGTTTGACCGCCGTGGCAAGCTGCGGGGTCGCTACCCGGGCGGGGACGCCTTCTTCAACATGGAAGAAGCCAACCTGCGCAACCTGCTTGAGATGTTGCTCAAGGAGACCAAGAAGTCCTGATGACAGCGCGACCGGGCCTGCGGGCGCTCTGTCGCACCCTTTTCAAACACGCCGCCTTCACCGTTGGTGGAGGCGGCGTCACCATGATTGCCCTCGAGCGGGAGATGGTCGAGGAGCATCGCTGGCTGACGCAAGATCAGTTTCGCGCCATCTACGGCCTTGCCCGCATTACTCCTGGCACAAGCATCCTAGCCCTTGTCACGGGCATTGGCTGGCACTTCCATGGCTGGACGGGCGCGATTGCCGCGCTGCTGCTCAACGCCGTCCCGGGCAGCTTTCTGGCCGCTCTGCTGGCGAGCGGCTACCGCCTCGTCTATGGGCATCCGCAGGCGCAGGCCTTTCTGGCCGGCGCGGCGGCGGCGGTTTGTGGCCTGATTGGCGCCACGATCTGGAAGATGATCGAGCCCTACATGAAGGGGACGATTCTTGTCGGCAGCGCTGTCGTATTTGGCGTGGTCTTTGTGCTGGCGGTGTTTGATGTCAGCCCGCTGCCGGTGTTTGTGGCGCTGGGGGTGGCCGGGTATCTGCTGCCCGAGGAGCCGCGCTCATGATCAAGCTTGTTGGTCTTTACTGGGTGTTGCTGCAGTCGATGGTGGCGAGCTTTACCGGGTTGTCGAGCCTGCCGGTGATCCGCCATGAGCTTGTTGTGGAGCGGCACTGGGTGACCGACCAGGACCTCAATGCGGCGGTAATGATTGGCCGCTCGACCCCGGGGCCGATGGGCGTTTACATCGTCTCGGTGGGCTACTTTGTTGCGGGGTGGCCGGGGGCGGTGGCGGGCATGCTGGCCATGGCGACGCCGGCGCTGCTGGTGCTGCTGCTGATGCGTGTGCTGAAGGGCAGGGACGATCATCCGCGGATGAAGTCGGCGATCCGGTTTGTGATCCTGGGCGGGTCGGCCTATAGCGCGGCGGTGGTTTGGGCCATGAGCCGGGCGACGCTCGTGAACTGGTGGACAGCCGCGCTAGCGGTGGTTGCGGCGGGGCTGCTACTCAAGACCCGAGTCCATACGATCTGGATACTTTGCGCTGCCGGAGCCGTGGGCCTAATGCTAAAGTAAGAAAAGCGCGCCCGTAGCTCAGCCCGGATAGAGCGTTTGCCTCCGAAGCAAAAGGCCACAAGTTCGAATCTTGTCGGGCGCACCATCCCCTCCTTCTCCTTCCTCTCGATCCGCATAAGGCCGATTTATTTTTCCTATTAGCCAAGCGCAAGAAGAACGCTTAATCTGAAAGTGTGGACAGGAGTCGCATTCGTCCACATCCCACGAAGTCCCCCCCTGAACCCTGCCGTTCTCTTTACTCAAAACACCTGAGCGAGGAGTGTATGCAAACCCTTTTTCGTCAGTGCCTGGTGGCACTTCTTTTGAGCCCCATGGCCTTTTCACAGTTGCGGATCGAGAGTTCGTTCTCCGGACAGCTGAAAGTGGCAGGAGCACGAGACTATACCCGCCTGCGGGCACAGATTACCGATCTCGGACAGCGCGATGTCGTGGCTGAGGTTGCTATTGGGCCATTGGGTTCGTTTGAATTTTCAGCCGCGCCGACCGGCGTTTACATGCTGCGCATCATGAATTTGCAAGGCGAGGTGGTGCATGCGCAAAGCGTGACACTGCCGTACCACGGGGTGATGACCGTGGAGTTTGGGGCAGGGGAGAACGCGCCGGCACGGATGCCCGTCTCGCTGGCCCGGCTGCAACACAAGGTACCCAAGAAGGCGCTGAAAGCGTTTGAGAAAAGCCGCGAGGCCTGGCGGGCGGGCGACATGGCCGCCGCGCAGGTGGAAATCGAAAAGGCGCTGGCCCTCGATCCGCTTTACTTTGAAGCTGCTAACGACCTGGGGGTGATCCATCTGAAAGCGAATCGCTTTGAGCAGGCTTATGAGATGTTTCGCCGGGCGGCCGCCATCGATGAGTCGGATGCGCAGGTAGAAGCCAATCTGGCATATGCGCTGCTGGCGCTGAAGCGCTTTCCGGAAGCAGAGGAAGCCGCGCGGACGGTAGTGCGAGTGGATGCCCTTTCGGGCAAGGGACGGTATCTGCTGGCGGTCAGTCTACTCGAGCAGCGCAAGAGCGCCAAGGAAGTGCTCTTTCATCTGACGCAGGCCAAAGAGAACTTTGAGCCGGCTCGCAAGTTATTGCAAAAGCTGGAAGCGCAGATGGCCGGGCGCTAGCGCGCGGCGGAATTGGCTTCGTTTGTCAATTGCTCCTTGAGACGGCGGGCGGGCTCGAAATCGACGCTCGCCCGTTCGAGATGGAACAGGGCTTCTTTGGTTGGCTTCCTTTGTTCAAGCAAGCTGAGGGCGAGATAGAAACGCGCACGGGGCGAGTCGGCATCGGCCCTCACGCCAGCGCGGGCGGCTTGTTCGGCCTCGGGAAAGCGTTTGAGCAGCAGCAGAGCGAAAGCATAGTTGGTCTCAGCGAGCGGGTCAGCTGAGTCGAGTCGGATGGCCTGTTCAAAGCAGTGGGCGGCTTCGGCGGCATGGCCTTCGCGCAGGTGCTGGACGCCGAGGTTGTTCCATGCCTCAAAGTAGTCGGGATCTGTTGTAACGGCACGGGTTAGGGCCAAAATGGCTTCGTTTGTCCGCCCCTTGGCTGAGGCGTCATGAGCCGCCTTGTAAGCCTTGGCCGCGGCTTTGGGAACCTTATGCTGCAGACGCTGCAGCGAGATCTGCCGGAGGCCCGAAATCACGCGCTCGGCGCTACTCAGTTTGAGAACGTGCGAATAGGGGGTTGGAAAGCTGACACTTTCCTGATGGATGACATTGCCGTGCAGGGAAAGCACACGGATCTCGTAAGTGCCGGTAGGGGCCCGGAGTTCAAAGTTGCCGTACAGGTCAGGCAAAGTTTCGGCGATTACGCGACGGCCACCAATCTCGCAAATCTGAACGCGCAAGCGATTCAGATCGGCAAGACCAGGGGCATCGAGCCGACCGGTTAGCGGGGTTTCGACTGAAAGAGTGTTACCGGCCATGTGCCGCATTTTGGAATCGGCAAAAAAGGGCTGTGCTTCACTGGACTGCGCGGCGGCAAGCCCGGACAGCAACAGGAAGACGATCGAGGGAGTCAGGAAGCGCATGGGCTCCTCCTCAAAGGGCAATCTTGTTGAGTCACGAAAGGAACTTCGCGGTTCGCTGCGACGTTTGGTAAGTTCCTTTTCGTCACGGCCGCGAAATCTTTAATCCTTTCGGACACGATTGCTGCTGACAGGCTAGAGCAGCGATACGTTGGGTCTATTCGCCTTGCGCAGGGAGTGATGCAAACAGAGGAGAAATAAATTTTTGAGGTTTGTGAACACCGGCGTGCCGTGTTAAGCTAGATGCAGCTAGATTGAGGAGCTATTATGCGAGAAGTTGGCGCGTTTGAAGCAAAAAACACTCTTGGCTCACTGCTGGATCGCGTGGAGCAAGGGGAGGAGATTGTGATCACCCGGCACGGCAAGCCAGTTGCCCGACTGGTCGCGAACGTTGGTGTTGTAGATCGAACCAGCGCTAAAGCCGCAGCGGAGCGAATCCGTGACAGGGCCCGGAAGCTTGGAGTTGGCAATCTCGATTGGCGAGCGCTCAAGTCGGAACGCGACGAAGGTCGACCGTGAGTCTGGTTTTGGATAGTTCCGTTACTCTGGCATGGCTTTACTCGACCGAAAGCACTGATGAGGTGTTCAACGTGTTCGAGCAAGTCGTGAAGCTTGGAGCGTGGGTGCCTGGACTTTGGCGCCTTGAGGTGGCTAATGTCCTCGAAATGGGGGTAAGAAGAGGTCGCACAGATGCCGCGT
>CAZBTA010000356.1:0-1592 GCA_964494515.1 uncultured Bryobacter sp.
TGTACAGGTCGGCGTTGTACTCGTGGATTTGCCATTCGGGCTCCTCCATGCACTTGGGACCCCCGTGAATCCACTTGAGAGGCAAGACACCTGGTTCGACGCCAGCGCCATTGGGCTGGGGGACCTGGGAATAAAGCTTAAGGATGCATAGCGCGGCAACGAGGGCGAGCATGCGAAACGCGGCTAACGGTTTCGTCATGGTGAGTATCAGGATCGAAAATTTCAGCACCAATTGTCAATTGCGATACACTAGATTTTTGGACAAGCGGGAGTAACTCAGTGGTAGAGTCACAGCCTTCCAAGCTGTTGGTCGCGAGTTCGATTCTCGTCTCCCGCTCCATTTCCGTCCTTATCCCACCTTCGGCACAAAATGTGGCGCTGCCTGTGGGGCCTCTCCTTTTTCCCTGATCCGCAAATAATCTCCTGGAGCCTGTCCGCAAAAGCGGCGGAATTCGTTATTCATGTGCGCCTGATCGGCATACCCGTGCCGGGCAGCCAGTTCGGCGAGGCCTCGCGATTTGCCCACACCCCGCAGCGCGGCATCGAAGCGGCCCAACTGCAGCCAAAGCTTGGGCGACAGACCCATCTCGACGGTAAACCGCTTGTGCAGCCCCCGTGGCGACAGATTGAGTTCGTCGGCCAGCGCATCGACACGCCAGTGCAGCTCCGCCAGCCGGGCCCGGTCGGGCAACTGGTTTCTGACGGCCTCCGGGTCAAACTGTTCGCCGATCCAGGCGGCGAGGCGCTCCATCTTGCCGCGTGGGGTCGGGGTCTCGTAGAGCTGTTCGCGCAGTCGCCCGGCCTCGCGGCCGAGCAGCGCCTCAAGCGGAATCGGATAGCCCAGCCCGCGTTGTACCACCACGCCAAATAGTTGGGCACAAGCGGCCGGCTCGAGGCGCGCGCCGACGAGATGCATCTCACCGGTGGTCTCGGCATAACGCGGCGCTGCCTGGACGGGAGTGAGCCAACCGTCGGTGAATCGCAAGCCTGCCGCCCCTGGATCGCTGTACCAGCAGTGGCTGCCCGAGAGGCTCACGATCAATTCCGCGTAAGGTTTGGGCAAGCCCTGGTAGCGGCCCACCGGGCGTCCCCGTAGCACCCACAAGGCTCTGACATGCCCGCTGAGCCGTGCAGGTGGGCCCATCACTTCCATATCCATTGAGAAGCCTCCCTTGTGTAGAATCTGACCATGCGCAAATTTGCTCAGATTGCACTCACCACCACCATCGCAATTGGCCTGGTATTCGCTCAGGCCAAGAAGCCTGCCGCTGCTCCGGCTGCGCCTGCAGCGGCCAAGAAGGCTGAACTTGTCGATATCAATTCGGCCAGCAAGGGCGATCTTGAAGCCCTGAAGGGCATCGGGCCCAAGTATGCTGAGGCCATTATCAAGGGCCGTCCTTACAAGGGCAAGGATGAACTCGTCTCGAAGAAGATTGTCCCTGAGGCCACCTACACCGGCATCAAGGACCTTATCATCGCCAAGCAGGCGGCCAAGAAGTAGAGCTTAGTTCTTCTTCAAGTAGTCCAACAGAATTGTCGCGGCGGTCTTCACGCCCACGTTCCAGATCGAGGCGGACTGCGCGGTGGCGATC
>CAZBTA010000356.1:1602-4413 GCA_964494515.1 uncultured Bryobacter sp.
CACGCCCACGGGTAGAGCGGCTTCATCGATGTCGAAGTCCGTGGTGTGGAGGCCGCCAGTAATGCCCCGGGCCTCGTTGCGGATTCCCAGCCAAAACATAACGCCCGGGATTTGTTTTTGGAAGAGGCTGAAGTCCTCACCGCCCATCTGTGGCGCGGATTCGATGAGGTTCTGCTCGCCAACGACAGCCTTGATCGAAGGCAGCGTGGCGCGGACGAGATCGCCGGGATTGGTGGTTACCGGGTAGCTGGGCTGGATCCACTCGAGCTTGTATTCGCCGCCGTTGATGGCGGTGCAGCCGGCAAGGGTCTGCTTGACGTAGGTGCGGTAGGCTTCGCGGGTTTGTTCGTTGAAGGTGCGGAGGGTGCCTTCCATCTTGATGGTGTCGGCAACGACGTTGGCGCGATCGCCACCGTGGATGGTGCCGAGGGTGAGGACGCTTGGTTCCATGGTGGAGACGCGGCGGGAGTGGATGGTCTGGAGCATGTTGACGCACTGGGCGGCGGCGACGAGGGCGTCTTTGCCTTCGTGGGGGAAGCCGGCGTGGGCCTTGGCGCCTTTGATGGTGATGTCGAGAGAGTCGGCGCTGGCGAGCAGAGGGCCGATGGCGTAGCCGATCTTGCCGGCCTCGATAGCGGGCGAGACGTGGAAGGCGAAGATGGCGGAGGGGCGCGGATTCTCGAGGGCGCCCTGTTTGATCATGAGCTCGGCGCCAAAGGATTCGACGTCGGAGACGCCTTCTTCAGCGGGCTGGAAGAGGAACTTGACGGTGCCGGGGATGTCCTTGCGGATTTTGGAGAAGAGCTCGGCGACGCCGAGGGCGACCGTCATGTGAGCGTCGTGGCCGCAGGCGTGTTTGACGCCCGCATTGAGCGAGCGGTACTCGAGCTTGGACTGGGACTCGTCGATTGGCAGCGCATCCATGTCGGTGCGCCAGGCGACGACGGGGCCGGGCTTGCCGCCCTTGAGCACGCCGATGACGCCATGGCCGGCGACGCCGGTCTTGACCTCGTCAAAGCCGAGCTCGCGGAGGCGGGCGGCGATGACGCGACCGGTGCGCTCTTCTTTGTTCGAGAGCTCGGGGTTGCGGTGGAAGTCGCGACGGGTCTCAACGAGCTTGGGAGTCATCGCGTCGACAAGCGAGTTGATGTCCTGGGCCTGAAGGCTGAGAGAGGCGAGGAGGAGGAGGTGCTTCATTTGACGTTCCCGTTGAGATAGTTGACGAGGAGTTTGGCGCCGATGTGGACGCCGAGGGAGAGCGCGTCTTCGTCGATGTCGAACTCGGCGGTGTGGACGGAGGCGGTGATGCCTTTGGCTTTGTTTGAGACGCCGAGGAAGAACATGGTGCCGGGGAGGGCGCGCTGGTAGTAGGAGAAGTCTTCGCCGAACATGCCGGGCGGGACTTCGAGGAGGTTGTCGGCGCCGATGATTTTGGAGACGACCGGCAGGGAGAGCTTGTTGAGGCTCGGGCTGTTCATCATCGGGGGATAGGAGCGGCGGAGCGAGAGCTCAAAGGAGCCGCCCATGGCCGAGGTGCAGCCCTCGAGAGTCTGGCGGATCATGGCTTCGTATTTGTCGGTGACGGCATCGCTGAAGGTGCGTAGCGTGCCGGCGATGGTGACTTTTTCGGCGATGACGTTGCGACGGTCGCCACCGTGGATGGTGCCGAGGGAGAGGACGCTGGGGTCTTGGGGGTCGATGCGCCGCGAGTGGATGGACTGGAGGGCGACGATGCACTGGGACGCAATAGCGACGGCGTCAATGCCCTGGAAGGGATAAGCGCCGTGGGCGCGCTTGCCCTGAATGGTGATGGTGAGGCCGGCGCTAGCGGCACTGGCGGCGCCATCGGTGTAAGAAACCTTTCCGACTTCAAGGCCGCCGGCGACATGGAAGGCGAAGATGGCGGCGGGCTTGGGGTTGTCGAGCACGCCCTGCTTGATCATGAGGCGGGCGCCCCAATCGGGCGCGCCACCGCTGCCTTCTTCAGCGGGCTGGAAGATGAACTTGATCGTGCCGGGGACCTGATCTTTGAGCTTGACGAGCGTCTCGGCGATGCCGAGGGCGATGGTGATGTGGGCGTCGTGACCGCAGGCGTGTTTGACGCCTTTGACGGTGGACTTATAGGGGACGTTGAAATTCGATTCGTCGATGGGGAGGGCGTCCATATCGGCGCGCCAGGCGACGACGGGGCCGGGCTTGCCGCCACGGAGCACTGCTGTGACGCCATGGCCGGCGATGCCGGTTTGGACGTCTTCGAGACCGAGAGCGCGGAGACGCTCGGCGATGAGCTTGCCGGTGCGCTCTTCTTTGTTGGACAGCTCGGGGTGCATGTGGATGTCACGCCGGCATTCGACGAGGCTTGGCTGGAGGGCGCGGGCGGCCTGGGCGATTTGATCGTCGAGGCTCTGGGCCGAGGCACCCAGCACCAGGACGAAAGCACTCAACAAGGCTTTCATAAACTAAAAGTGTACGATCACATGTCGAAGATTTACTCAAGAGCTGACCTCGTTGCGCAGAGGGCCCAATGGAAGGCCGAAGGCAAGAAGGTGGTTTTCACCAACGGATGCTATGACATCCTGCATCCGGGGCACGTGCGTTTGCTCGAAGCCGCGCGGAGCCTGGGGGATATCCTGATCCTCGCGCTGAACACGGATGACAGTGTGCAACGACTGAAGGGGCCATCGCGACCGATCCTGAGCGAGGAGACGCGGGCACGCGTGGCCGGGGCGCTGGACGCGGTGGACGCGGTGACGTTCTTCAACGAAGACACGCCGCGGGAGCTGATTGCCGAGGTGTTGCCGGATTACCTGG
>CAZBTA010000357.1:0-4411 GCA_964494515.1 uncultured Bryobacter sp.
GGCGTATGCGATGACGATTGGCAGCTATGCGGAGTTTGCCGTGGTGCCGGCGGCGCAACTGGTGCCGGTACCGGATGAGCTCGATCTCGATGTGGCGGCGGCGGTGATGTTGCAGGGAATGACGGCGCACTACCTGGCGCATTCAACCTTTGAGCTGCAGCCGGGGCACACCTGTGTGGTGCATGCGTGTGGCGGCGGCGTGGGATTGCTGCTGACGCAGATCGCGAAGATGCGCGGGGCATTTGTGATCGGCACGACGAGCGCGGCGCCGGGCAGCGCCAAGTATGAGCTGGCGGTGAAGGCCGGGGCCGATACGATCACGAGCTATGAGGAATTCAACGCCAAGGGCGTGCACGTTGTCTATGACAGCGTGGGTGCGAGCACGTTTGAGGCCAGCATGAATGCGCTGCGCCCGCGCGGCATGATGGTGACCTATGGCAACGCCAGTGGCCCCGTGCCCGCGATCAGCCCGCTGTTGCTGAGCCAGAAGGGCAGCATCTTCATGACGCGGCCGACGCTGGGGCATTACGTGGCAACCCGGAAGGAACTGGTATGGCGCAGCAGTGATCTGTTCCAGTGGCTCAAGAGCGGCGAACTGTGGCTGCACATTGAAAAGAAGTACGCGCTGGCGGATGCCGCCGTGGCGCATACCGATCTCGAGAGCCGCAAGACGACGGGCAAGTTGCTGCTAAAGAATTAGCATGCAATCGCCGTAGCTGAAGAAGCGATAACGCTCGGCGACGGCGTGGCGATAGGCGCGCATCGTGAGGTCATAACCCGCGAAGGCGGCCACCAGCATGATGAGACTGGAGCCCGGCAGGTGGAAGTTGGTCAGCATGGCCCCGACGGCGCGGAATTCGTAGCCGGGGGTGATGAAGATCTCCGTATCACCCACGCCGGGCTCCATTGTTGTTTCGACGGTACGCACGCTGGTGGTACCGATGCAGACGCGGCGGCGGGCGGCCTTGAGCCTGGCTGACGCCTCGGGCGTGACTTCGTAGAGCTCGCTATGGAGCTTGCCGGTGACGAGGTTTTCCTCAGTGAGTGGTTTGAATGTGCCAAGGCCAACGTGCAGCGTCACCTCGGCGATGGGGCAGGGCACCTGGGCGAGGATCTCGGGGGTGAAGTGCAGCCCGGCCGTGGGCGCGGCGGCGGCGCCGGCATGACGCGCGAAGACGGTCTGGTAGCGTTCCTTGTCGTTCTCCTCATCGGGGCGATCGATGTAGGGTGGCAGGGGGACGTGACCGATGGCTTCGATTGAGCCATCACCGGAAAGCTCGATCTCGCGTTCGCCGTTGGGCAAGTGCAGAGTAATGGTGGCGCGCAGATTGGGGGCAAACTCGACGACCTGGCCGACGGGCAGCTTCTTGCCGGGGCGCACAAGGGCGCGCCAGCGGGTGGCCTCCTGATTGAGCGCGCGCAACAGGAAGACCTCGATCTTGCCGGTGGTGCCAGGGCGGTGGCCAAACAGGCGCGCCGGGATGACGCGGGTGTTGTTGACCACCATGCAATCGTCGGGGCGGAGGTAGGTGGGGAAGCTGGTGAACTGTTCGTCGCGGAAGGTCTGGGTGGCGCGATCAAGCACGAGCATGCGCGAGGCCGAGCGCTCCTTGAGCGGGTGGCGGGCGATCAACTCGTCGGGCAGATCGTATTGGAAGTCTTCGATTCGGATAGGCACGGTTAAACTGAAGGTTTGAGAATCCTTGGCATTGAGTCCTCTTGCGACGAGACCGCGGCGGCGGTGGTCGAAGACGGAACCAGAATCCTTTCTTCCAGCGTAGCGTCACAGCTTGACGTCCATCAAAGGTTTGGTGGCGTTGTGCCCGAGCTCGCCAGTCGTGAGCACGTGCGCGCGATCGTGCCGGTGGTGCGCGAGGCGCTTGAACAGGCGTCGACACGGCTTGAAGATCTGGACGCGATCGCGGTGACGCATGGGCCGGGGCTGGTGGGTAGCTTGCTCGTTGGGCTTACGTATGCCAAGGCGTTGTGCTTTGCCAAGAACATTCCGCTGATCGGCGTGCATCACCTTGAAGGGCATATCCGGGCGGCGCTGATCGGCATTGATCTCGAGTATCCGGCCATGGCGCTGGTGGCCTCCGGTGGGCACACGCATCTGTTTGAATGTCTGGCCGAGGGCGAGTATCGCCTTGAGGGGCGTACGCGTGATGATGCGGCGGGTGAGGCGTATGACAAGGTGTCGAAGCTGTTGGGGCTGGGTTATCCGGGTGGGCCGGTGATTGATGCGCTGGCGGCCAAGGGCAATCCACGGGCGGTGAAGTTTACCTCGCCCAAGCTCAAAGGCAATCTGAGTGACTTCAGCTTTAGCGGGCTGAAGACGGCGGTGTTGCGGTGGGTGGAGGCGCGGCGGTTGCGAGGGGAGTTTGACCCGAAGACCGACCCGGAGACGATCGACATGCTCGCGAGTTTTCAGTACACGGTGATTCAGGAGCTGCTGAATCGCGCGGGTGCGGCGGCGGAGCGCATTGGGGCGAAGGCGATGGTGATCAGTGGTGGGGTGGCGTCGAATCGCGGGTTGCGCGAAGCGGTGAAGGCGCGGCAGTTCGGGATGCCGGTGCATTTTCCCGAGCCACGCTGGAGCACGGATAACGGCGTGATGATCGCGGTGGCCGGGTATCAGAAGTGGAAGCAGGGACGATTCTCAACGCTTGATCTCAAGGCGCAGGCCAACCTGCCACTGGCGCCGCTGCGATAACATCGAGTTGCTATGGATCGCAGAATGTTTTTAGCCGCTGGCGCCGCAGCGTCGCTCGCCAGCGCGGCCGTCAAGAAGCCGGTCGGAATTGAGTTGTACAGCGTTCGCAATGAGCTGGCCAAGGATTTGCCGGGCACGCTCAAGGCGGTCGCCAAGATGGGTTATGACGGGGTGGAATTCTTTGGCCCCTATGCCGACTGGACGCCGGAGAAGGCCAAAGAAGTGAAGGGGATTCTGAAGGATTTGAACCTGAAGTGCTTATCGGCGCACACGGGCGCGAAGTACTTTGCCCCGGATCAGCTGGACCGCGTGATCGAGCTCAATTCGATTCTTGAGAGCCGCTTTATGATCATGTCGAGCGCCGGCAAGGTGGAAGGCCTGGATGGCTGGAAGGCCGTGGCGGCCAAGCTGAACGCGGCGGCTGAGAAGCTGCGGCCGCTCAAAAAGGGCACGGGGTTCCATAACCATGCCACGGAGTTCAAGCCGATTGGTGGCACCAAGCCAATCGAAGTGCTAGCGAAGGAAACCGCGAAGGACGTGGTGTTGCAGCTGGATGTGGGCACCTGTATTGAAGCCGGCACCGACCCGGTGGCATGGATCAACGCGAATCCCGGCCGCATCAAGAGCCTGCACATGAAGGACTGGAAGGCCGGCATGCCGAATCCGCATGATGGCTACCGCGTGCTGCTGGGTGAAGGCAACGCCGACTGGAAGAAGATCGTCAATGCCTGCCTCAAGACCGGTGGCGTGGAGCATCTGCTCGTCGAGCAGGAAGGCAGCGCGTTCAGCGAGCTCGAGACGGCGGAGAAGTGCCTCGCGAACTTCCGCAAGCTGATGGCATAAGAGAAGCGAAACGCAAAAGGCCCACGCCGGTTGAGCGTGGGCCTTTTTGTTTTGGGATGAAGCGCGAGTTTACTTGTTCGGACGATCGCCGCGGTTGGTGATGATGCGGTCGACAATGCCGTACTCGATGGCCGTGGGGGCTTCGAGGATGTAGTCGCGTTCGGTGTCGCGCGCGATCTTCTCAACGGGCTGACCGGTGGCTTCGGACATGATGCCGTTCATGACTTCCTTCATACGGAGGATTTCCTTGGCATAGATGTCGATGTCGGTGGCCTGACCGCCGAGGTTGCTCATCGAGGGCTGGTGGATCATGATGCGCGAGTGGGGCAGGGCGAAACGCTTGCCCTTGGTGCCACAGGCGAGCAGAACAGCGGCCATCGAAGCGGCCTGGCCGACGCAATAGGTGACGATGTCGGGCTCGACGAGATTCATCGTGTCGAGAATGGCAAGGCCAGCCGTGATCGAGCCGCCGGGCGAGTTGATGTAGATGTTGATGTCGCGATCCGGATCTTCACTAGCCAGGAAGAGAATCTGAGCCACAAGCAAGTTGGCTACCTGATCATCGATCGGAGTGCCCAGGAAGATGATGTTTTCCTTGAGCAAGCGGGAGTAGATGTCGAAACTGCGCTCACCGCGGGTCGTCTGCTCGATCACCATGGGGACGAGCACGGAATTGTGATATTCGGGGGTGTAGTTCTTGGGCATCTTTAGCTACTGCACTAATGCTAACGCGATTCTGTCGATAGCGGACCTGACCTCTTGGGCAGGGAGGTTATAGTTGTTGGCCACGATCTGAAAAGCGATGGTGCCGTAGCGGCGCGATTCGGCAAATCCGCCCAGAGCGGAGACGTGCGA
>CAZBTA010000358.1:0-4392 GCA_964494515.1 uncultured Bryobacter sp.
AAGAGCAGGCCGCCGAGGCCATTGCCAAAGGCGAAGACGCCGCTGACGGTGCCGACGACTTCGGTGGGGTAGAGATCGTTGGTGACGGTGGAGAGGTTTGTCTTCCAGACCATATGCGCGAACGTGACGAGGCAGATGGAGGCGAGGGCGATGGTGTGCGACGGGGTGGAGGCGACGACGAGGCTGACGGGCATGACGAGGGCGGCGGGGAGCATGACCGCGCGGCGCGCCTTGATGACAGGCCAGCCGCGAGCGATCAACCAACCGCTGAGCCAGCCACCGAACATGGCGCCGAGGTCGGCGGCGAGGTAGGGCATCCAGGCGACGAGGGCCATCTGCTGGAGCGTGAAGCCGCGCGCCTCGACGAGGTAAGACGGGAGCCAGAAGAGGTAGAACCACCAGACGGGGTCGCTGAGGAAGCGGGAGCCGAACAGGCCGAAGCTCTGGGGCAGGGTGAGGTACTGGCGCCAGTTGGCGGGGCGCTTGCCGATGGTGACGTTTTCGAGGGGGCGGTAGAGCTTGAGCCAGGGGTAGATCCAGAGCAGGCCGAAGATGCCGCAGATGAGGAAGGCGCCGCGCCAGGAGAGGGCGGAGTAAAGCCAGGTAACGAGGAAGGGCGCGATCATGGCGCCGACGCTCGAGCCGGCATTGAGCAGGCCGTTGACGAGGGCGCGTTCTTCTTTTTTGAAGCACTCGCTGATGGCGCGGAAGCCGGCCATGAAGTTGCCGGGCTCGCCAAGGCCGAGCAGGAAGCGGAAAGCGCCGAGGCCGAAGGCGGAGCCGGCGAAGGCGTGAAGGGCGTTCGCGACCGACCACCAACCCATGAAGATGGCAAGGCTGAGGCGGGCGCCGAGATGGTCGACGATGAGACCGCTGCCGACGTACATGATCGTGTAGGCGGTCTGGAAGATGTTGAGGATGTTCGCGTAGCCGGTGGGGGTGAGGTTGAGCTCTTTCTTGATGACGGGCGCGAGCACCGAGAGGCACTGGCGATCGATGTAGTTGATGATGACGGAAAGAAAGAGCAGGCCCGCGAGGCCGGCGCGCGCGTTCATCTAGCACCGCCCGCGGAGGACGGCGAGCTCGGCAAGGCTGACGGCATCGAGGGCGGCGGTGGGGTGGCGCACGGTGGCCGTGGCGATGATGCCCTGGGCGACGAGATTGTGTTTCATGGCGCTGACGCCCATGCCGGGCTGGAGCTCGAAGCGGAGCAGGGGGAGGATGCGGGTGAAGATGTCCCAGGCGGTGGACTTGTCGCCGGCCTCGAGGGCGTTCCAGATCTGGACGAGGGCGCGGATGCAATCGGAGCCGGGCATGGTGCCGCGGGCGCCGCGTTCGTATTCCTCGATGAAGAACTGGGCGTTGAGGCCGCCGAAGACGGTGAGGGCGGGGCCGGCGGCGTTGACGGTCTGGGTGATCTTGGGAGCGGTGGGCGGGGCTTCGACTTTGGCGAGGGTGACGTGTTCGATCTCGCGGGCCATGCGGGCGAGGAGGGCGGGGGGCATGGCGACCTGGGTGAGGAGGGGGGCGTCCTGGACCATGATGGGGATGCCGGCGCCGTTGCTGATCTCGTTGAAGTAGTAGACGAGGCCTTCGCCATCGGTCTTGAGGAAGTAGGGCGGGAGGACCATGAGGGCGTCGGCGCCGAGGCCGGCGAGCTGTTTGGAGAGTTCGACGGCGCTACGAGTGCCGGTGGAGCCGGAGGAAGCGATGAGGGGGACGCGGCCGTTGACGTGTTTGGCAATGGCCTGCATGAGCTCGACGCGCTCGCTGGCTTCGAGGGCATAGCCTTCGCTGGCGTTGCCGAAAAGGCCGAGGCCGTGGGCCCCCTGTTCGAGGAGGAAATCGACGAGTTTCAACTGGCTTGTGATGTCGAGGGAGCCATCGTCGTGGAAGGTGGTAACAAGGATTGGATAAACGCCAGCCATCATAAGCTGACGATCCTAACACATATGTACCCAAGGGCCGGGTGGATGCATCGTATGCTGTAGATGAGCGTGACGCGCCGCAATTTTGGCCTCTGTCTGGCCGCCGCAGCCAGTGGCAGAGCGCAAATCAGTCCGATTCGCCGATATATCGATCCGTCGACGGAAGTGGAAGTGTATGCGCTTTCGGACCCCGGAAACGCGAGCTATTTGACGCATCACTACAACCGGAGCGTGTCGTCGCGGAACGGGTTTCTCGTGTATGCGACGGAGACGACGCAGGGGATGCAGGCGTTGCGGCTGGAGCTGAAGGGCGGGGCGACGCGGGTGATCACGAGCGCGGCGGCGATGAATCCGAAGAGCCTGGCGCTATCGCCGGATGACCGGACGCTGTACTTTGCGGATGGGGAGACGCTGTTGGCCGTGCCGAGCGGAGGCGGGAAGGCGCGGGAGATCTACAAGGCGAGCGGGCCGGAGGTGTTTGCGCGGGGGCTGAGCCTGAGCGAGGACGGGACGGGGATTGCGCTGGTGGACCAGGGGAAGGTGATGGTGGTGGCGACGGCGGCCGTGGCGAAGGGTGGGCCGAGGGTGGTGGCCGAGGTGGAGAGCGATGGGGAGCAGGCGGCGCTGGCGCGGGGTGGGGCGATTTTTTATCGGGACAAGGCGAAGGGGCTGCATGTGGTGACGCCGGGGGGCAAGGCGGCGAAGGTGGAAGTGGATGGGCCGCTGGGGCCGGCGGTGTGGAATCCGGATGGGAAGAGTATCTTGTATCTGCGGGCCAACGCGTTGTGGGAGTATGCGCTGGATACGAAGAAGGAAGTGTTGGTGGGGAAGACGAGCACGTATGTGCACTTTGGGCGGAATGCGGATTCGAGTGTGTTTGTGGGGGCGTCGGGGTCGAAGGCGCAGCCGTTTGTGTTGTTGATGTTGCGGATTACGCGGAGGGAGCTGGCGCTGTGTGAGCATAAGGCGAGCGATGCGACGCAGGTGTCGCCGGTGTTCGCGCCGAACTCGCAGCGGGTGTTTTTCCAGTCGGACCGGTTGGGGAAGCCGGTGATTTTTTCGGTGATGGTGGATCGGTTGGTGGAGCGGACGGAGGCGGAGGAGGCGGGGAAGAAGAGCTAGGTTGCATGTGCCGGTAGAGTAGCCAGCCAAGCCATAGATCGCGAGGGTGTAGGAGCAGAGATCAGCCAAGGGGCCGGTATGGCATGGTATCTATATGATTTGCCCGGATCGAGACTTCTTTGAGTGGGATGAAAGTGACAGGACCTCTCGCAAGATAAAAGCGCTCCTCGATCGATTCGCTAAGGCTGCCGATGAAGATGAGCAAAGTGGTGCTCTCAGCGAGATGTCGGAGAAGATACCGGATGATCTCGAAACTCATCGTCACACGCATCTTGCAGTGCGATCTCTTGTTCCTTATCTTTCCACCAATAACAAAAGAATAGTCGGAGATATCCTTGTTCTCCTCTACTGCATCGCGAAGAGAGCCCGAGATCGATTTTCTGAATACGCAGTTGAACCCAGCGAAGCTGACGAACTTTTGAGAGAAGCATTTGCGACGGGCTTCACAGAGAGGAACTGTCCCCCGTTCTCACGGCGCACCTTCTGACTCTCTTTCCTGAGTTCGAATCACGTTATGGTGCCCTGCTGATCGAGAGTATCGACCGCGAACCGAATGAGACCACGAAGGCGCATTTGATCCATGAGGCTGGTCATATCGGGCACCTATTGCCGGATTGGAGAACGGCCCTTGCCCGGAACAGCAAAGACTCCAGTCTGGTGGTGCAATTTGTCTGCGCCGTGGAAACGCTACACCTTGCAGGAAGAGTTTCCGATTCCAGGGCGTTGGCGGTGATCGCAAATAGTCCATCGAGTTGCTGGATACACGAACCGAATCGATGGGCAGCCAGAGCGTTTCGCTATTTTGAGAAGGCCGAAAAGTGTGCGTGCCTAGAGGAGATGCTGCTGCGTGCTACGACAAGCAGGCATGCAATTTCAATCGTTGCATTTTGCTTTATGCAAGCGTTCAGGACAAATGCAAGGATTAGCCAAGTCTCGACCAGCACTGGACCCAATTGGCTCAATCTCTACACTTTCTATTCGTGGCCAAGGAGAGAGCCCCCTGAGCTCCAATTGCAAAGAGAGGATCTTTTGTGGCTCAGGCAAATGCCATCTTGTCGACTTCTGAGGATTGATGACTTAACCAATCAACCTTTGCAGACTGATCTTCTGAAAATCTTCAATATCGAATTGAGCTGGCAGGAATTCCTGGATGAGATTGCCGCCGGTCGCGTTGAGCGTTATCTCAAGATCATGGCCTGACTCGCTCTGGACACCTGACCCAGTTTGAAGTGGACAAGGCGAAGGGGCTACATGTGGCGACGCCGGGGGGCAAGGCGGTGAAGGTGAAAGTGGATGGGCCGCTGGGGCCGGCGGTGTGGAATCCGGATGGGAAGAGTATCTT
>CAZBTA010000359.1:0-4387 GCA_964494515.1 uncultured Bryobacter sp.
ACTGTTCGGTATAGAGATTGCGCACCACGGCCAGCAGGTAGCTCTTGGCGGTGGCGACACGGATGGGAGCCGTGGCCGCCCACAGCCGCAAGAACGCCTCGGCGCACAGGTCTTCGGCACGGGTCGCGTCGCCACACAGGTACAGCGCAAAGCGGTAAACCTCATGCCCGTAGCGTTCGTAGAGCTCATGAAAATTTGCCGCTGGCAGACTCACGCTCAGATTATGGATTCACCTTCGGGTTGTTACAAACTTTTTCGCGCGCCCAAGTACCATGTAGAGGATGCGTCCATTTCTCGTCGGCATTGCCGGCGCTTCCTGCTCTGGCAAGACAGAGCTCGCCCGTGGCCTGGCTCGCTATTTGCGCGAAGACGCGCTGCACATCTCCCTCGACCATTACTACGTGGACCGCTCCCATGTCCCTGCCGAAGAGCGCGGCAAGTTCAACTTCGACCACCCCGAATCTCTCGACGCCCCATTGCTGATCCGCGATATTGAGAGCCTGAGCCTCGGGCTGTCGATCGAGCAGCCCCGCTACAGCTTTGTCACGCATTCGCGCCTGGAAGAGACCGAGCCCGTCCACCCTCGCCCCGTCATCATCATCGAGGGCCTGTTTACGCTGTATTGGGAGCGTGTGCGCAACCTGCTTGACCTGCGCGTGTATGTGGAAACGCCCGATGAGGAGTGCTTTAGCCGTCGCCTGAATCGCGACGTCAAGGAACGAGGCCGCACGCCCGAATCCATCGAGCAGCAATACGCGACCACCGTGCGCCCCATGGCCGAAGCTTACGTGCGTCCCTGCGCGGAGTATGCCGATCTGGTTGTCTCGGGCACGAATCCGCTCAAAGATTCGATCGAAGCCGTGCTCAATGCGATCGAATCACGCCGTCTCGCCCGGCTCGAGCAGTAGCCCAACCGCGAAGTCGGCAATCCGCGCGAAGATCGCCTCGCGATCTACCGCATCCATCTCCGGAAACGGACTCAGAAACGAATAGTGCGTCGCCTCGGCGATGTGCACATGTTCAGCATGCGGCACGCCTTTGGTGACGATCTCCCCATGCATCCGTGGCGTGATCGTATCGCGCCCGCCAGTGAACATCAGCACCGGCACCCGCACCCGGTCCAGCGAGCGAAACCAGTTCACCGAGGGCGCCAACAGCACCACACCCACCACGCGTTCATCGAGGCCATCCGCAATCAAATCCGTCACCCCGCCCGCCAGCACCAGCCCCGTATAGCCACCAAGCGAGTGCCCCACGATCACCACGCGCTCCGCCCCCGCGCGATCGATCACCTCGCGCAGGCATTGTGGCCGCCGCACAAAGTTCTCAGTTGTGTTCGCCAGACGATTGTCGAGCCGGTTGTTGCCCTCGTGCAATGGCACTTCTACCGCGAGTCCGCGCCCGCGCAGCACACCCGCCAGCTGGCCGTGTGTCTCCGGCCGGCCGCCGCTCCCATGCGAGATCACTACCAAATGCGAAGCGGCCCGCAAGCTTTCGCCTGCGGGCCGCTTCAGATCCAACTTGTCGGACAAGACTACTTCTTCACCGTCTTCTTGGCGGCCGGAGCAGCCTTCTTGACGGGACCCTTGGGGGCAGCAGCCTGCACCGGCCAGCCCTTCAGCTTTTCGTTGTCGACCTCGAGCTTCAGCGAGTACGGTTCCTTCGTGTATTCCTTGGCGACGCCAGTGAATTCGATTTCCGTGCCCACATCAGCCTTGCCGCGCAGCGGCTTTTCGAGGACGAGCGTTACTTCCGGCTGGTCGGCCGTTTCCACGGCGACGACGATTTCCTTCGGGTTCGTCTCGGGCTTGGTGCTCACCAGCTTGCCCTTGAAGGTCGGCAGTTCGGCGTCCTTCAGGTTGCCCCAGTACGCATCACCATCGGCCGCCTGCAGGGCCTTCTTGATTTCCATGTACTGGTAGAGCATCGGGTTTTCCGACTTGAACTTCTCGGCGTTCTCGGCCATCTTCTCTTCCTTCGACTTGATCTTGAAATCAGCCGGAGGCATGACGTTGGCCTTCGCCTTCTCGATAATCTCGTTCAGTTCTTTCTTGTCGTCACCAGCAAAGGCGGTGTAGACGCGGCTGAAGTAAGCAGCCGTCTGCGCCTTGGCCGTCGGCTCAAGAGCACCCGCGCCGTCGAGGTTACCAGCGCGAGCAAAGTGCCACATCGCCTCAGCCTGACGCTTCGGGTCCTTCTGGAGAGCAATCGCCGTGCCAAGCAACGAGCTGAACAGTGCCGAGTTGGGGTTGGCGTTCAAGCCCTTGACGTAGATTGCTTCAGCAGCCTTGTAGTCCTTCTTCTGCAGTTCAACCCAGGCGAGGGTCTTCAGCGCGGCAAGCTCGGAGGCCGAGCGCTGATCCTTCCACTGCGCGTCCGTGACGCCCTGCGGCTTCTTGGCCGGATCGTAGTTGGTGTCCAACGTGCCGAGCAGCCCGTTGGCTGCCTTCACGCCCATGTCGAGACCTTCGGCGTCCTTCTTGCCAAGGCTTTCGGTCAGCACGGTCAGGAAGTACAGAGCCTGGAAGCTCTTCGGGTCGAGAGCCAGCAGGTCCTTGGCCGCCTGGTACATGCCGGCGCCGTCGTTCTTCTTGCCATACACCGGGATGAAGGCCTGCGCGCGCTCGAGCTTGTACTCGGATTCGGGATACTTTTCCTTCCACTGATTCAGAAGCTGAATCTGCTGGTCCGGCGAGGTGGCCTTCGTGATCTGCACGTAGAGGTCGTATTCCGCCTGGTCCTTCCAGTTCTTCTGGGCCTGCCCGTACAGGCCGACGGATGCCATCATAAGAACGCCGCCAAGGGCGATCTTGCGAAGTGAATGGGTCAATAGTGTCAAGAGGACGATTTCTCCTTCAAATGATCATACCCCGCGAATTGGGTCTCCAAAAGCTGCCCCGCAGGACATTCTTTTCGGCTACTTTTTCGCGGACTTCTTGGCCGCCGGACCTGCCTTCTTTACCGGCGCCTTCGTCCCTTTGGCGGGGGCAGCCTGTGCCGGCCAGCCCTTCAGCTTTTCGTTTTCCACTTCAAGCTTCAGGCTGTAGGGGTCCTTCGTGTATTCTTTTGCCACGCCAGTGAATTCGATTTCCGTGCCCGGCTCAGCTTTCCCACGCAGCGCCTTCTCAAGCACCAGCGTGACTTCCGGCTGATCTGCTGTTTCCACCGCCAGTACGATTTCCTTCGGGTTCACCTCAGGCTTCGTGCTCACCAGCTTTCCTTTGAAAGTTGGCAGTTCGGCGTCCTTCAGGTTGCCCCAATATGCTTCACCATCGGCGGCCTGCAGGGCCTTTTTGATTTCCATGTACTGGTAAAGCATCGGATTTTCAGCCTTGAACTTTTCGGCGTTCTTGGCCATCCGCACATCCTTCGACTCAATCTCAAAGCCGGCTGGCGGCAAAACGTTCGCTTTGGCCTTCTCGATGATCTCGGACATTTCCTTCTTGTCGTCGCCGGCGTAGGTTGTATAGGAGCGATTGAAATAGCTGGCCACTTGCGACTTGCGCGTCGCATCAAGCGCCCCGGGGCCTTCGAGGTACCCAGCGCGGGCGAAGTGCCACAGCGCTTCGGCCTGGCGCTTGGGGTCCTTCTGCAGCGCGATCACCATGCCGAGGAAGTAGCTCATCTCAGCATTGCCCGGCGCGATCTCGAGCGCCTTGGCAAAATGCTTCTCGGATTCCTTGTAATTCTTCTTCTGCCACTCTACCCAGCCGAGCGTCTTGATCGCCAACACTTCGGTATCCGTGCGCTGCTGTTTGAATTGCGCTTCGGTCACGTTCGCCTGCCGCTTGCCGGGGTCAAACGCCGTATCCAACACGGACAACAGGCCATTGGCCGCCTTCACGCCCGTCTCAAGGCTCTCGGCGTCCGTCTTGTTCATGCTTACCGTCAGCAGCGAGAGAAAATACAGGGCTTCGAAATTCTTCGGGTCAAGCGCCAACAAATCCTTGGCCGCGCCATACAGGCCAACGGGATCGTTCTTGCGGTTGTAAGTGATGATGTACATCTGCGCCCGGATCAACTTGAAGTCCGATTCGGGATACTTTTCCTTCCACTGGTTCAGCAATTGCACCTGCTGATCCGGTGTGGCGGCCTTCGTCACCGATGTGTAAAGATCAAACTCCGCTTGGTCCTTCCAGTTCTTCTGTCCCTGCGCAATCAGCATCCCGGCGGCCACGGCCCCGAGCACCAGCTTGCGAAGCGTCTGAGAGAGAAATTTCATGGCTCTTCCCCTTGTCGAAAAAATTAGACGAGATTGACGATGTTGGTTAGGACCTTCCGCCACGCGGCCCCTGGACTACACGGCCCGCACCCGCATGGGGCAGTCTGTGGGGAGTATATCAAAACCACTTCATATAAATACTGCTAGCATCAAGCAAATGCGTTG
>CAZBTA010000360.1:0-4378 GCA_964494515.1 uncultured Bryobacter sp.
CCCTTGAACATGTCGTAGCCGCCGGATCCCGCGGCGCGGTAGTTGTTGAGCGCGATCGTGAGCGGCTGCTCATCGGCGAGCGGCTTGCCCTTGAACATGAGGTTGGTGATGCGCTGGCCGGTGGGCTTACGCAGGTCGATCTCGTAGGTAACGCCCTCGGCCATGTCGTAGTTGTAGCCCATCACCTTGGAGTTGATGAGATTGCCGGAATCACAAGCGGGCGTGGGGCAGGTCTCAAAGAAGCGCGCGGCATTCTCAAGCGCCAGCCGTAGCATCTTGCCGTTGCCCTCCACCTTGTAGAGCGTGTTGTCGTAAACGTAAAGCGCCGCTGCTTCGCGCACCGTCACCGGGCCCTTGTGCACAGTGACGCGCGGGTTGAACAGCGACGTCAAGCTGACATCAGCCTTCGTATAAGCAAGCTGCACCTCGTGGATCGCATCCACCAGCGCGCTGTCTTCCGCGCGGCCATTGGCGCCGCTGAGCTCAACGGTGGATTCGACGATCGGGCTTGAGAGGTACTGCTCGGTGGCCTCGTGATAGGGCTTGGCGAGAGAAAGGATCTCCTCGCTGGCCGGCGTTTCATTCGTGATCTTGAGCAGGTGGGCGCGCCGCGAGCTCATGGTCCACTTGCCGGCGGCATCGCGCGTGAATTCAAAGTCGAGCCGCGTGAGCGAGCCGCCATAATTGCGCGGCTGTGTGAGCAACGTGTCGCCGTTGAACACCTCGGCTACCTCGCCATGCGTGTGGCCAAAGATCACCGCATGGACGCCAGGCAACTCGGCGATCTGCCAGGCGAAGTTCTCCTTGCCGCCTGTCTTATCGATGCCGCCATGAGCGGCGACGATGATGAGGTCGGGCTTGTTCGCGCCCCAGACTTCAAACAGCCGCCGCAGGGAATCGGCCGGATTCTCCCAGCTGTAGCCGCGATAGTTCTCGGGCTTTTCCCACTGCGGGATGACGGGCGTCGTCAGCCCAACGATGGCGACGCGCACGCCCTGGATCGTTTTCTCGAGATAGGGGACAAACGGCTTGGTGTTGGGCCCGGAGGCGACGGTATTGGCGCTCAGCCAGGGGAAGCGCGCCACGCGACGGGCGGCATTGAGATTCTCAAGCCCGTAGTTGAACTCATGATTGCCGACGGTCATCGCGTCGTACTTCATGGCATTCATCACCAGCATCATCGGGTCGATCGCCAGCGCGCGAGCGGGCACTTTGACAGAAGCAGGCAAGCGTCCCGTCAGCTTGAAGCCCTGATAGACGCCCTCGAGGGGCGAGCCCTGAATGGTGTCGCCGGCATCGATCAGCAGCGCGTCGGGCGTTGCCTTGCGTACCTCGTCGACGAGCGTTGCGATCTTCGCGAGGCCGTAGTTGGCCGGCTTCTGCGTGAAGTAATCGTAGGGGTAGATGTAGCCGTGCAGATCGGTGGTGGCGAGGATGGAGACCTTGGCGTTCTGAGCCGCCAGGGGCAGGGCAACGAGGGAAAGGGCGAGGAGGGCGCGCTCGATATAATTCATAGTGATGAAGCTATTTCCGATTCTCGCGCTCTTGGGCGCAAGCTCGTTTTTGATGGTGGCACAGACTCCGGCGCCCGCGCCAGCGGCGAAGAAGCCGGCCGCACCCGCCACCAAAGCCGCCGCGGCCCCGGCGAAGAAGGCCGCCGCTCCTGTCGCCAAAAAGACAGTGGAACCGCCACCGCCTCCGCGTCCCGATGGTCTTTATGTGACGATTGCGCTGACCCACATGGGCCAGCCGGTCGGCAAGATCGTGGGCAAGTTGTTCGAGAAGGAATCACCGGTGACCGTGCGCAACTTCGTCGACCTCGCGCAGGGCAAGAAAGCATGGCTCAACCCGAAGACGGGCCGCAAGGCCGCCGTGCCGCTCTATAACGGCCTGACGTTCCACCGCGTGATCCCGGACTTCATGATCCAGGGCGGCGACCCGAACGGCGATGGCACGGGTGGTACGGAGCCGATCGTGGATGAGTTCTATCCGACGCTCGAGTTCAACAAGGCCGGCCTGTTTGCGATGGCGAACTCGGGGCCGCGCACGGGGTCCTGCCAGTTCTTCATCACCGAGAAGGCGACGCCGTGGCTGAACGGTCGCCACACGATCTTTGCCGAGGTGGTGGAAGGCCAGGAGCTCGTCGGCTCGCTCGCGCGTGTGCCGCGTGGCCCGAACGACCGGCCCAACGACCCCATCGTGATGCAGAAGGTAACAATCACGCGTTATCCGCTGGGTGCGCCGCTGTGGCCGAATGACCCGGCCGCCACGAAGAAGACCTCCGCCGCGCCGGCCAAGAAGGCTGCCGCGCCGGCAGCTCCGGCCAAGAAGTAAGCTATTCGACGAAGGGCACTTCGAAGTAGAACAGGCCCTGCTGTGTCGTGGCATCGGTAAGGCCGCTGATGTACAGCTTGGCGGTTGTACGGTGCTGGATATTGAAGTAGAAGAATCCGCTGGCAGACTCACCCGCGGCGATCATTTTGGCGGCGAAAGCGCGGCCTTCGATCTCGGGAGCAGCCAGCGGGTTTTTCTTTCTGCGCTGCGGAATCGGCAACGGGCGCGGCCCCAGATTGGGCCGGCTCGGGCCACCACCGGCGCTGAGAATGTCTTCGCCAATCAGCGCGTCGATTTTGCCCTGTCCCGGCACTATGTACTGCACCTCGAGTGGCGACACCTTGAGAGCGGTTTTGCGGTTGTTCTGAATCACGACCAGCACGGGCAGCACCTCGAACTTGTTCGGGTCCACCTTGCCAAACGCCTTCTCGGTTTTCTCGCGCGTGTTGAAGGCCTCAACGCCGATGATCACGTTGTCGAGCGCGGTCTTGGACTTCATGTCTTCTGCCCGCGGGGCCTTGAACGTCGATTCGCCAATGGCGAAGGCCGTGCTGGTTATACTCGAAAAAACGAGGACGTCCCCGATCCAATCTCTGCGCGTCAAGTTGACCTACCTTCTGCTCCGCTTGGCCGGAGCTGCCTTGCTACCACTTCTACTACTGTATGCGGCGTGGCGGTGCCTGCGGCAACCGGCCTACTGGAACGGCATGAAGGAGCGGTTGGGCTGGCTGGGCGCCCACATTCCTGCGACGAAGCCGGGCGGCATCTGGTTGCATGCCGTCAGCGTGGGCGAGGTCATGAGCGCGATCGCGCTGTTGCGAAAGCTGCGCGCCACACTGCCCGAGACGCCCGTCTTTGTAAGCACCACCACGCTGGCCGGCCGAGAGCTCGCCGAGAGCCGGCTGAAGGGCCTCGCGGATGGCGTGTTCTTTGCGCCGGTGGACTTTCCGTTTGCCGTGCGGCGGGTGCTGCGGCGCATCTCGCCCGCGCTCGTCATCAACTTTGAGACCGAGATCTGGCCGCACCGCATCCGCGAGGCCAAGCGCAGCGGCGCGATGTGGGCACAAGTCAATGGCCGCATCAGCGACAAAGCCTGGCCCACCTATGAGCGGCTCGGCTGGCTGTTTGCCGCCGTCATGCCGCAGATGGATCTGGTGGCCGCCCAGAGTGAAGAAGACGCGCGACGATTTAGCGCCCTCGGCTATCCCGGTGAGGTGTTGCTCGCCGGCAATCTGAAGTACGACTTTGACCCCTCGGCCAGGCCCGTGGCGCCGGAGTTGCTCGCCTGGTTGAAGGCGAGTGACAAGCCGCTTTGGGTCGCCGCGTCGACCACCGCTGGCAGCGTTGATGACGATGATGCCGTGCTCGACGCCTATGAGGCGCTTGGCGGTGAGGTGCGCCTGCTGGTGGCGCCTCGTAAACCGGAGCGCTTTGAGCCGGTGGCCGCCAAAATGGCTCAGCGTGGCATGCGCTTTGCCCGGCGCACGGCGCTGCGCGAGGCGGACGTGTTGCTGCTTGATTCGATTGGCGAGCTGGCGGCGCTGTTTGCCCACGCGAGCGTCGTGTTTGTTGGCGGCAGCTTTAATGAGACGCAGGGGCATAACATTCTCGAGCCCGCCTTCTTTGGCAAGCCGGTGCTCACCGGGCCCAATATGCGCAACTTTGCCGAGATCCAGGCGGCGTTTGTGAAGGCGCGCGCGGTGCGCGTGGTCGAGCGGCCTGATGAACTCGCCGCCGCCGTGCGCGCGGCGCTTCTCGAGCCAGAGCTCGGCGAACGTGGCCAGCGCGTGGCGCAGAGCATGCGCGGGGCGGCAGACCGTTTGGTGCCGCGGCTCACGGCGCTGCTTGGGCAAGGTGTGCCAAAGGGATTGTTACCACTGGCAACATGTCTGGCGCCATTGTCTTGGCCCTGGCGGTTGATTGCGGCCCGGCCAGTGGCGGCGCGGAAGCTACCTGTGCCGGTGATCTCGGTGGGCAATCTTTCGATGGGCGGCACCGGAAAGACGCCGCTGGTGATCGCCATTGGCAAGGAGCTTGTGGGGGC
>CAZBTA010000361.1:0-1549 GCA_964494515.1 uncultured Bryobacter sp.
CAGCATTCGATCGGGATTGGGAAAGGTACCGATGAGCTTGAGGGTGCCGGTTTGAACGTCGACCGCACGATCGGCGTAGCGATACGTGCCGGGCTTGTCGTAGACAGTTCCGTCAGCCAGCAGTAGTTGGAGTGGTTCGACAACCTGTCCCGAGCCTGTCGAGCGTTGCTTGGCGATTTCCTTGCGGATGTAATCGAGGTAGTCGCGCTCGCCGACCTTGAACTCCACATAGATGGGATCGAGCGGGGAAATTCGCGTGAGTGGATTGGTGGAGGTGGCAACGGCGAGTCCTCCCGTCTGCACCGTGGTCTCGCCGATGCGGCCGGTTACAGGCGAGGTGATGCGGGTGTAGCCGAGGTTGAGCTCGGCCGTCGCCAGAGATGCCCTGGCGGAAGCGAGGGCGGCAACAGCCTGGTCGATCTGAGTCTTTTGTGTCAGGCGCTGCTGCTCGAAGGCTGCCTTGCGTGCCTTTACGGTTGCCTGGTTGACACGCTGATTGGCAATGACCTGATCCAGGTCCTGTTCGGGCAGCGCGTTCTGGGCCACCAGCGGCTTGACGCGGTTGACGTCCTGATCCGCCTTGATGAGGTTGGCCTCTGCTTGCGCGAATTCGCTCTCGGCCCGGATCACCTCAACACCCTCACGAGCAAACTTCAATTGAGCGTCGGCACGGGCAACCTCGGCGCGGAGCCGATCCACTTCGGCCTGGTACGTGGCAGGATCGAGCGAGTACAGCAGTTGCCCGGGGCGCACAATATCACCGGGATTGAAATGGCGTGACTGGATGTAGCCGTTGACCCGGGGATTGACCTGAACCTCCTGCTCGGCAAACGTGCTGCCCACAAACTCACTGAAGATTGGCACGCTGGTCGGCTTTACCTCGACGACATCCACGCCAAAAACCGGAATTCCGCCGCCCTGTTGGGATTTGGCCGGCGTGCCACAAGAGGCAAGCAAAGCAGTAAGGGCGGCAATGGAGGCATATGAAACGAAGTGGTTCATTGTTTTCCTTTCGAGTGACTAGAGCGTCAGCCAATGACGCACGATGGGCGGATTGGGACCAATGTGATAGCGGTGGACCAGGACCTGCTGGCTGCGGTCGGCGTGGGTCACGCGGTCGTGCTGCCGCAGATGATCCAGCCAGGACAGGAGTTGAAACTGTTCGAGGAAGCGTTCGGGCTCTTCAATGGAGTGATGCAGCGTCCACGAGATGGCGCCATCACGCAGCCGTTGTGCACGCAGCCCGGCAATAGCGGCGCGAAAATCCTGCTCGTCGGCCTCATTGACGAGGTACTCAATCGTGACGGTAACGGGCGCGTTGTCGGGAACCGAACTTGCGGCATGAGGCTCGGACCAATGCCGCGATGGCTGTAACTGCTGAGGGTTGGGCAATGGCATGGGGGCAAATAGCGCAAGAGCCATCGTGGCCGCCAACCCGACGGCCGCGACAGACAGGGCAACCGGAACGCCAACCTGGTGAGCGAGTTGGCCCCAGATGATGGACCCGACAGCCGCCGCGCCCTGAAAAGCGAGCACGTACAGGGACAAC
>CAZBTA010000361.1:1559-4332 GCA_964494515.1 uncultured Bryobacter sp.
AAAGCACCCAGGGTGGTGAGGCGGCCCCCATCGAAACACCAAAGGTGGACACCATGCTCACCCACGCCATGCCTGCAAGACACATCAGCGGATAAGCAAAAGTGACTGATCCAAGCTGCGAGATGATAAGCAGCAGCAAGGCAAGCAGGCCAGTCATGCCGGTGATCAACAGATCGAGAGAGATCCTTTGTCGTAAGGGCACCAGCACTGTTGCCCCCAGCACAGCGCCAAGGCCAAAGGCCGCCCACATCATGCCGAAATCGAAGGCCGACGTTTTCCAGTACTGCCGTGCGAGAGTGGGTAAAAGCGCCAGCATGGCGGAGCCGAATATCGAGAAGGCGAGAGTGCGGCCAGCGACGCGCTTGATGCTGTCACTGTAGAGGGCATAGCGCAGACCAGTCATGATGGCGCCGCCGAAGTTCTCCGGTGGCAGCGCTCTGATCACCGCCGCGGATCGCCACTGATAGATCGCCACCGCCAGCGTGAGATAGCCGATGCTCGTCAGCACGAAGCCAGCACCGACAAACCAGTTGCTCAACACAAGCGCGGCAATGCTGGCGCCGCCGAGCCGGGCGAGATTGACCGCGGTGGAGTTGAGCGTGACCCCCATGGGCACTTCGGCCCCCGAGAGGACATCCGGCACGGTTCGCATCCAGGCGGGCGTAAAGGCCGCGCTGAGGCAGCCGGTAAGGAAGACCATTGCGAGCAGACCTTCCGGCACCAACAATGCCTTGAACGACAATGCTCCCAGAGCAAGAGCAACCAGACTCAGGCACAACAGCAGAGTGATCATCCACTTGCGACGGTCGAGCAAATCAGCGAGTGCACCGCCGGGAAAAGCAACAAACAGAACAGGCAGTGACAGAGCGGTTTGGAGAAGGGCCACCGGGAGCGGGTTGGAGGTAAGCGTCGTCATCAACCAGCTCGCGGTGAGATCCTGAATCACCTGCCCCATCCCCATCACGACGCCAGCGGTCCAGAGACGGCGAAAGACTGGATTCTCAAGAACGACCCAGGCGGTAGTGGATTTGCTTGCAGGGTTAGACATAGAACCTCAAAAGCGGAATGTGGAAGAGAACACCAGAAAGTCGATGGCCGTGCGGCGGCCCTGGTCCTTCAGGAAACGGCCCGAAATCAAACGCTGGTATTCCGATTCGAGCGTGAGATAGCGATTCGGGCGGTACTCGATGCCGCTCTTGGTGGCGTAGGCAGCAAAGCGCGCGTCACTGCCAACACCCGTGACAGCCACGTTGCCGGGCACATCGTAGAGGCCGTCCTGCGTGCTGTAGCGCCAGAAGAAATTGAGATCAAGATAGAAGCTGAGCTGGCGGTGTGGCGTGAAACTGACAGATGGGTGAAGGTCCATCAGGTTGTAGGGGCCGAGGACGTCGGCCTGGCTGAAATAGTTGCCCTTTGGGAAGAGCGCGTTGAACGTCCCGAGGCGATTGTCGTTGCGATTGCCATCACCGGAAGTGACGTTAGCCTTGAGGCCGATACGCGGGCGCCATCTAAACTGAGCAAGCGTATAGCCGGTATTCGTACCCACCGTCCAGGCACGAATCTGACCGCCACGAAAGCTGCCGAGTTGCAGCACGCCTTCCCAGTCCATATCCCACGCTTCTTTTTGCCTCGCGTAACGGACGCCAAAGGACTGGCGCTGTTCGCGTCCGGCGCCCACATCAAAACGAGCTCGTTTTCGGTCGATGCCGAGGTAGTAGAGATCAAGAGTACCGCCAGCCACCGACTTGTTGGGTGAGACAAGATAAACACCCCATAGGCTGGTTCGGTGGTCGGGTTGATCATTGAAACCCTGGGGCCGCGTGCGTACGGGGCGCAATGCCATCAGATCGACCTTCCAGCCGCGCTGCACGGTGCTCATGCGGACACCGTCAAAAGACAGGCGGATATTCGGAGCTTCGCGAATGGAGATCAACCGCGAAGACCCCAAGGCGACTTCCTGCCGGCCAACACGGAGACGGAAAGCTCCCGACTCGTTGAGCGAGTATTCGAGTGAAGCCTGTTCGAAATCCACTACATCTTTGTCAGTCGGGCGAGGGCCGCCCTGGCGCCAGGTAACAAAGTTGCTCCTTAGCTGACCAAAGGCGCGCCAGTGCGAACCGATACGCAGATCGCCATGGATCATGTAGCGCTGCAGGAGGTAGCCATCCGTGCCAGGCTTGTCAACACCCCACTCTTCGTTGTTGAACCACTCCACGCGCTCGCGTACATCACCACCCAACGTGAAACGAAAATCATTGCCGAGCGGAATGTTCTTGAGCCGCTCGAACCATGTGCCTCCACCCTTAAAGGCATTCCAGTTCTCGTCGTAACGCATGGGGCGCAACAGAGGGAGCCTGGTTGAGCTCCCTCCTCCTTCCTGTGCGTAAAGCGACATACTCGCCAGTAGCAGCAGTGAGATGCGCATGGGGGTTCCGTTAAGAGCCGGCCTCGCTTGCGTGTTCGCCAAGCGCCCACTTGGAGAAGCGCACCTGTATGCCGTAGGGGCTGTGCGTGCGCAGGATATCCATCACGCCTTCGTAGGTGCCAGAACGTGCCCAGTCCTGCTGGAGTTCGAAAGTAACCTGGAGCGAAGTTACAGGCACGGCGCCCGCCTGGACAAGCCGGGTAACGGCCCGCTCATGTGCCTCGTTGGAAATGTCACCACAGGCGTCTGTGGGGATGTACACCTCGTAGCCCTCGCGCAACAGGTCGAGGCTCGGGAACATGACGCAGGCCTCCGTCCAGAGGCCGGCAAGAATGATCTTGCGGCGAC
>CAZBTA010000362.1:0-4254 GCA_964494515.1 uncultured Bryobacter sp.
CATCCCCATCCACCCCGGCACTGACCTTGCTCTCGCTCTCGCCATGGCTCACGTCATCTTCCGTGATGGCCTCGAGGACGCCTCCTACATCGAGCACATCCACGACCTCGCTGAGTACCGCGCCGTCGCCATGGACATGACGCCCGCCCGCGCCGCTGAGCTCACCGGTGTCCCCGCCGCCACCATCGAATCCCTCGCTCGCGAACTCGCCACCACTCGCCCCGCCGTCCTCCGCGCCAACTACGGCGTCCAGCGCAGCGATCGCGGCGGCCGCGCTATCCAGGCCATCGCCAGCCTCGCCGCGCTCACCGGCCAGTTCCGCCACATCGGCGGCGGCTTCAACCTCTCCACCTCCGGCGGCTTCGCCATCAATCGCGCGGCTGTCGAGCGCCTCGACCTCGAGCCCCATCCCACCCGCCTCATCAACATGAGCGAACTCGGCCATGCCCTCACGCGCCTCGACAACCCGCGCGTGATGGCCATGATCAACTACAACTCCAACCCCGCCGCCATCGCCCCCGACCAGGTTGAAGTCCTCCGCGGCCTCGCGCGCGAAGACCTCTTCACCGTCGTCCTCGAACACTTCATGACCGATACCGCCCTCCGCGCCGATATCGTCCTGCCGGCCACCACGTTCCTCGAACACACGGACCTCTACATTTCCTACGGCCACTACTACATCCAACTCGCCCGGCCCGCCATTGCGCCTCCCTTTGAGTGCCGGCCCAATGCCGATGTCTTCCGCGAGCTCGCCCGCCGCATGGGCTTTACGGACGCCTGCTTCAACGACACCGATGACGACATGATCCGCCAGCTCCTGGCCTCTCCCTCGCCCTTCCTCGCCGGCATCACGCTTGAGCGGCTTGAGGCTGAGCATTCTGTCCGCCTCAATCTTGGCGCGCCTGCGGGCGAGTTCCAGCCGTTCGCGAACGGACAGTTCCCCACCGAGCACGGCAAGTTCATCACCGGCGGCAAGGCCCTCACCTACGAGCCTCCCGTCGAATCCCGCTTTGGCGCCGCCTCGAGCGGCCGCTATCCACTTGAGATGATTTCGTGGAAGAATCATGACTCCATGAATTCCACCTTCGGCCACCGTCCCGATGTCGATCAGGACAATGCCGTCGTCATCATCCACCCCAACGACGCCGCCCCGCGCCAGATCATCGACGGGGCCCGCGTGCGTCTGTTCAACGATCGTGGTGCTGTCGAGTCTGTTGCCCGCCTCGATGCGCAGCACGTCCAGCCCGGCGTCATCTGCGCGCCCAGCGTGCGCTGGCCACGCCTGTCTCCCGGAGGCCTCGGCATCAATGCCCTCACCAGCCAGCGGCTCACCGATATCGGCGGTGGCGCCACGTTCTATTCCTGCCTCATCGAGATCGAACCATGCTAAAGCCCCTACTCGCGGCCGCTCTGCTTGTTTGCTGCGCCTGCCGTCAGGATCGTGACTTGTCACAGTACACGGTCGAAGACCCCAAGTCCTCGCTCACCTCCGTGGTCGAGGCCGGCAATCCCCGCCACGCCTCCCAGCTCATCTCTGGCTTCTACCAGATCGAGGAAGGCCGCTGGCGCTGGGCCTCAAACAAGATGCAGGTCGAACTGCGCCCGCCCTTCGCCAGCCAAAAGCTCGGCGCCAAACTGGGTCTTTACGGCAACTTGCCCGACATCGTCGTCGGCCGCATTGGGCCAATTTCCATTCGTGCCCGCCTGAATGGCCTTGAGTTGCCCCCACAGACTTTCGCCAAGCCCGGAGACTTCTACTACCTCGTCGACGTCCCCCCAACCGCGCTTGCCACTGAGAAAATCCTCGTCGATTTCACCACCGATAAGGCCCTGCCGCCCAACACCTTCCCGAACGATGGCCGCGAACTCGCGCTCATCGTATCCTCGATCTCGCTGGAGACCAAGAAATGAAGTACTTGCTGCCTTTACTCGCCTCCCTCGCCTTTGCGCAGGACATCCTCGTTCCGCCCAACGCTAGCGTCTGGGTCACCGACAAAATGAAAGAGGCGAAGACCCTCAACGATTCGACGGCCCGCTCTCCCAAGAACCTCCTCACCGTCGCCGAAAAGACAAAGTGGAAAGAGACCGGCGTCTACGAGGAGATCCTCGACGTCTACCTCAAGCTCGCCGCCGCCTCGCCCTATGCGCGCATGGTCGACATCGGTGCCACCCCCCAGGGCCACCGCATGTACCTCTTCATCGCCTCTAAGGACCGCGCCTTCGACCCCGCCACCGCCAGGAAGACCGGCAAGCCGATCATCTTCTTCCAAAACGCCATCCATCCCGGCGAAAACGGCGGTAAGGAAGCCGCCGTCATGCTGCTGCGCGACATCCTGGTCACCAAAAAGTTCGAGTCCTTCCTCGACCACGCCATCATCCTCTCCATGCCCGTCTTCAACATCGACGGCCATGAGAACCGCAGCCCCTATCACCGCTTCAACGAACAGGGCCCCAACGAACAGGGCTTCCGCGTCACCGCGCAGCGCTATAACCTGAACCGCGACTTCATGAAGGCCGACTCGCCCGAAATGCAGAATTGGCTCAAGGCTTTCAACAAGTGGCAGCCCGACCTGCTGATCGACAACCACGTCACCGATGGCATGGACCAGCAGCCCGACACCACAATCGTCATTCACGACGGCATCGACGTTCATCCCTCGGTCGCCTCCTGGGTCGGCCAGAAGTGGCTGCCCGCGCTCTGGAAGGGCATGGAAGATCAGGGTCACGTCATGGGTTGGTATCTCGGTGGCCCCATCCGCCCCGGCCAGCCGTTCACCATGCTTCCGATGAGCCCCCGCTATACCAACGGCTACGTGGCCACACGCAACCGCGCCAGCCTGCTCGTCGAGACTCACTCGCTCAAGCCCTTCAAGGTCCGCGCCTGGGCTCACTACGACATCATGCTCGAAACGCTCAAGGTCATTGCTGCTAACGGCAAGGACCTCCGTGCTGCCACCGCCAAGGCCGATAGCGAACTGCTGAAGGCCGGCGACAAGCTTGCCCTCGACTTCGCCCCCGGCAAGACCGGCACGCCCTACACCGTGCGCCTGCTCGAGACCGAAACCTACCAGGGCCCTGTCCTCGGTGGCCCCGTTCTCCGCTACCTGCCCAAGCCGCGCAATCTCGACGTGACGCTCATCCGCAGCGCCGTCCCGAAGACCGAAGTCACCATCCCCAAGGGCTATTACATTCCGCGCGAGTGGACGTCGATTCTTGACCTGCTCCGCCTGCATGGCATCAAGGTCCAGCCGATGTCGGGCAGCACGAAGGCCAATGTTGAGGTGGTCCGCTTCGACAAGGTCAGCTTCCCACCCCAGCCCTTTGAAGCCCGCTTCATGCCCAACTTTGAAACGAAGGTCACCCGTGAACAGCGCGACATCACCGCGCAGTACTTCTTCGTGCCCACCAACCAGCCGCTCGGTAAGCTCGCCATGCACCTGCTTGAGCCGAACGCCCCCGATTCGGTCGTCAAGTGGGGCACCATCAACGGCATCTTCGAGTTGAAGGAGTACGCCTCCGACTACATCTTCGAACCGCTGGCCCAGAAAATGCTTGAGCGGGATCCGAAGCTGAAAGCCGACTTTGAAGCCGCTCTCGCTGCTGATCCCGCTCTGAAATCAAATCCACGTGCCCGTCAGATGTGGCTGTACAAGCGCAGCCCCTTCCACGAGCCGGACAAGGACTACTATCCGGTGTTGCGCGCGGTCGACTAGATCCCGCCGCCGCCACCGCCACCACGAGCACCACCGCCCCCGGCGGCTCCGCCGCCGCGGGCACCACCAGCAGCCGCAGCACCACCGCCACGCTCGCCACCAGATACCGGTGCCGACATGGACGGCGAGCCGCCACCCGAGTAACCGCTCGAGGAACGCGTGCCAGTGCTCATGTAGCCGAGGTCGCTGTTGAAACTCGGCGAGCGGCCAGGATCAGCACTCATGACAGTCCACGCCGGCGGGTTGTAAACCTGATAGGCCATGTTCGGGTTGAAGTAGTTGTACCCGAACGGCGAAAAGATGCCGTTGCCGTAAGGCACGAAGGTCATCATGCCGTAGAACGTGTTGTAGATCCAGCCGCTGGCGCGCAGGCGCTGGTTGTTGCTGGTCAGACCGTTGGCCACCGTATTGGCCGAATGAAGGTTGGCAAGAGCAATGGTGGAAGCGCGCTGGTCGGCCCACTGATAAAGCTCATCGACAAGAGCCTTCTTGTCAAACTTCGCCACCTGCGGATTGCCGCTGAGTGTCAACTGGTTGCCAC
>CAZBTA010000363.1:0-4236 GCA_964494515.1 uncultured Bryobacter sp.
GAGCGTGTAGGTGGCGGTGGTGGCGGCCGGGATGGACGGCTGCAATGGCGGCGTAATGAGAGTGGGCGCGACGCCATCGAGACGGGCGCTGGTGATCGCTACATTGCTCGCCGCGGTGCTGCCGCCGTTGGCCAGCACGACCGTGATGACCACATTACCCGCGGCGTTGCGCTGGGTGACGAAGCCCGGGGTGATCTGTACGGGCTGCGTGGGATTGTAGGGGAGGATGCGCAGCGTGAGGTTGCTCGTGACCGGTTGGCCCACGGCGTTGTCGGCAACCAGCGGAAGGATGCGGGTGCCAATGTCAGCAGTGGTGGGGGTGCCGGAGATGGTGAGCTGGCTGGTGGCAAAGCCTGACGAGTTGCGATTGGTGGCGGTGAGGCTCGAGGGCAGACCAGTGATCGAGAAGAACATGCCGCGGCCAAAGGAGACGTCCTTCGGCGGCTCGTCGAGGCCCGTGGTGACCGTTGAAACCGACGGGTAGCCCGTGGTGGCGACATTGAAGCTGGCGGGGCGGCCGGCAAACATCATCGCGAGCGGGGCGGAGACGAAGCGCGGAGCCTCATAGACGAGCAAGGGGAGGGTGAGGAAGGAGGAACCAGCGGGGCTGGTGACCTTCCAGCGGACCTGATAGGAGCCACCTGTACCCGGAGCAGGGATGCCGCCGATGGCGCGGGCCACACCCGAGGGCGGGGCAAAGGCCGGGGACTTCTCGATCAAGCCGTCAGGCAGCAAGCCGCTGTCGAGGGTAATCGTACCAGTGGTGGCCACAGCGCTGAACTCACTACGAACACCGACGTAGAAGATGGGATCGACGCTCGAGGTGAAGGTGGGCTGATCGGTGAAGTTGATCAAGAAGGACTTGAGCAGGGTGGCCGTGCCTTCAGCGTTCGGGCCAAGGCTGAGGTCGAGCGGCTGGGTGGTGCCGAGGGGCGGAATGCCCTGCAGCGTAGCCGTGCCGTCGGGACTGTTCACCAGGGTGAGCCATGACGGCAAGGTGGAATTGCTGACCCACCGGACGGGCGTGGTGGCGCCCCTCGAGAAGAGCTTGAACCTGTTCATGACGCCGTTGGTGAAGGTGGTGCTGAAGGGGCCAATGGCCTCCGCGTACGGCGGGGAATCGACCACGACGTTGAACACCTGCGAATCGGAGGTGAAGCCGTTGGTCGCTGTCAGTTTGGGGCAGCCGCTGGTATCGCAGATGCTGATGAGGCCGGAGTTGGTGGCGACGCCGCTCAAGGTGGCGGTGCCATTGCCGTTATTGGTGAAGGTAAGACCGTAGAGCGGAAGGGCGGGATCGATGCTGAATTGAGGGCGCGGAACGCCCTGAGCCGCGAGGGTGATGGAGACCGGCTGGCCATAGGGGACCGTGACGGTGCGCGGGGAGATGATCTTGGTGGCAATGCCGACGCCCACATTGATGGAGACGTTGGTGGTGCCCAGGACATTGGTAACGGTGTAGTCGAGGCGACTCAAAGCGGTGGGCTCGAGGAGGTTGCCGTTAAAGGTGGCGGAGATGGCGCTGCCTTCGTAGCAGCCCGTGGAATAGGTGAAGCTGGAACTGAGGGCGCCATTGACAAGGCAGATACGCGCGGTTGGGTTGGCGGAGACCGAGGTAGTTTGCGTGGCGGAGGTGCCCGGGGAGAAGGTCCAATTGGTGTTGGTGACAACGGGGGCGCGGAAGGTAGTGAAGGCGAGAGTGACCTTGTTGCCGCTCGCATCAACGATGGGGATGGAGCTTGAGACGTAGCTGGCGCAGGAGGAGGGATTGGCAGTGCTCAAGCCAGTGGTGGCATCGGCAACACAATCCTGGAGGTTGCCGCGGTCGGCGCGGGCGTTGAGGAAGCGATTGCCGAAGCGCGAGGCGAGCCAGCGAACGCCGTTCCAATCGGTGTAGCGGATGGTGGCGTTAAAGCTGGTGGTGTAGTTCTCGCGCGAAACCTCAATGTCGTTGCTGTCGTACCTGACGATGCTGTAGCAGGGGGAATTGGCAACCGAGCAGGAATCGAGCAGCCAACCGTTCCAGGTGGTGGTGGTGCGGGTGACGCCGCGCCAATCCTTGTAGGAGAACGATTCGGCTGTGGAGGGACTGCCGGATTGGGGCGTGATGAGGAAGCCGAGATCGACGTTGGGCCGATGGGTGGGGAGGGGATCGGTGGTAAGCGAGGGGTTGGTGAGGGTTTGGGCGACGAAGGTGGAGCCGACCTTGAAGGCGCCGTTACCACTGCGGTCGTTGATGAAGCCCTGCAGAGTGAGTGGATTGTTGATGGCCTGGTTGATCTTGGTTTGGAGCGAAGAGAGCTCATTGATCATGTTTTGGTTGTTAACGATCATGATGGCCGCCACAGTGCCGAAGATGACGGCGAGGACGACGATCAATACCGGAGCAACGACGAGCAAGGCAGTGCTGAGCGCGGCAATGGTGGAAGCCGTGACAATGAAGGCGCCGTAGGCGGCGGAGGTGCTGAGGGAGCCAATGAGGATGGTAGTGGCGAGAGCGGTGCCAGCGGCGATAGCGATGGCGGAGCCGGCGGCGACGCTGATGCCGATGATCGGGCCGAGAGTGGCAAGCGTGTCGGAGACGGCCTGATTGTAGCCGGGGTAGAGATCACTGGCGGCACCGTAGGATTTGACAACGCCGTACTGGTAGAAGTAGCTGGGGCTGGGTATGTAAACGGTGGGATCGAAGAGGCTGTTGAGGTTGTAGCCGGTGTTGCAGTAGGGAGCACCGTTGTAGGTGATGTTCATCGACTTGCTGAGGCGTTTGTCGAGAGTGAAGCGGCAGGGATCGTTCATGAGCGAGACGAAGTGGGAGTAGGCCTCCTGATACTGCTTGAGCTCATTGGCGCGAACGAGAGCCTCCATCCACTCGTAGACTTTGTTCTCGTTGGCGGTGCGATTGGCGGCGGGCATGGAGGCAATCTGCATGATGCGACCGAGCATGTAGGCGCGGAACTCGCTGCGGGCCTCTTCGTTGGCGTACTTGTAGAAATTGTCCGCCTCAGTGGCAGGCATGCCATGAGAGGCGAGCCAGGCGGCCATGGTCTGTTGTTCGAAGATGGTGAGGTCGACGGCGTAGCTGGCGTTGTTGACGCAGAACTCACGGATGAGGCGCCGCTCGCTGGGGAGCGCGGAGCAGAAGCCGCCTACGGATTGGGCCTGGGCGGCGAGGGGAGAGATGGAGGCGTAGATGGGGTTGGTATCGAGCCAGACGGCGAGAGGAGCAAGGATGATCGCCAGCATGACGGCGATGGGTTGGAACCAGATGCTGCGGCGGAGGGAGGTGACACCGGGTTGGGAGTAGGGATTGGAGTGCGTCATGGCCATGATTTTTTGGTTTGGTATAAATGGAGATTCGAAAACGAGTCCGCAAAAGGTGCACAGCAATCGAAAGAAATATATGAGCCTTGAAGGGCCTATTACGCAGCTACTAGAACGATGGCGTGATGGGGAGAAAGAAGCCCTTGAAGAACTAGTACCAATCGTGTACCAGGAGTTGCGGCAGATGGCGCGGTGGCGGGTGAAGCGGTTGCCGCCGGGGAGCGCGATGCAGGCGACGGCACTGGTGCATGAGGTGTTTTTGCGGCTGAACGAGGCGGAAGTGGACTGGCGGAATCGCATGCACTTCTTTGCGATCGCGGCGCGGCTGATGCGGCAGGTGGCGGTGGAAGAAGCGCGGGCGCAGCAGAGCGCGAAGCGGGGCGGCGGATGGCGGCGACTGCAACTGAGCGAGGCGGGCGTAATCCTGCCGCAGGGGGAGACGCAAGTGCTGGCGGTGAATGAGGCGCTGGAGCTGCTGGAGCGGCTGGACGCGCGGAAGGCGAAGGTGGTGGAGATGCGGTTCTTTGGGGGCATGGAGAATGCCGAGATTGCGGAGGTGTTGGGGGTGTCGGTGGATACGGTGAAGCGGGACTGGAAGTTCTCGAAGCTGTGGTTGGCCAAGCAGTTTGGCGCGGGGGCGGCGGAGTGAGTCCGGAGGAGAGATTCCGGCAGGTTGAAGAGTTGTGCCAGAAGGCGCTGGAATTGCCGGTGGAGGAGCGGGGGCGATTTCTGCGGGAGGCGTGTGCGGATGAAGAGCTGCGGCGGGAGGTGGAGAGCCTGCTCGCGATGCAGAGCGTGGCGGACCGGATGATGTCGCAGGCGGGGGAACTGCTGAGCGGCACCGAGGAAGAAGACACGGGGACGACGGGGCAGTATGTGATCGAGGCGAAGCTGGGCGAGGGGGGCATGGGGGTG
>CAZBTA010000364.1:0-4231 GCA_964494515.1 uncultured Bryobacter sp.
AAACCGGCGCCCCCTTTACCGGCAGGTTCAGAAAGTACAGGTTGTAGACAAAGGTGCTGATCAGCATGCCGATCGCAACCAGCAGGACAACGGCAAACGGATTCCCAAAACCCAATTCGCCTTCCATGCTCATGCCGATGACCGGGAAGAATCCACCCATCACAAGCCCGCCGGCAATGCTGAGGGCGATACCGATAATGGGGCCGGGCTCAGTCGATTCTGCTTCCATTTTCTTTTTGCGCTGTGAGGCTGCCTGTTGCGACAGGCCCTCGGCAGCAGCAGCCGCGGCAGCCTGCTCAGCGATCAGGGCTTTTGATGCCTTATGTCGCTTGGTGACGATCTGGTACTGCGCGGCCGCACACAGCAGAGCTGCGACGACGCCGAGGGCGACTCCACCAAACTGCATTGCCGCGCTACCTGTCGAGTGAGCAATGAACGACCACAAGATGGTGACCAGCAGCCCAAAGCCGACGGAGATCGGTACCGCGCCACCCACAGTAGAGGCTTCGATCGCCGCGACGATCAGCATGTTGCCCAAATTGAAGACGCAGCCCGCAATGACCGCAAGGATAATGGCTCGTTTGCCAACCAGCAAAAACGAGTCAGCCACGGAGATGTCGGGGCCCATGGATCCAACCGTGAAGCTCAGAATCAGCGCCGCGATGAGCCCACCCAGGCACAAATCAAAGTAGGCGAGTTCAAATCGCCAGCCGCTCTTCTTGAAAACGGTCGTCCAGATTCCGAGAAAAATCACCGAAATCGCCAGCAAGGCCAGCGTGATTGCATACGTCGAGGGCAGAAGCATAGATAAGAACCAAAAGGACTAACCTAACACAGCTAGCGCGCGGCTTCAGTGGGCGAGCTTTCTTTTCGCGAGCGAACCTCGCGAACGGCGTAAATGCGGCGGCCCTGGCTCTCAAAATAGGTGCGCATCAGCATTTCTCCCAGCAGGCCCGTGGAGAACATCATGATGCCCACCACCAGCAGCAGTGCGCCAGCCATCATCAGGGGGCCGTGATCAGCAATAATGTCGTGACCGGTGATCTTCCACACGAACAGATACGCCATGATCAAGCCGCCGAGGATGGTGCCGGTCAGCCCAAGGGTGCCGAAGAAGTGCATCGGCCGGGTGAAGTAGGTAAGGAGAAACTTGATCGTCAGAATGTCATAGAGCACGCGGAAGGTGCGGCTGAGGCCATAGTGCGAATCCCCGGCCGCCCGGGGGGTATTCTTGATTGGCACTTCCACCACGCGCGCTCCATAAAGCTTCGCGAGGGCGGGAATGAAGCGGTGGAGTTCGCCGTAAAGATTGACATCCTTGAGGATCTCGGACTTGTAGGCCTTGAAGGTGGTTCCGAAATCGTGCAGCTCAATTCCTGAAGCCTTGGCCATAAGCCAATTGGCGATGCGCGAAGGAATCTTGCGGGTAATCGCATTGTCAATGCGATTCTTGCGCCAGCCGCTGGCGATGTCCCAGCCCTGTTCCACCTTTTCGAGCAGCGCGGGAATATCCTCGGGGTCATGCTGCAGGTCGCCATCCATGGATATGATGACTTCACCCTGCGCTTCGTCGAACCCGGCTTGCAGCGCGGGTGTCTGTCCGAAATTGCGCCGTAGGCGGATCACCTTCAGCCGGCCATCGGTTTCCACGAGATTGGCTAACAGGTCAAAGCTGCGGTCCGTCGATGCGTCATCCACAAAGATGATTTCGTAGGGGCGCTGCAGCCGTTCGAGCACTGCCGTCAGGCGGTCGTAGAGCGGCAGGATCGAGGGCTCTTCGTTGTGAATCGGGATGACGATCGAAATCATGAGATGTTACCAGTTTAGCTGAGGAGATAGAGTGCACCGGATTCCGAACCGAATTTGGGGGCTGGCGGTCCTCGTCCTGATCTATGGGCTCGTCGGGCATGTTGCGCCGCGCCCCGAGACGATCCCCCCTGCAGGGTGGCGATTGTTTGCCGTTTTCTGCGCTACTGTGGCGGGCCTGATCTACCAGCCGATTGCTGGCGGAGCGCTGGTGCTGATTGCTGTCGTCGCCGCCAGCCTGGTCGGTGGGCTCAGCATCCAGCAGGCGCTGGCCGGCTATGCGGACCCCACCAACTGGCTTGTCCTCGCCGCATTTTTCATCTCCCGATCACTGCTCAATACAGGGCTTGCCCGGCGCATAGCGCTGTTCTTCGTCCGGACGTTTGGCAAAACCTCGCTTGGGGTCAGCTATGCACTTTGCTGTAGCGATCTCGTGCTCGCCACCGTGATCCCTTCGAACGGCGCACGCAGCGGCGGCGTGATCCTGCCAATCGTACGTGGCGTGGCGGAACTCTACGGGTCCAAGCCGGGTGAGACGGCACGACTGATCGGCGCCTATCTGATGACCAGCGTCTTTCAGGGCATTTGCATCACCTCGGCCATGTTTCTTACCGGGCAGGCATCCAATCCTCTCGCCGCGCAGATGGCCGCCAAAATCAGTGGCGCCGAGATTGACTGGTTTGGCTGGTTCCGCGCTGGTATCGTCCCCGGAGGTCTCAGCTTGCTGATCGTGCCCTGGGTGGTGAGCCGCATCTATCGGCCCACGATTGCCCGCACGCCAGAGGCCGCCGCTTTTGCCGCGGACAGGCTGCGCGAGATGGGGCCGCCCAAGCGGGCCGAGTGGGGCTTGTGCGTGGTGTTTCTGGGCGTTTGTGTTGCGTGGGCCACAAGTTCGATCCACAAGCTCGATGTGGCCGTGCCGGCGCTGATCGGTGTCTGCGCCTTGCTGGTGAGCGGCGTGCTGACCTGGGAGGACGTTCGCAAAGAAGACGCTGCCTGGGACATGTTTATCTGGTACGGCGGGCTGATTAACCTTGCCAAGGCGCTTAACGCCACTGGCCTGCCCACTCTGTTTGCCAAGAGTGTTGGCTTTGCGCTGACCGGCTGGGAATGGTATCCGCTGCTGGTTGCTTCGCTGCTCGTGTATTTCTTTGCCCACTACGCATTCGCCAGCATCACCGCGCACATGCTGGCCATGTTTCCGGCTTTCCTTGCGGTGCTGGTGGCCCAGGGGGCACCGGCGATTGTGGCTTCGTTTGGTTTTGCCGCCTTCACCAGTCTCTCGGCTGGCTTGACGAACTACGGGACAACCCCGGCGCCGATGTTCTTCGCGCAGGGTTACGTGGAGATGAAGGACTGGTGGAGGATTGGGTTTGTTTGTGCCACGGTCAACCTGTTGATCTGGTTGACCGTGGGCTTCGTTTGGTGGAAGTGGATCGGCTTACTTGGGTAGGTCGGCGAGTGGAATGATGGCGTGCTTGATCTTCTTGCGCTTCCAGGTCCAGGTGGCGTGCACGGTGCCATCGGCGGCCTGAATGATCGCGGGATAGGAGTATTCGCCTGGCTCAGATTCGAGCACGATCGGCTCGCTCCACTTGTCACCATCTTTGCTGACGGCAATGTTGAGCGGCGAGCGCCCCTTGGTGGTGTGGTTGTAGATCAGCACGATGCGACCGTCTTTGAGCGTCACCGCATCGATGCCGCTGTTGGGATTGGGCAGGTTGGTGATCTTGGCGCTCGACCAGGTTTTGCCGCCGTCCTTTGAATCGGAGTAGGTGATGAATCCGATCTTCGCGGTCGAACGCATGTAGAGGCGGAGCGTCTTGCCAATCGTGACGACGGCCGGCTGGATGATGCCCTTGGGCTGCTCGGGATAAACGATGGGGCCGTGCTTGGTCCAGCTTTGCCCGTTGTCGGTCGAGCGTTCCACCCAACCTGTCCACGCGAAATCGGTTTCGACGCTCGTGCCCGAGATGATGGTGCCGTCAGCCATGACCAGCGGCTTGTTCTTGATGGGGCCAAGCACGCCTCCGGCCAGGTATTCCTTGTTGCGCCATGTGCGTCCGCCGTCAGAACTGGCGATCTTGGCGCCGTTCCAGGTCATCGGGCTCAAGCCGAACTTGTAGTACAGCCAAAGCTGCTTGTCCTTGGTGTGGAACAGGACGGGGTTGTACGTCGAATAACCCTGTTCGCGAGCGATTTCCTGAGGGGCGCTCCAGGCGCCTTCTTTCCAGCGCGCGCCCCAAATGGCGACGTCCTTGGCGCCCTCGCGGGAACCACCAAACCAGGCGGCGTAGAATTCACCAGGTGCGGTTTCGACAATCGTGGAGGCGTGACACTCCGGGAAGGGAGCGCTCTCATAAATGAAATGCTGTTTGATTTGAGCAAAGGCCAGCAAGGGCAGGAAGAGAATTGCAAGTTTCAT
>CAZBTA010000365.1:0-4229 GCA_964494515.1 uncultured Bryobacter sp.
GGAGGTAGCGGCAGAAGGGTTCGTTTGTCAGAACCTGTACGGCGACCTGCCAGGCTGATTTGCCGGACTTGCGGATATCGGTGACGGGCAGAGACACGGGGATGTGAGCTTTGTCATTCATGAGGTAGAGCTCGTTGTGGACGTCCATGGATGAGTAACGATCGGCCTGGAGCTTGCGGAGCTCGCGCATGGCCTGATCGGCGCGACGCTCGTAACTGGCGGCGAGTTTGGCGAGGCGTTCCATCTGGGTGAAGAGTTGCTGGTTATTGGGTTCGTTTGCCCAACGGTCTTGCGACTCGATTTCGAGGGTGCGGGTGCGGTCAGCCATTTTGAGCGCGTGGGTATAGCGCTCGAAGGCAAGGCGTTCTACTTCGCCGTGAGGGCGAATGTCGTTTTGTAATTGATCGAGGTGAATCATGCGTTCGTTGTCGCATGGGGCGAGCGAGAGTTTGCGAGGTTGAGGGGGTATGTTGTTGATTTTGAGCGGGAAGAAAAATCAGGAATTTGTGTGAACGCTATTGTTCGATGAGGTCGAGGGTAAGCGATTGTTGCTCGCCGGTGGTGAGGGGGCGGCTGGGGGCGGCGGTGAGGAGGCGATCGAGGATGCCGGGTTTGTCGATTTCGGCGGCGAGGGTGGGTGTGATGGCGAGGACGAGGCATCTGCCGGGTGGGAGGCCGGTGATGCGGAAGTTGCCTTCGCCCACGTGGTCCGCCATTTTCATGGACTGGAAACGGTCGATGGGGGGTAAGTCGGGGTTGATGAGCAGGACCTTGGCGTTGGAGAATGGCTGGCCGCGGTGCCGGACTGCGGCGGTGATGGAGGCGGGGCGGGTGCCGAGGACAATCTCGAGTTGCTGCCCGGCGGGGAAGGGCTGGATGAAGATTTTGCCGTTGGGGGTGGTGGTGGAGCGGTATTTGAATTCCTTGACGTAGAGGTGGTTGGGCAGGCCCGGGATGGTGAAGTGGTGCTGGAGGGGGCGGATGGCGGGGAACAGGAACGCGCCATTGGCGTCGACGTCGGCATAGCCTTCGCCCGCGATCGGCGCGCCGTCGTCTGGCCTGGAGCGGACGCTTAGGTTGAGTGGAATAGTGGGGGCGGGAGTGGAGCTTTGAGCTGCATCCTCAAAGATGATTGTGCCCCGCAAGGTGATGCTCTGCTGGATGTCGATGGTGAGGTCGGCATCGCGGTAGACGTCGAACGTGACTGTGCCGGTGAGGTCCTTCAATGGGCCGTTGCCGAGGGCGAGCAAGGTGTAGCGCTGGTCGAGGAGGCCGTCGAGGTCGATGGTGCCATCGCAGGGGACAGTTGTCTTGGCGCGCATGGAGTAATGGAAGCGCGAGTTTTGCTGGAGCATCAGCGTGTAGGCGCCACCGACGGGGCAAGGGCCGCCAGCGAGCTGGATGTGGAGCCGGCGGAGCGGGCGCGGCTCATGCTCGATCGTGAGGCCGGAGAGAGCCTGGCCATCACGAAGTTGGAGCGGCGGGGTGTCGGCGTAATTGTCGCCACCGGGGAAGTAAGTCCTGGCGTAGCCGAGGCGGGGTGTGTCGGTGGGAGTAGATGGGGTGGATGTGAAGCGCTCGGCTTGGCCGTGATCGGGAGAGACCTGAATGAAGTATTCGCCGGGAGGGAGTTGGTCCAGTGCGAAGTGGCCGTCGGGTTGGGTAAAGCCGATACGATCTGTGGGGAGCAGGTCTCGATTACCAGCCCGATAAGCTACACGCATCAACTCAATGCGCAGGCCTTTGAGTGGCTTTTGAGTTGAGCGATCGAGGATTTTGCCGTCGATGCTGTTGTGGCGAGCGAGCGTGACTTCGACGCGAGTGGTGGGGTTGGTCGGGGTGATGTACGCGACAACATTGCGAGGCTCAACAAATGATTGCTTCTTAAAGCGGAGCGCATAATCGCCAGTGGAAGGTAGAAAGAGCTCGAAGGCACCGTTGTGATCGGTGAGGATCGACTGTTCAAAGGCTTTGGCGAAGCCGCCATCGCCGAGATCCGTGCCGCTTTCGATTTTGATGACAGCGACGGCGACGCCCGCGATTGGTACGCCAACGCCAGCCTCGGTGACTTTGCCGCGCAGAAGATATTGCGGCTTTGTGGGGGTGGGGGCTTGCGGGGGGACGGCCGAGAGGAGGGCGGTGGTGAGGAGGAGAAGCGATAAATGCATTGCTGTTTCCTTCTGCCTGATTCTACTGTGAAACCGCAAAGTGAGTAAAAGCGATCTGCCGCACGGGATAGCAACAAAAGAAATCGAGAAAAAAGTGGGCACGACTGTTGCAAAGCGGCGAATCTGTGATTTACTAAGACTAATCCGCGTCTGTCCACAGTGAGGATCTACTCCGAACATGCGGGCAGGAACCCTCCTAAAAATCCCTTTTTTCATTCTTGTGATGTGTTTCATTCTGGGCCGTCGTGTCGACCCGGGAGACTTATGGTTTGCGATTCCCACGCAGGTGGGAGAGTTACTGGATGCTGAGCCAGTAAGTGGCGGCGGCGCGCAATGAGTGGCGTGCTGCTGGTGGCTGTTGCCGTTGTTGCAATGGGCCTGATTGTTACAGCGTGGTTGCGGCTGGGGCTGCGGCCGCTGGAGCTATGGCTGATGCGCGTGCTGCTGGGCGCGGCGGGCGTTTCGCTGCTGGTGTTTGCGCTGGCGGCGGCACAGGTGGCGCGCAAGGGTGTGTTTATTGGTGTGACCGTAGCCCTTGTACTCGCGGCGTGGCGTTGTTATCGCCCGGCGGAGGGTGAGTGGGGGCTCGGGTTTCGGCCCTGGCAATGGGTGATGGGTGGGGTGATCTATCTCGGGTTTGGCGGGCTTTATGCCATCTATGCGTTTGCGCCGGAGATTAGTCCGGATGGGGCTACTTATCATCTGGGTAATGTGGCGCGGTGGTGGGCGCGGCATGGGTTTGACACATATGGCGGGAGCCTGTATGCGAACTGGAATCAGGGTTGGGAGATGTTATATCTGATGGCGTTCGCGGAGGGGCGCCATCAGAGCGCGGGCGCGGTGCACTGGTTGATGTTGATGGTGTTGCCGTGGTTGTTTGTGGCGCTGGGGGCGCGGCAGGGGCAGGCTTGGCTGTATGCGGTGGCGGGGTTGCTCGTGTTTGTGAGCCCGGTGGTGGGCATTGATGGCGTATCTGCCTATAACGATGTGGCGCTGGCTTGTGTGTGGCTGGGCGTGGTGTTGTTGCTCGAGCTTGAACTGGACGGAGCCGTGGTGGGCGCGGTGGGATTGCTGGTGGGGTTTGCGTTTGCGATCAAGTACACGGGCGTGATGCTGGCGGCGTATGCGGTGTGGCGGGTGGGTGTGTGGTGGGCGCCACGGATGCTCGGGTTTGCCGGGGTGATGGTGGCGCCGTGGCTTGTGAAGAATGCGTTGCTGCTGCGGAACCCGGTATCGCCGTTTGGGAATGAGTGGTTTCCGAATGAGTTTATCCACGCGAGCTTTGAGCGTGAGTATGTGCGATCGATGGCGTTGTATTCGGAGATTGGTTCGCGGTGGGAGCTGCCGTGGCGCTGGGCGGTGAGCGGGGATCATGTAGGTGGGCTGTGGGGGCCGTGGCTGTTGCTGTTGCCGGTGGGACTGGTGGCGTTGCGGTGGGACTGGGGACGGCGATTGTGGGGCGGGGCGGCGCTGGCGGGAGCGGTGGCGATGGCGAACTGTGGGACGAGATTCCTGCTGCCGGCGGTGTGTCTGGCGGCGATTGCGCTGGTGAGGACGATGGGCGTGACGCGGGCGCTGGTGGAGGTGGTGCTGGTGGCGCAGGTGGTGATGAGTTTGCCGGCGGTGGTGGAGCGGTATGCGGGGCCCGCGGCGTGGCGGCTGCATGAAGCACCGTGGCGCGTGGTGGCGGGGCGTGAGAACGCGGAGGCGTATCTGGCGCGGCATGTGGGGAATTATCTGTTTACGCGGCAGATGGACAAGCGCGTGCCAGTGGGGGAGCGGGTATTGGCGCTGGTGGACTTGCCGGTGGCGTATACGACGCGCGAGGTATGGCAGCCGTGGCAATCGGCGCTGGGCGAGGAGGCGCAGGAGGTGCTCGATTATGGGCTGAATGCGCGGGAGAGGGACGGGGCGAGTTACCGGTTTGTGCTGGATGAGCGGCGTTATCAGGCGGTGCGGGTAAGTGTGGCGGGGAGGAGTGAGGCGTGGTGGGAGGTGGCGGAGATCGAGATGTGGCGGCGGGGCGAGATCTTGAAGCGCGAGCGGCACTGGGAGGTGAGC
>CAZBTA010000366.1:0-4215 GCA_964494515.1 uncultured Bryobacter sp.
GCTGCTGGCCCCAGAACTTGCGAGGCCTCGTCACAGAGAACAAAGGGGAATGCTGGGCTACGCAGGAATTCATGCCAGCGTATCGCTGTCGCCACTGTCACGCCGACGACCTTCGCGTTTGCTGCTGTCTGGCCGATGTCAGCGCCCAGGCTTTTGCGAGCCGCCGCCAACCTATCCTTCCATTTCACGTATTCCGCGACCTTGCTTTTTGGCGGTTCGGAGGCTTCCAGCAGAAGATACTCATTGACCCGTTCGGCGATACCGTCTGCCAGCAAGTGCGGCCTGCTAACGTATTTCTTCGGATCGAAATGCGCACCGATCCGCTTCACCTGCGATGCTAGGTCGTGCCGGCCAAGGCGCTGCAGCCAGTCGTCGATCGCCAGAATTGCGGTATCGACTGCCACGTTTGTCGGGCCGACGACGAGCACTCGCCCCTTCTCAAAGCGGCGGATCAAATAGGAGGTCATTGCTCCAATGGTGTAACTCTTGCCTGTTCCAGGCGGCCCGATCACGATTGAGCAGCGGTAAGCTGCCCCTTGAACGGCCAGCACCTGTCGCTCGCGGAGGTCAGCGTAGTCGTTGGGAAGCGGCCTGATGGGTTGCAATGGCTCCAATTCTTCCTTGGATTGCTTCAAGCGCTGGGCAGCTAGCTTGGCCATGGGGCCGTTCCACATATCGATCAGCGGCCCGAGGAAGTCGTTCTGGAACACCCATACTGTCGTCCCCGCGATTGGCATCCGCCCGTCGCAAAGCTGGACCACAAAGCGCTCCTTGTCCGGGTCGACCATCTTGATCAGTCCGCCTTGGTCAAGCTGCGCCCCCCAACGAATACGAGCCCCCTCAAGGCCCTCGTCGATTGGTACCTTGGTCCGCGATTTTCCGCGCTTGACGGAAAGCAAGATGAGGTCCTCCTCCCATCCGGCCTCCAACACCTCGAATGGCGCGCCTTGCAAGTTCAACGCACGCTCCGACGTGAGCGCCTCGATGATCTCTGTTCGCGATAAACCCATCTTGCCCCCGCGGAACGTCCAGGCATCCAATCACATGGCTGTTTGGGTACCGTGCGAGCCGTCCAAGCGAACATAGGTCACATAGAAGCTCTTGAGCATTCGGTGTTCCTGCAGCCTGTCGCCGAGCGAGAACCCGTCCGTCTTGATCGGAGCCTGGAAGATGTCGAGACCCCGGTCGAGAACGATCTTCCATCCCGTGTCCGTCACGATGTCGCGTGCGTGCGCCGTTCCTGATGTGTCGAACGCCCAAGTGAACGAAACACCAGTTCCAGTGCATGCGGCCGATATGGAATCGAGCAGATCGCGTTGGCGTGAGATGTTTCCCTCATCGGGCCCGGTTACCAAATGGATGCTGACCTGATCTTCAGGCGGTGTCCGGCGGATGACCATCTCGACGAACTCCATCATGTTCCGGATCTGATAGAAGAACCGGATGTATGGATCGGTGACCACGATGCGCCGGGCGCCCTCAAGGTAGATGCTGAACAACTTGTCGTAACTGAGCCCCTTTCGGTTCTCGGTGAACTCGTGGTGCCCCTCTGAAGGCGCCGGAGACACGTCCGGCTTTTGCGGTTGCGGTTCGAACTCCTCCGTCACCGATGCGCGAACGTCTGCTGATCTGTGCTCCCCATCTTCAGACGCGGAAGCTGTGTCCTGCGCCTTCGGATCGAGCATCGGCCGCAGGTGGTAGAACTGGGGGAATTCCTCCTCCTCCACGGTCGTTACGCGAGTTTTCGTGCCGTCGGAGCGCACGTAGTGGAAGTCGACCTCGGGATAAGTGCTGTCGATCCGTGCAAGCTGGTCCTTCACGCGTTTGCGACTTTCCATGGCGAGCCGCAGCAACTCCTCGACCTCGGCCTCGGTTTGGCTTCCATCGGGGAAGATGACCTTCAAGAGCCCCGAAAGGGTCTTGTAGATCGCGTCGCGGTCCCGCGTCGAAATCTTCTCGCTGACCTTGAAGAACGGATCGGCCCGGTTCGAGAAGTCCTCCGACCGCAGATGCCTGAGGATCTCGGCGAGGTAGTCGACGATGAAGCCATAGCCTTTCGTGAACATCTCGCCGCGGATCACGTCGATCTCCCATCCCGGCAAATAGGCGTGAAGACGATCAATGAAGGCGGAATCATGGAACTGGCTCGGCAGCGCCTCGAACAGGTCGCTGTTTTTGAGCATGAACGGTACGTTGTGGTCGGTATTGCCGACGAAGGAGAAACTGGCCTCAGCTCCCATGGGATTGATCCCGCGGGAGAAGGATTTGTTGGCCATGTAGTTCTTCATGATGTCGACGAGCGCCTTGTTCGCGGTCTTCTCTCGGCCTGCGAACTCGTCAAATGCGACCACATCCCAGTAGCCAACCAGGCCGATCCGACCGTTGGAGTTGTTCACGAAGAGCTTCGGGATCGACACCTCACCGCCAGATATCAGCTGACCGTGGGGCGAGAATTCCGAGTAGATGTGGGATTTGCCGGTGCCCTTCGGACCCAGCTCAATCAGATTGTAGTTTCGCTCAACGTAGGGGATGAGACGGAGCAGCTGGAGGAGCTTGCTCCGCCGCCCAAAGGCTTCAGGCTTGAAGCCGATGCTCTGCATGAGCAGATCGATCCACTCGTCGGTGGTGAAGGCCGAGCGCAGGCTCCGATACTGCTCGTAGTCGACCTTTGCGATCTGGATCGGCTTGATGGTCTCGAGGATCCAGGGCGAGATGCGCGCATCTTCGGAAAACTCGTATTGCACATCTGCGATACACCAGACGCCGGTGACCAGAAGCTTGGGGTGAGCCTTCACGGTCCCGCTGTCGACGGCGACCTTCTTAATCCCGAGGTTATCAAAGACCGCCTCGTAGCTGTCGGTCTTCTCGTTGAGTGACACGCTTACCTGGTCGATGACCTTGTATCGGCCTTTTTCCTTGATCGTTGACTGGATCAGCCCGGCTTCACTGCGGTGCACGTAGTGCTTGCGCAGGATATCCTTGACGGTCTCGATGCCCGTCTGGATCGAAGCTTCGTCGTCAGTCGCGCAGTACTGGCCGAGGAGGTATTCGAGCACGTAAGTGGGCACAATCGCGTTGCCCTTGACCGCCTTCACAAGGTCCTTCCGGACCACGAAGCCGGCAAAATGCTCGTTAATCTTTGCGTCGAGGTCACTCATCCGCAGGCTCCTCAGAAATCAAAATCGCTGGTCATACCGCGCCGCAACTGGAAGCGCTGTGTGGCATGATCCTTGTAGACGCTCGTTTTGCCGACCCGTTCGCGCAGCCTCAGGATGACGTCCTGGTTGTTGAACCGATCTGCCTCACGCGAGAGCAAGAACTTGAGCGGCATCTCGCGCTCACGGGCGTTCTCGGACCGGAAATCGAACATCAGCGCGTGCTCGTCGGAAATCAGTGTCCCATCGGTCGAATAGATTCCCGCTACCACCTCGCGGGGGCGCATTTTCTCGGACACGGGTTGGGTCTGATATAGTGTTACTGCGGTCTGCCCCGACGAAATCAGATTCCGCCCGCTCACAAAGATCTGCACTTCGACCTGCCCGACATCTGTCTCGCGCTGTTTGCCTACCCGGATCACGGGAATGACAACCTCTTGCAGGGTGGCGCCGCCGTGCACGAAGCGGCTGCCGGAGCCTTTCACGCGCAGGCGATTGATCGAATTCGGGATGAGGACGTCGAGGCCACCTGAAAGGCCCAGCGAAGCAGCATCGAAGTGTTTCATGCCCGGGGTGGGGGCGAGACCGCGGCCGATCACGAACCGTCGGTTGCGGAACAGGATTTCATCTCCTTGCGGATCGGCGATGGCAAAATCGCTCTCGTCCAGAGCGCGGTGCTGATAAAGAAACCCGTGATCGGAGGTGATCAGGATGTTGGTGAAGTTGGCCGACGTCAGCTTGCGGACCAACTTGGTCAGGTCCTCGATCGTATCCTCCGCAGCCTCAGGAAGCTGTTCCTCGGTCTGCAGCTTATCTCCGATGGCATCGATACGGTTGTGGTACACGTAGAGGATGTGGTTGTCGCGGAAGAGCGCCTTGCCGTCGTCCGCACGCATGTTCATTACCTCTTCGGCCTTCATGGCCTTCGCGCTGTCTCCTTCGCGACCCGCCGCAAGGATCTTCTCCCTCGCCGCAAGTCCCTTGGTGTTCGCGCCGTCAGAGACCACGTCGCCACTCCCGTCTTCGGCCAAAGCAAGCGTTCCATGAGGAAGGAGGGCGG
>CAZBTA010000367.1:0-4148 GCA_964494515.1 uncultured Bryobacter sp.
GGCGAACTCGGCGACATCCTCGCCGTCCAGGGCACCTACTCGCAGGATTGGCTCCTCTACGACACCGATTACAACTGGCGCATCGAGTCTGAACACAATGGCCGCCTGCGCGCCATGGGCGACATCGGCAGCCACTGGATGGACATGATCCAGCACCTCACCGCCCTGCCCATCACCAGCGTCTGCGGCGAGCTCACCACCTTCCACAAGACGCGCAAGAAGCCCAAGGGCAGCGTCCAGACCTTCACCGGCAAAACGCTCAGCCCCGACGACTACCAGAACATCCCGATCGACACCGACGACTTCGGCGCCGTTCTGCTCCACCTCGGCGATCGCGCCCGCGGCTCCTTCACCGTCAGCCAGATCTCGGCCGGCAACAAGAACAGCTTCCGCATCGAGATCTACGGCACCAAGTGCGGCGTCGCCTGGAATCAGGAACGCCCCGACGAGCTCTGGATCGGTCACCGCAACACGCCCAACCAGGTCATCGTCAAGGACGGCAGCCTCTTCCACCCCGCCGCCGCGGCTTTCGCCGAGCTGCCCGGTGGCCACTCCGAAGGCTACGACGACAGCCACAAGAATCTCTTCAAGCGCTTCTACCGCCGCGTCGCCGACCCCAAGGCCGAGATCGACTACCCCACCTTCGCCGATGGCCTTCGTGGCATGCAGTTGCTCGAAGCCGTCGCCGAATCCAGCGACCGTCGCGGCTGGGTCGACGTCTCCCTCTAGCCCTCCACAGCACCAAAGAAAAAAGGCCCTCCGGCATAACAAGTGCCGGAGGGCTTTTGAGTCAGGTTTGCCTGGGAAGATCAGAACCGGTAGCGCACCGCCAGCTGCATGATGCGCGGCTCACGAGCCGACGTGATCCAGCCGAAGTTCGTGGCCCCCACCGTCGTGCTCGGGTTGTTGAAATTCACCGTGTTGAACAGGTTAAACGCCTCCCAGCGGATGTCCACCTGCTGCCGCTCCGTAATGCGGAACCCCTTCGACAGGTTGAAGTCCGTATTGAAGAATCGCGGCCCATATGCCGTGTTGCGCGCCGCATTGCCCGGCGTGTTCAACGCCTGCACCTGATACGCCGTCGGGCTCAGGAATCGCAAGCGATCCGTCTTCGGATCAATGCCCGTATTCGCCTCGCCCACCCGGTTCGGCCGCAGCCCACCGCCATTACGATTCAGGAACACATACGCCCGTCCCGTCGCCGGGTCGATGCCGTTCGACGCGAGGCCCACATTGATCGGCAGGCCCGTGCGCCAGTTCACAATCCACGACGTCTTCCACCCACCCAACACAAATCGCGTCGCGCGATTCGCGTTGCGCAACAGCGGCAGCTCATACGTCAGCGCCGTCGTGTACTGCAGCTTCGGCGTCTGCGTCATGCGGCCATTCTCGATGTCAAAGCGATCGCGGAACTGCGGCGAAGCATTAGCGTCCCACGTGCCCACCTGGTCGATGGCGCTCGCCCACGTAAAGCTCGCCAGCACAAACAACCCGTGATCGAGATTGTGCTCAAACTTCGTCTGCAACGCGTTGTACCAGCTCTTGCCGCGGCTTGCGCCCGTCTGGATGCCCTGCCACTGCGGGAAGGGCCGATTGGCCGCCACCGATCCATCCACGCCAAAGTCCGTCTGGTTGCGCTCATACAGGCCAAACAGGTTCGTCCCGCGATTGCCCGCGTAAGCCACCTCAAACGTGCTCGCCTTCGACACCCGGTACTGCACCGCCACGTTGAACTGCTGGATGCGGCCCGACCGCTGCTCGCGCTCACGCGTACGCAGCGCCACCGTGCGGCTGTCGTAGTTCGACAGCACGCCGTTCGGCAGCGGATCACTCAGCCTCACCGGCGCGGGCCCCGTGCCCACGCGCAACAGCGTCGGCTGGATCAGCTGCGGCGGGTTCAGCGCCAGGCTCGCCTCCGAGCCGTAGATGTCTTCCGAGTTGTAGAAGATCCCGTAGCCGCCACGGATCACCAGTCGTTCCGCCAGCGGCTGCCACGCAAACCCGATGCGCGGGCCCCAGTTGTTCTTGTCCGGCGTCGTCAGATACTTGTCGTCGCCCGTGGCCAGAATCAGTCCGCCCGTCGCCGGGTTGAAGTTGATGTTTTTGTTCGTGCCATCGCCGTAGTAGGGCGTCGTGTATTCATAACGCAGCCCGAGGTTCAGCGTCAGATTGCGGCTTACCTTCCAGTCGTCCTGCACAAACATGCTGTAAGCCTGCTGCAGTTGCTTCACTTCCGGCACCGTGTTCAATTGCACACTTTCCGGAAAGCCCAGCAGCAGGTCACCCATCGCATCATTCGTAAAGCGGCCCTGGAAGTTATAAGCCGGCGTGCGCCGCGTCACGTCCACAAAGCTGTTGTTCTTCGAGCGCAACTCAAAGCCCGCCCGCACAAAGTGCCGCCCTGCCGTCAGCGAGATCGTGTCAATGATCTGGTTCAGCTTCGGCGCCTGAAACTGCGGCCGGAAGTTTCTCGTGCCCAACTGGTTGTAGTTCGTCGGGTTGATCAACGGCAACCCGCCCACCTGCAACATCTCGGCCGGAAACCCGCGGAACCCAAACGCATCCGCCTTCTCGCCCCCTGCCGTCGCATGGGCGAATTCGGCAAACGTCCAGTTGTTCCCGTAGCGCAGCGTGTTCACCAGCCGCGGCGTCAGCGTCGACGTCCACGCCACCGCGAGGCTCCGATTCTCGTTAAACTGCGCGCCCTGATTGCCCACGCCATCCGCCAGGCCGGGGAAGATCGCATCGCGATAGAACTTCTGCCGCAGCCAGCTGTAGCGGCCCATGATCTGATTCTTGTCGTTCAGGTTGTAGTCAAACCGCGCGTCAAACTTGTGCGTGTCTTCCTTGCCGTCCCGCTGCAGGCTGTAGTTGTTCGTCGGCCGGCCGTTCTGGAAGGCCCCCGGCAGGTTCGGGTCCGGATACAGATCGATCACCTTCTTGGCCAGCGCGTCAAAGCGAGAAGCCGGAATCACGTTGTTCGGAAACTGCGCATTGCCCGCCGCCGGGTCAATGATGTTCAACGCGCCAAACTGTCCACTCTTCTGCGCCAGCGTCGGCACCGTAGTCAGCCCCGTATCGGCAAAGCGCTGTGCAAAGCCCTCATAGGCGCCAAAGTAGAACAGCTTGTTCTTCTGGATCGGCCCGCCCGCCGTGCCGCCATACTGGTGCCACTTCAGATTGTTCTTCGGCACATTCTGCAGGTTGTTCGTCCACCCGCGCGCCGCCAGCGCCGAGTTGCGGTTGAAGTAATAGCCGGTGCCATGCGTCTCGTTACTGCCGCTCTTGATCGACACATTCACCACCGCCCCCGCGCTGCGACCAAACTCGGCCGAAAACGCATTCGTCTGCACCTTGAATTCCGCAATCGCATCCGGGTTCGGCTGCACCACCTGCGCGCTCAGGCTCTGCGCGTTCTGCGTGCCCTGATTGTTATCCACGCCATCAAGCAGAAAGTTGTTCTGCGTGTGATAGTTGCCATTGGCCACAAACCACCCCGGCCCACGCGTCGTCGGGTTCAGCGTGCTCGCCGCGACACCCGGCGTCAATAGCGCCAGTTCGGTATAGCGCCGCCCAGCCAGCGGCAGGTCAACGGCCGTCTTGCCGCTAATCACCTGCCCCAGCGACCCCTGCTCGGTCTGGATCGACGCCGCGTTCGCCGTCACCTCCACCGTCTCGCTCACCGTCGCCACATCCAGCTTCACGCGCAGCAGCCGCCGCTCGTCCACGTTGATCACCACTTCCGTCAGGCGCACCTTCTTGAAGCCCGCCGCATCCACCGTCATGTCATAGCTGCCGCGCGGAATCGGGCTGAAAATGCCGTAGCCGTCCGACGAGGTTACTCCCTCCAGACGCAACCCCGTCCCCCGGCTCAGCAACTCAATCTTTGCCCCCGCTACCGCCGCCTGCGATGGATCTTCCACCAGCACGCGCAACGAAGCCGAATCCGTCTGCGCCCACATCGCACAGGCCAACGCAAAAACACTTGTGAGAACTTTCATCTCATCCAAGGCTAGAGATCGCGGGTTACAACCCGACTAGCTTTGTGTTGCAACTTCGTGATTTCTTGCTTGTGGTTATTCTGGATGACATGCATAAGTTCATAACTGTACTTTTCCTGCTTGCCATGACGACCTTCGCGCAACAGC
>CAZBTA010000368.1:0-4127 GCA_964494515.1 uncultured Bryobacter sp.
AGTCCCCGGCCTCTCTCCCGACGAGCGCTACGAAAGCCAGTTCGGCTTCATGATCGCGAGCGACGGCCTTGCCGCCATCAAGCCGCCGTGGACCACGCTCAGCATGTACGACCTCAACTCGGGCGACCTCAAGTGGCGCATCCCCCTCGGTGAAGTCCCCGAGCTCGCCGCCAAAGGCATCAAAAACACCGGCACCCACTATCCCAAGCTCGGCCCCATTGTTACGGCCACCGGCCTCATCTTCACCGGCACTCGTGACAAAAAAGTCCGCGCCTTCGAGCTCGAGACCGGCAAGCTCCTCTGGGAAGTCGAAGTCCCCACCGCCATGGAAGGCATCCCCGCCGTCTATGAGCTCAACGGCAAGCAGTACCTCGTCTTCTGCGCCTCGGCTCAGGTCGGCCTCACCGCGGCCACAAGCAAACCCATCGACGGCGAATACATCGCCTTCGCTCTCCCCTAGAAAAACACCCAACCCGGTCGATAAGCGAGGTAAACCAATACCTCGCTTATCATGCCGACTAAAGCCATCACGCAATGGTCCACGGCGGACCTTGCTCTGCTGCTGCGCGAGCTCTACGAGCTCGAGGGCTTCTGCCTTGATCCTGACAAACACGAGCAAGTGCCCGCACGTCTCGAGCCGCGCCTCGGCTCCCTCGGCATCACCAGCGCCTCAGCTTTTCTTGCTCTCATCAAAAACGACGCTCACGAGCGCCAGCACATCATCTCCCGTCTCGCCCCGCGCGACACCTCGTTCTTTCGCACCCCGCGCATCTGGAAGCACCTGATCACCGACGTTCTCCCCGCCTTCCACGAGGCAAATCCCTGGACGCGCCTCCACATCTGGTCCGCCGGCGTCTCCACGGGCGAAGAGGCTTTCTCCGCCGCCATCGTTTGCGAAGAATTCCGCCTCCGTTATCCCGGCTTCGACTACGACATCCTCGCCACTGACATCTCTCACGACGCCCTCGACGCCGCGCGCGCCCTCGCCTTCCAGCCGCGCAGCCTCAACTACCTCCGTACCTCCGATCGCGAAATCCACGATCGCTACTTCAGCGCCACGCCGTGGCAGGTCACCCAGCTCCGCCACCGCATTCGCTTCCTGCCCCACAGCATTATCCGCCCGCTCGAGGGCGAGCCTCATTTCCATCTCGTCCTCTGCCGCAACGTCCTTTCTTTGTTCGACTCCGTCCACCGCGAGCTCGCTCTCTCCAACATCGCCGCCGCCTCACAACACAACTCGCTGCTCATCATCGGTGAGTCTGAATCGTTGAGCGGCCTCCACACGCCCTACCGCTACGCCCAGCCCCTCATCTATACGCTTTCTGATTTGCGTTAAGCTGAGTGCCTATCTTGATTCGCGAGGTTCCGCGCCATGCCGTACTGCCTCCGTGCCAGTCTTCTCTTGTGCCTGCCAGTGCTCATGCTGGCACAGCACCCCTTCACCAATCCCATCCGCCAGATCACCGGCCCGGCAAACAACACCAATCAGGCATTCATCACCACCACCAAAACGCTCTACCGTTCCGACAACCAGGGCATCCTGCTCCGCGCCGTTTTCTATACCGCTGACGACATCGTCTCCACCGTCGTTGGCAACTCTGGCCTCGTCGTCGTCGCCACCACCTCGCGCACCAACCCCATCTACCGCTCCACCGACAACGGCGCCACCTTCCGCCCCGCCGCGATCACGCTTGGCACATTGCCCACCGCCTCCGCGCTCGCCACTTCACTGCACATCGATTCCTCCTCCACCAACCTCTACTTCCGCATCGCAAACCGGATCTTCAAAAGCACCAACGGCGGCGAATCGTTCTCCTTTCTCACCAACCTCGCCAGCGACACCGCGCTTTTCGCCATCTCGCCCCCCAACCCTCGCGTCCTCTACCAGGCCTCTGGCAGTTCCTTCTCGGTCTCAAGCGACGACGGCTCCACGTGGCGTGCCCAGGCTCCGCTTCCCGCCCCGCCCAACTTCTCCGTCCGCAGCACCGTCATCACCGAGATCATCCCCCACCCTGTTATCCAGAGCATCGTCCTCGTCCATGCCCAGGTCACCGTTAACGACCCCAGCACCCCCACCGGAACAGCGCTCGCTACGGCCCTCTACCGTTCTCCCGATCGTGGCGGCACATGGTCATTCATCAACAGCGGCGCTCTCGGCTTCCGCGCCTCTGTCTCCCGTGATGGCAGCCTTCTCGTCACCAACGGCTCCACATGCTATGTCTCCACCAACTTCGGCCAAAGCTTCCGCACGCTCGACAATTCCAACACCTATCTTGCCGATGTCCAGGGCCGCGTCTGGACCTCCAACGGCCGCCTCTCCACTGACAGCGGCAATTCCTTTGCCGCCACCACGCGCCAGTATTTCCCCGCCATTCCCGATCGCGACCCCGTCGACCTCACCCTTGAATCCGGCACCGCCTGGTCCCAATTCTTTAGCCCCAGCGATGCTGACTTCGCCTTCTTACCCTACACCGCGCCCACCGCAAGCATTGCCTCCGATTCTCCCTGGCTCACCTTCCCCGATGGCGCGATCCTCGTCCGCGCTGGCTCCCTGCCTGAGGGCACCTACCAAACCACGCTCACCCTGCAAAATCCCAACTGGGCCAACTCCCCGCGCATCCCCATCACCCTGCGCGTCATCGCTCCCGTCACTCCCGAGCTCACCTTCACCACCCGCCGCCTCATCGGCAATGGCACCGCCACCATTAGTTCAGGCCCCGGCCTTTCCTCCGGCTTCCCCGATGGCATCAGCAATCTCGTGCTCACCCCGAACGGCATGCTGTTCAGCGCGGCCAGCGCCATCTACCAGCGCTCCAACTCCGGCGAGATATCGCTCTACGCCGGTGGCCCAGCCTCCACCAGCAACGGCACCGGCGACGGTTCCTCGGCCGCCAGTGCCCGCTTCCGCCGTATCGATTCCATGCAGTACGGCGCTGGCAATCTCTATATCCTCGACGTCACCGAGGGCCGCATCCGCCGCATCGACTCGAGCGGCATCGTCACCACGGTCTTCAACGCCTCCACCGTTCGCCCGTCCTTCTTCCTCTCGTTCTTCTCGCGCATTGCCGTTGCCCCCAACGGCGATCTCTATCTCGCCAGCAGCGGAACGCTGTACCGCATCGATGCCAGCGGCACCCCCATCGCCATTCCCAATGTTTCCCTCGGCACGGTCAACGCCATGCGCTTTGAGTCCGACACCAGCCTCCTCATCGCCACCTCCACCCGCCTCTCGCGCCTCACGCTCAATCCCGTCCAGCTCACCGTTCTCGCGGGCTCCAACACGTCTGCCTACTCCGGCGACAATGGCCCCGCCACCGATGCCCAGTTCACCAACATCCGCCAGATCGCTACCGACGCCCAGCGCAACATCTATCTGGTCGACGCCGATCGCCTGCGCCTGATTTCCGCCGCCACCTCGCGCGTGTTGACTGTCGCCGGCAATGGCGAACCCGCCATCCCCACCTCGCTGGTAACAACCCCCGTTGCCGATGGCTCCACCGCTCACCTCTCGCGCCTGCCCACGCAGTACGGCGTCATCGTCGACTCCACCAACCGCGTCTACCTCACCTCCGGCTACTTCCTCTACGAGCTCACACGCGCCGCCTCCCAGGGCCCCACGCCCACCATTTCCTCCGGCGGCATCGTCACCGGCTCGGGCAAAGGTCTCATCGCGCCCGCCTCCATCTTCAGCATCTACGGCTCAAACTTCTCAAGCACGCAGACCCAGGCCTCTACCATCCCCCTGCCGCGCACTCTCTCGACCGTGCAAGTGCTCGTCAATGGCCAGCCCGTCCCGCTCTATTTCGTTTCGCCCCAGCAGATCAATGCGCAAATGCCCAACAACGTGCAGGGCTCGGCCACCGTACAGGTCGTGCGCAACGGCGTCCTCGGCAATTCGCGCACCGTCGAGATCGTCCCCGCTCAGCCCGACATCATCATCTATAACGGCACGCGCGCGGTCGCCGTCAATCAGAACGGCGCCATCAACTCGCCAACCGACGGCGCTGCCGTCTCCGAGTTCATCACCGTCTACCTCACTGGCATTGGCCTCACTACGCCCGCCGTTGAGCCAGGCGCCACCTCGCCCGCTTCGCCCCTCGCCGTCCCCGCTGGTCCCTACACGGCCA
>CAZBTA010000369.1:0-4111 GCA_964494515.1 uncultured Bryobacter sp.
CGGCGTAGCGCGTGTTGGCGACACCACTGGTGGCGAGGTCGATGGCCTTGCGGGTGGCTTCTCGATTGGCGGTGAAGGGCTCGAGCAGCGACATCTGATTGGAGAACTTGAAGACGGCGAACAGATGTGTGGGGTCTTTGTCTTCCTTGATCAGGTCGTTTGCGATCTGCTTGGCGAGACGACGTTGTTCGTTGTTCATACCCTCGAAGACGATCGTGATGAGGCGCAGACGGCGCAGCGGTTCAGCGGGTTTGCGCTGGCCACCTTCCACCATGTCGGCACCATCGAAGAGGCGCAGCGTGGGTTGCTGCTTGACGCCGTCGTCGATGAGCTCGATCTGATCGGCGGTGAGCGTTTTGACCGGTTGGCCCTTGCGATCGCGTGCTACAAAATTGCTGACGCGGTCGGGGGACTGAGCAGGCAACAACATGGCTACAGCGAGCAGGACAAGGCTAGTTCGGATAGGGGTCATTTTTCCTCACAATGCGGATCATGTGATCGGTGAACAGGTGGTGTGAGCCGGGGATCTCGTAGCGCGGCATGTGGCAGGAAGCGCAATCGGATTTGCCGACAGGACAGAGCTTTTTGGCCTTGGCCGATGCAGCGTGGCAGGCCTGACAATTGGAGTCGTAGCGGGCGAGAGTCTTCTCAAGAGGAGCGTGCGGATTGTGACAGGCGGCGCAACCGATGCGGCGGTCTTCGCTGTCGTAGCACTTGCTGTTGGCAAGACGGTAGGGCTGAAAGCGGACGTTGTTGACGCCGCGCGGACCACTCGCTGCGATGTCGGCCCACGTGCGATGGCAGCGGCCACAAGCTTCGCTTTGCTCTTCGGCGGTGAGCTTGGCGAGTTTGGGCATGGGGGCGAGAGTCTTCAAATGAGCGGCGGGATTGGTATGGCAATTCGTGCAGCCGATGCCAGCCTCGAGTTTGGCAAAATCGACGCGTCCGGCGCGGATGGAATTGGTGGTGTGGCAGGCAAAGCAGGCGGTGACATCCTTGGGCGACATCTCGCGGCCAGCGGCCTCGATAACATTGCGCGGCTCACCGGGCGGGGCGCCCATGGTGAGGTCGAGGCTGGAGATCTCCTTGTAGTAGCTAAGGCGCGACTCAAACCACTTGCCCTCGTGCTCAAACAGAAACGTCTGCCCCGCAAAGCCGTGGCCAAAGGCGTAGCGTAGCTGGAGCGTAAGGGTGGTGGCGCCATCGCTGACCGTGTATTGATCGCCCTTGAGCGTGTAGCGAAATTTGCCGAGCGTGAAATCGAGTGGCTTTTGCGCGTGGAAGACCTCGGTCTCGGCGGGCAGATAAAGCGCCGAAGCCATGGTGTTGCCGGGCTTGCCGGCGTGGCCGTAGTAGAGCTGGTGTTGCGCCTTGTGGCAGGTAGCGCATTGCGTATCGGCGGCGTAGGCGATCCCGGCGGCAAGCAGCAGAAGGATCACTTGGCCTGCCCCTCCAATTGCTTTTTGAGCTTCTGGAATTCGGCGCGTTGCGCGGCGGCTTCTTCACGACGGCCAGCCTTGGCATAAGCCGAAGCGAGCGCGATGCGAACCTGCGGCGAGGTGGGCTCGAGGCGTGAGGCGAGCTCGAGCTCATAGATGCCCTGCTTGAGATCCTTGCCGCCTTCGGCGAGAGCGCGACCGTAGACAACGTGGCCGGTAAAGTTGGTGGGCGCGGCGGCGACGGCCTGCTCACCGAGCACGGCGGCTTGGTCCCATTCGCCACGGCGGATGTATTCGAGGCCCAGCAGGACCAGCGCCGGGAGGTGTTTGGGCTGGAGCGCCAGCTCCTTGCGCAATTCCTCGACACCACGATCGGGATCGGTGCTGACGAGCAGGCTGCCGTAGACGAAGTGGAGATTGGGCGCCGTGGGGTAATCGGCAACGATCTCGGCAAACTGGGCCACGGCTTCGGGGATGTGACGAGCGCCTGCGGTGAGCACGGCACGGCCGGTGCGGAAGACGAGAGCGCGATCCTCGATCGGCAGGTCTGGTGGGAAGATCGGCTTGCGCAGCGCGGCGATGCCCGCGGCTTCGATGATCTTGGGGTCGAGCTGGGGGCGATCGGAGAAGAAGTTGAGTATCTGCAGAGCGCGCTCAAAGTTCTCATCGCGGGTGTAGAGCAGCGCGGCGTGATAGCTGGCGACTTCGGTGAGTGGCTCGCCCTGGGGCAAGCCAATGCGTTCGGCGCGATTGAGCGCCGTGAGGGCGCCAGCGTAGTCTTTGGCTTGATACAGGCAAAGGCCGAGAATGGCGTAACCACTGGAAACATTGGGGGCGAGGCGAGTGAACTGTCCCATCGCGTTGACGCATTCGCGCGGCTGATCCTTCTCATAGAAGATCGTGCCGAGAAAGTACCAGCCCTCGGCCCACTTGGGGCTCAGCTTGAGCGCCTGACGGTAAAGCGGAATGGCCTGATCGAGCTTGCCATCGAGGCGCGCTTTGGTGGCGCGCGCGGCAACGGCGTTGGGCGGCGGCGGGGGGGTGGTCGTCTGGGTGGAGAGGGCGAGCAGCAGCGAGAGGACGATCATGGAACCGGTTGTCCTTTCGGCTGGCGGGCCTGAGCTTCGGCATTGAGCCGCTGCACGATGGCGCGCTCGCGATCGCCGTCTTCTTTGCGCTTGAGGCGATAGTAAACCGTGGCGAGGGAGACGTGGGCTTCGGTGAAGTTGTCGGCCTCTTTGACGATGCTCTCGAGGGCGAGGCGCGCCGGCTCGATCTTATTCTGGGCAACGAGGATGGCGGCCTGCTGGTAGCGCACGCCGATGTCGCCGGGGCGGACGCGGAGAGCCTGGTCAAAGCGCTTGAGGGCGATGTCGAAGTTTTCGTCCTGCTTCTCGATGACGCCGAGCTGGAGGTTGGAGACGAAGTCGTTGGGGTTGAGTTTGAGCTCGGCCTCGAAGGCCTTGCGAGCGCCAGTCGTGTCACCGGTGGCCATCATGGCCTGGCCGAGCTGGGCGTTAAGCGTGGGCAGATTGGGGTTGAGCTCGAAGGCGCGCTGGAAGTCTTTGAGCGCGTTTGGGAAGTCGCCCACCGAGAACTTGCTGACGCCGAGCAGCAGCAGAGATTCGGCGGATTCGCCACGGCTGAGGATGCGATCGAGATAACGCTGGCCTTCGTCGATGCGCTTCTCACGCAGGAGGGCCATGCCGAGCACGTACGCGACACCGAGATCGTCGGTGGACTTTTCCGCAACAGGGGTGAGCAACTGGATGACGCGCTGATTCTCGCCCAACTGAAGCCAGGTGTCGGCCAGCAGCAGGTTGACCTGCGGCTGGTCGCCGACCAATGCGCGAAGGGCCGAGAGCTCGCGCGAGGCCTGGGTGAGATCGCCGGTCTTGTAATAGGCGAGGGCGAGATTGAAGGAGATGCCGGGGTTGGAAGGGGCGAGCTTGAGAGCGGCTTTGTACTCCTGGATGGCGTCCTCAAAGAAACCCTGGCGGGCCAGCGCGGCGCCAAGATTGGCGCGGGTTTCAAAGGACTTGGGATTCTTCTTGAGATAGACGCGATATTGCGCGATGGCGGTGTCCATGTCGCCGGCCTGATGGGCCTTGAGGGCCTTGTCGAGGTCGGGATCGAGCGACTGCGCGAGCATCATGGAGACGCCGATAATCAGGCTGAACCAGCGGATCATGCGCTTCAGATTCTATCCTTCAGGAACGAAATGGGGAGGGGGCGGCTGATACTCGAGTCGCCCCCTCCCAAGGGGTTAAAACTGCCTGCTACTTCAAACCGGGGTTAGAAGTAGAACTTCGCCGTCAACATGATGATGCGCCGACCCTGCTTTTCGGTAGCGATACCGAAGAGCGGATTGTCGATGCGACCCGTGTTGGGGTTGAAGATCAAACGCGTGTTCTGGCCATCGTTGCGGAAGCTGAACAGCGGATGATTCAGGAAGTTGTAGGCATTGAAACGGAACTGCACGCGCTTGGACTCGCTGAGCTGGATGTTCTTGTAAAGACCCAGATCGCTGTTGAAGAACGCCGGACCGTAGACAGCGGGGAGAACCGATCCGCCATATTCGCCGGGTCTAGTCGGAAGCGCAAAACAGCTGCCGTTGATGAACTGGTTTTCGCCAGTGTTGCCGTCACGCGGATTGCACTTCAGCACCGGAG
>CAZBTA010000370.1:0-4096 GCA_964494515.1 uncultured Bryobacter sp.
AACTAAGCCTCTGCGGCTAGCGCAGCACGAACAAGCCTCAACCCTCGCCGCCATAAAGCGCGGCCTCGAACAGGTAGCCATGGGCCAAACGATTTCTCTCGAAGAAGCTGCATCTCAACTTCGCCACGCGCATGGCTTCGCAACCTGACTTCTTTATAGCTCCTGCAAGAACATCCACCGAAGCATGCAGCACATGCCAGACCACACGTGCATCCAATCTGTAGCGATTCGGGAATGAGTCCAACTGGAGACCTGCCATCACCGCCACTCACTTGGCAGGTTGCCCTGATTTCACCGAAAGGCGCATCCCCTCGATCGGCGCATCCTTCACTTCCAGGCGCATCTCCAGCCGTTTCGAACTGGGCGGCTCGTCTTTGAATGTAAGCAGGTACTTGCCAGATGGTATCCCGCTCAAAACAAACTTTCCTTCGATTACCACAGTGGAGGCTGTCCGGATCTCCGCAATCTGCCCTGTTGGGCCAATACCCCGCAAATTCAGCGAGCACCCATGGCGCTGACAACCGTCACTCACCGTCCCACTGATGTAGAACAAGGGCGAGCGCTTTACGCGGATCTGCACATCCTTGATTTCCCCAATCCCGAGTGGAATCCACTGCGCCTGATCAATATCAGTAACTCCGGGGAAGTACTGCAAGGCAATGCCTGTTACCGTATGGGGTCTTTGTTGCATGTACAGCGGCTCGGAGTCGACAGCAACTGAATACTTGCCTGCAGGAAGCCCCGCAAATCGAAACCTTCCGAGATCATCAGTCCATGTGTTGTCCTCCGCGAACCGGGCCAATTGGTCGAAATTGATGCCCTTGGGCAGAGGGCGCCGCAGTAGAACATTAAGCCCTCCGATCGGCCGGCCCCGTGCATCGACTGCTATTCCGCTAATCACGCCTTGTCGCTGCAGTTTCACAACCGGCACCGTGACGCGGCTTATACCCGGCTTCACGGTAACCAATTGAGAAAACATGGGATTGAAAAAGCCAGCCTTCCTGACGGCCAAAAGGTAAGCCCCCGCCTCAACGCCCTCAAAGCGATAACTTCCCTCCGCATCCGCTTGGGTAACAAAAACCCGATTCTGCGGGCTACCATAAACCGGACCAGCCAAAAGCGAAACTGTTGCCCCCCGAATTGGAGAACCATCAAGCTTCTCGAGAATTCTCCCCTCAACCACCCTTTCGACATCCGCCTTGGCTTCTCGTCCCAGAGCGACCACGACAATGACCAACAATGCCCTGAGTTTCTTCATTTCGAGCGACTCCCCTCCGCAGAATCACTCACCCTGACCAAAGGCAGCACCACCTCTTTCAAGTCGCTCTCACCCAAAGTTATCTCCAATGAACCTTTCAGCTTCGTTGTTCCTGCGGGCTCCAACCTGTACCGCCCCGGCTCGATTGCCTCAAACTTAAACTCACGGGCGCTGCCAACCTCCGCCACTTTCGAAACAAAGTACGGAGCCCTGTTACTTCCAACATCAATCCGCGTCAGCTGGATCGATACCTTTTCGGGCTTCATTTCTACGATCCCGGAAATGACATAAGAAGGCACTCGATCCACCTGAAATTGAATACCCTCAATCTTCTGACCCGACTTTAGCTGAAATCGCTCAGCTCGTTCGATCGGCACACCTTGCGGGTACAATCCAGAACGTGCGGCTCTTACTCGCTGCCTCAGAAGATCGGGTGGCGTTGATGCCCCACGTGGTCGCTTTTCTGGCCTCACTCCCAGCAAGTACTCTCCTGCGGGGAGTCCGCGAAGTCGAAACTCTCCCAGATCGTTCGTAAACATCGCCGATTTCTCCACCAGGTTTACCTCTCCTTCGGGGCTGCGAACCTTTGACGCGGCGTATATGTAGGTGTTCACATGAGCGTCTCCATTTTGGTCCAACAGCTTCCCCGCCAGCACCGCTTCAGGTTGCAGTCTGACCTCAACGGTTCGCACCTCCACTCCTTCGATTTCGTCGCTTCGTGTCACTACCTGTTCATAGCCTTCGGGGTACCCACGCCTCAGAAATCCATCTGCCTCTGCGGCAACCCAATCGTCACATCCCTCTGTGTTCGGGAATTCAAACTTGCCAGCCTCATCAGTCAATGTCAAACACTTACTGATCCCAAGCATCTTGTCAAGGGATAAAGTCCGATTGAGTTGCTTCCTCCCAACCAGCCCGACGGTAGCGCCCGGCACAGGCTCACCAGTTAGCGCATTCACTACCCTCCCATCGCGCACCTTCACTTTCTGCCCCAATCCACACCCCATCCCCAATACCGCTACTAACAGCAGCACATACTTCATAGGCTTCAATTAGAACATAGCCTCCACCAGACAAATCACTCCCCAACCACCCGCACTCGCTCCTCAAGCGCAACTGATGAATCAGTATTAATATGAAGACAGATGCCCGTCTCCTCGTCTCCCGCTGCGTCCATCTGCCCTGTCTGCCAGCACGATCAGTCTCTCCTCGTTTCCACGCGCGATCGCTATGGCGATCCCTTACGCACAGTTGCCTGCCTCAAGTGCGGCCTCTACCGTAACGACCCTCTCCCCACCATCGATGAGCTCAAAACCTTCCACGCCATCGAGTATCGTTCCAGCTACCAGGGCGCGCGCGACCCTCGTCCCCGCGCGGTCCTGCGTTCTCGCCGCCTCGCCGCCCGCCGCTTCGCCGACCTCAGCGCCCATCTCCCGGCTGGGGGCCACATCCTCGACGCCGGCTCAGGCTCCGGTGAGTTCCTCGCCGAACTCCGCGCCCATGGCTATCGCCCGCAGGGCCTCGAGGCCGATGGCGCCTACGCAGCTTATGCCCGTCGTCGCTACGAAGTGCCTGTCGAGTCCCGCGGCCTGCTCGAGCCTATCTTCGCCTCCGCCACCTTCGACGCCATCACCATGTTCCACGTCCTCGAACATCAGCCCGATCCCGTCGCCGTCCTCCGCCACCTCGGTCGCTGGCTCAAGCCCGGCGGCACTCTCATCGTCGAAGTCCCCAACCTCGACTCGCCCCATCAACACCCCGCCAAGCGCTTCCACTACGCCCACGTCATCGGCTTCACCCGCTCGAGCCTTCGCATGGCTGCCCATCAGGCGGGCTTCACCGTCGTTTCCGAATCTACCTCCACCTTCGAGCGCAATCTCCGCGTCGTCCTCCATCTCGGCGCCACCTCCGCCCCATCGCTGCCAACGCCAACACCTCTCGTCACCAGCTCCCGCGCAATTTGGAGTTACTACGCCACGCCCCAGACTTACACCCGCTTCTTCCAGCGTATGGCTCAATTCCTCAGCGAATACCTGGCCACCCGCAAACGCAAAACACTCCAGGCCATCGCGCTGATTCTCTCTACGCTCGCCGAATTCCTGCCCGAAGCCGCCCCACTACTGGCTGACCTCGCCATGACCGCCGGTCTCTAGACGCGCCAGTTACAAAAGCGCTCTCACGGACAGTGCGGCTTGGCTCCACTCTCGGGATGACAATCCCCCTTCGGTCGCACTGCGCTCAAACCCGACTGAAACAGATCTTGAATGACCATCAATCGGTCAGCCCCAGCAAGCCCAGACCGGTATCAAGGTCGCTCTCCAGGTTCACCTGGTTTTCCTGACGTCCTTGATTCGCATCGCCCTTCAGATATTGCCCCCAAAGTCCATTGGCTTCCTCACAGCTCTTCAGGTCACGGCACTTTGTGAAGATCTCAATACCTTTCCGGACATTCGAATTCGCGCTGAATTGTGGCGTCGGCGAGATCGACTGAATCCATCGGTCCTCAAGAATCTCCGCTGCGGATGAGTCTGCCAGCCCGGCCCATTGCCCATGCTATGCCTCACCGCATCGGCAAGTGGAACCGCGCCAAGCACCACACCTACCGCCCCCCCCAAGCTCTTTTCATTCCATTCACTGTTCTGCCGTCAGGCCTCACTCTAACCAGGCCATACGCGGTCATGCCCTCTCCCTCACGGCTTCCCCGCCACAATCACCTTCTCCACCACCCCACCCGCTTCCACCCGGATCACCTCCCCCTTCTTCATATGCTTTGCCATAATCTCCTCGTCATACAGCGCCACATTCTCCCCAGTCGGCAGAACATTCAGCCTGTACGCC
>CAZBTA010000371.1:0-4062 GCA_964494515.1 uncultured Bryobacter sp.
TGCGGTATGCGTTTCGGCATGCGGGGGTGGATGCGGTGACGGTGGGGTTCAAGAATACCGCGGAGATTGATGAGGCGATTGGGAATTTGAAGCTGGCGCTGGCGTAGGGTGGCTCCAAGGAGATTGCGTAGACGTTTCGAGTTAGGGATTGACGTGGATGATGATGCGGCGGTAGCGGGTGAGGCGGGGTGAGCCGGTGTCGGTTACCGCGAGGATCAGGTGGATGTCGGAGGGGCGGGTGAGTTTGGGGATCGTTACGGTGGCTTTGGGGCTCGAGGGGTTGTCGATGGTGATGGCGGCGGGGGTGCGGGCGGTGGAGATGAAGGCGGTGCTGGGTTCGGGATAGTAAGTCCAGGAGTAAGTGAGAGTGTTGCCGTCGGGATCCTTTGAGGGGGTGGCGTCGAGGGTGATGGTTTGGCCGGGTGAGGCTTCTATGTGGTCAGCGTGCGTCAGGGCAGGTTGGGGTGGGTGGTTGGCCTGGTTGTAGGGCTTGATGGTCCAATCCATGCGGGCGGCGAAGTCGTTCTGATAGGCCTCGCGCCAGCGCCAGATGGTGGCTTTGTTGCTGCTGTGCCAGTGGTTGTCTTTACCCTCGACTTCGTCCGTCGCGTCGGCCCAGAAGGGGCGGAGCTCGGGGGCGTAGTGGTGCTTGAGGTAAGGCGGGGTGTAGAAGTCATAGCGGCCGCCCCAACTGCCCCAGTTGGGATGTTCGGGGGCGCTGAGGCCGTTGGGGATGACGTAGAGGAAGCTGGGGGTGTCGCCTTCCATCAGGAACTTCGTTTGGGGATAGAGGGCGCCGAGAGGGCCTTTGACGCGGACGTTCGAATCAAGCCAGGGGTTGTCGACGATCGAGAAATCGGGGCCGGTGAAGCGGCCGTGGAAATTGTCGCCGCTGATGCCGGACCAGGTGGCGAAGTGGTAGCCGCCGGGGGCATGGAAGCCGGGGGAGGCGATGTAGAACAGGCCGGGGAAGGTGCGGCGGAGCCAGGGGCCGCTGTCGTCCTGATCGGAGATGGTGTAGACGCGGAGCTTGGGGATGAGATGTTCCTGACCGGTGGCGCGCAGCTTGTAGAGCGCCTGGGCGAGGCAGTTGGGGCCACCCCAGACGAGGACCCAGAGGGGGCGGGGATCGGGCTTCGAGAGGGCGGTGATGATGAGGTCGGAGCCGGGGGAATCCATATTGTCGCCAACGGCGGCCATGCCGAAGGCGGGGCGACCGTCGCGGATGAGCGAGAGTAAGTGGGCGGCGGTGGGGTAATTGGGTTCGTGGAGGGCGAGATTGTCGCGGACCTGGCCGTAGGCGTTGACGAGTTCGCGGATGCGCGCGGAGGCGGTGCGTTCGCGCTGGTGGACGGAGGTGGTGGCGACGAGACCTTCGATGTCGAACTGGTTCGAGTAAGTGAGGAAGCGCACGAGGGATTGGGTGTCGTCGGGCTCGTTCTCGATGTCGGTGAGGACGAGGACGCGGGGGCGCGCGGAGGCTGGCGTGGTGCGCAGGAAGACCTGGGCGAAATCGGAGAGGAACTGATGGCGCCAGCGGTTGATGTGTTTGGCGCCGTGGTGGACGCCTTCGCGATGGTCGGGCGAGGGGTCGTCGGCGAACCAGTTGGGATGGGTGGGATCGGGGGGATTGGTGGCGGGGTGGGTGGCGGTGAAAGAGCCGCGGAGGCCGTTGAGGGCGGGGAAGTCGCTTTCGACGACGTAGGGCCAGAGCTTGGCGTCGCGCGGGGAGAAGCGGAAGAGCAGGCGCGTGCCGTCGTTGTGGGCGATGGCGGGGATGCGGTTGTCGATTAACAAGCGGGCGTTGTGAGTGCGCGACATGCCGGGGGGCAGGGGGATGGACCACTCGACGACGCCGAAGGCTTCGGCGGTTTGGGTGGGGGTGGTGGTGAGGGAGTTGAAGACGGTTTTGCGATTGGGCCAGAGGCGGATGTAGTGGCCGGACCAATCGGGATTGAGCAGCCAGACGAGGGAGGGCGTGTCGCCCATCTTGATGGTGCCCTTGAGATGGGTGGCGAAGTAAGTGCCAAGGGCGCCGCGGTGGGCGATGTGGGCGGCGACGAAGGCGGAGTTGGACCAGACGCCATCCTGATCGCCGCCGGTGAACCAGCCGCGATAAGTAGAGTTCGACTCGATGATGTTGAGCGTGGGGTGGTGCTGCTCGATGTAGTTGTAGGCGTCGACGGACCACATCTTGTTGGGGCCGCCGATGAAGTAGACGCGGAGTTTGGGGAGGATGTCGGGGGCATCGTGGAGAGCCTGGGCGAGGTCTTCGATGCCGCCCCAGATGAGGACGTGGAGGGGGCGGGGATCGGGCCGGCGAGCACACTCGATGAGCCAGCGGGAGCCGTCGGTGGGAGTGCCGTAGCCGAGGTGGCCGGGGCTTGCGAGAGCGCCCTGTTTCGAGATGGAACGGAGGTGGGTGGGCGTGGGGTAAGTAGCGGAGTGGGTGGTAAGGGCGGGGTAATCCTTCTCGTATTCGGCGATGACTTCGAGGATGTGTTCGCGGCGACCAGGGCCGTAAGGGGATGAGATGAGGCCTTCGAGATCGAGGCGGTCGGCGTAGAGGAGGAGGTGGACCATGGACTGGAAGTCGTCAGGGTCGGTGCCGCCGATGTCGGTGGAGACGACAACGCGGGGGCGCGCGGCGGAGGCGAGAGAAAGGGCGAGGAGGAACAGGAAGAGGAAGCGGCGCATGAGGCGGAGAGCTTCAACGTATCAAAAAGTGGTGGGCATGGTTACTAGCTGAGATGCCGGCCGAGGCGAAGCGCGAGGCCCACGAGAGACCGGACCGGGTTGGCCGCGGTGCTGATGGGCAACACGGACATGTCGCACACATAGATGCCGGCTGTGCCGTGGACTTTGAGGTTTTCGTCCACGACGGAATCAGTGTTGAATGCGGCGCCCCGAGAGGGCCTCCACGGCATGCGAAGCGTACCGCAGGCATGGTGGACGGTGCCCCAGCCGAAGGGCCATTGTTCGTTCTGCGCGCCACCATAGCTGGCGGAAAGCAATTGGACCCCATTGAACTGGCTGAAGACTTTGTCGCGGGTCTGGTTTAAGAGGGCCATGAACTCCGCGGTGCTCTTCTGCCAGCCAGCGACGGCGGGGAAGCGGGAATGCAGCAGATCGTCGAGCTGTGAGAAACGCTTGAACGTGATGTCAGGGACATAGCCGTCGCTTGCGTGGGAGTGGATGCCGTTCTGATCATCGAGGCAGTTGGCGAAGCTGAACTTGATATCGATGCGGGCGCGATTGGGGTCGTCGGTGAGGGGGGCGGCGGCAGGGTCGTTATTGCGCAGGTGCCAGAACTCATGGTTGACGTTCATCTCGATGTTGAAGGGGTAGTTCAGGTTCCCCTGGGCGTCGAGCGTGCCACGGGAATAGAAGATGATCTTGGCATGGTCAAGGCGGCTTATGTTTGTTGGTGGATTGCCGAATGAAGCCACGTATGCTTCTGATTCGGAGGAGACGGGATGATCGGTCAAGCCGAAGCCGACGAGCGCGCGGACCTGTGGAGGCAAGGATTGGTAAACATCAGACCTGTTGATCAGCTTGGGGCTTTCGAGTGAGCCGCCGGCCAGGATGACCCGGGGCGAGTAGAAGCTGCGCTGCTGGCCGTTGACGGTGTTTGTTGTCTTGACTTCATACCAGTCGAAGGGAACGTTGTTGACGCTTTCGACAAAGCTGTTGAGGCGGATGAAGAGGCCGGGACCATTGAGGTCGGCGCCGGGAGTGAGGCCGGTCTGGTTGATCAGGAGTTCGGCGGTATTGAAGACGCCGGTGGGCTCGATGAAGAAGTTGCTGGCGGGTGTGCCATCGGGCTGCAGGTAGGGCTGGTGCAGTGCGCGCGGGGTCTCTCGTATTTCGAAGTCCTGGGCGAGGGGACTATTGCGGAAGTGATTGACCAGTTGTTTGGCAAAGGAGCCCAGTGAGGAGGAGCTGTTCATCCGCTGGCCGGCAAGAGTCAGGAACTGGGCCTGGAGGTCGGCGCGAACGGCGGGGGGAAAGAAGTCGAGCTCCCAATCCTGTGGTTGTGGAATGAGGCCGGACCAGAAGATG
>CAZBTA010000372.1:0-4054 GCA_964494515.1 uncultured Bryobacter sp.
TTTAGGGCAGGTTCAGCGCCTTGTGGGTGCTGCTCTGCCCTCCGGGACTAGATGTGATGGTTTTGAGAACTAGGCGGCAGAAGCTTTACTGTCTTGCTTCTTGCTCGATGCATGCTGGTGAAGCGAGGAATCTTTCGAGCTCATCTGAACGGCGGCTGGCGAGGCCTCCAGTTTCTTCAAAGCGTCGAGCACAATACTCCGCTCCTCCGTGCGTCCTTGTTCCTTGAGTTGGGTGTCGAATTGCCTGAGCAATCCAGACAGCGCCTTAACGTCGGCGCCGACGGGTCGTTGGTTGGACATAATCTAACTGTACTAGCGTCTTTGCTGAATCGTTCGGATCATTTCACCTAAAAAATTCTCAGGGGTACCGAGTACTTTTGGATCAGTCCAACCATGAGTCCCATGTTTTTGGCTAGAGTTTGGAGGCGTCAATGCGCCAAACGTTCTGCTGGCGGAGGTTAGATAACCATACAGACATATGACCATAGCGTATGGCGTCGCCGCCCGGGCCGGTCCACTGTTTGGTGACCTGGTTGGTCTTGGCATCGATGAAAGTAATGGGGATATCGAAGACGGTGACCCAGAGGCCGCCGCCGCCGAAGGAAACCTCGCCACCGCCGCCGGGGATACCGGCTTCGATTTTGGCTTCGATGGCGTCGGTTTTGGCATTTACGCGGGTAACGGTACCATCACCCTGGTTGACGGTCCAGACGCTGCCGCCACCGGCGGTGAGGAAGCGGGGCTGGGGGCCGACTTCGATTTCCTTGAGTACTGTGTTCTTTTTGGCGTCAACTTTGACGAGTTTGCCGGACTTATTGGCGGTGACCCAGATGGCGCCTTCGGCGAAAGCGGCAGCAACGCTGCCGGCGGGGACGGTGATTTCGGCCTTGACCTGATTGGTTTTGGGGTCGATGCGGGTGAGGACGCCCTTGGGGTCGGAGAGGATCCAGACGGAATCCTTGCTGACGGTGACGCCGCCTTCGCTGTCGGCGGGGCCGACGGGAATGGTGGCGATTACCTTGCGGGTCTTCATATCAACGCGGGCGAGGCCTTTGCCCTTGCCGGTGCCACGTTCGCCACAGAGGGGGACCCAGACGCTGCCGAAGCCTTCGGCAAGGCCGGAGCAGGGGCGAGTGCCGACTTCGATGGTGGTTTGCTCGTTGGTCTTGGCGTCGATGCGGTGGACGGTGTTCTTGGGGCCGTTGGAGACCCAGAGGGCGTCCTTGGTGACGACCTGCCAGTCGGGAACGCCGGGGATGCTGATTTCAGCCGTGGGCTTGATGGTGTCCATGCCGCGCTTGACACCGGGTGTATTGACACCGGGGCGGACGATGCGGGGACCGCCGGGACCTTTCTTTTTGGGAGCACCGGGAGGGGGGGCCTCCTGGGCGAACATGACGGCGCCGGCGAGGGCGAGTGAGGCCAGTCTGTGAAGCATCCTGAATTAGTCTCCATGGGCCGGCACGGCGGACTTGACGTCGACGGCGCGGCTGAATTTCATCACCGTTACAAAAGCGAGCAAACTGATGACCGGAGGCACCAGTGTATCGAGCCCGGCATACTCCGCGGGCGTGAAGAAGTGGGCCAGCAGGCGGGAGGCGCTGCCGACGAGAATGGACGTGACCGCGGCCTCGGCAGTGGCCTTGCGGGAGTGGACGCCAAAGAAGAGGGGGACCACGCAGCCGGCAAAAACGATGTCGAAGGCGATGACGAGGAGGATGCCCGGTTCGGGTTTGAGCCAGGCGACAAAGCCCGCGATGATGGCGGTGGGGATGGCCATGGCGCGGGAGACGGAGAGCATGAAGGAATCGCTAACGGGGGTTTCGCGATAGCGCTCAAAGAGGTTGCGGGCGGCGACGACGCTCATGACGAGCATGGCGCCGTTGGCGGTGGACATGGAGGCGCCGAGGACGCCGATGAAGACCATGACGCCGACCCAGTAGGGGAGGATGCCGTTGGCGAGACGGGGCAGGACCATGCGGGCATCGTCGGCGGTGGGCACGAGCGAGACGCTGTAAAGGCCCATGAGCGTGGCGCAGGCGCCAACGACGAGCGTGAGGCCGGCGGCGTAGTAGCAGGCGTTGCGGGCGACCTTGCCGGACTTGGCGCTGAAGACGCGCTCCATGAAGTCGAGGGCCATGGCGTTGCCGACGGCGAGGGAGAGGAAGCCGGCCCAGTTGGGCAGGGCGCCGGCGGAGAGTTTGGTGAGCGCGGAGAGGTCGAGCTTGGCGGCGATGGCGGGGGAGTTGAGCGGGGCGAAGCCGTAAGTGTAGATGAGATAGACGGCGGCGCCGACGAAGCCGATGAGGGCGACGTGGACCTGGAAGAAGTCCGTCCAGATGGCGGAATAAAGGCCGCCGGCCATGGTGTAGGCGAGGATGACGGCGGTGCCGATGATGAGGGCCTGCGTGTATGAGATACCGCTGACGACGCTGAGGATCCAGGCGACGGCGCTGAGATTGCCCGCGATGAGGACAGTGAAGCAGACGAGAGTGATGATGCTGACGAGCAGTTCGGTGCGCTTGCCGTAGCGGCGGTAGAAGAACTCGGGGAGGGTGAGGAGGTCCATCTCGTTGAGGGGGGCGGCGAGATACTTGCCGACGAGCAGGAGGCTGGCGGCGAGGCCCAAAGGTATGAGCAGCCCGGCCCAGGCATTGGAGGACCAGACGAGGGAAACATTACCGAGGGTGGCGTTGCCGTCGACGGCCTGGGCCAGCAAGGCTGTGCCGACGACGATGAAGGGCATCGATTTACCGCAAACGGTGAAACGTTCGCTGGAACCACGGACCTGGGTGTACGTGTATAGACCAATAGCCAGTGAGATGGCCATGAAGATGACCACCGGCCAGAACATCGCTGTCATGGAAGGGTGCGCTCCTTAGGGGTTTCCGACCGGGGAAAGAAGCGCTCTACGGGGAGACTTTTCTAACGTATCAAATCAGGGCGCCAAACGGCGCACCTTATGGGACTCATCAAATATATGAAAGCGTTGGTGGCCCTCGCCGGCGAGGTGGAGGCTGTCGAGCTCGTCGACGTGGAGCAGGAGGACGGCGAAATTGCGGTAGCCCTCTTCGCTTTCTTCGTCATTGGGGCGGCGACGTTCGAGGCCTTCGGGGTAGGGGGAGACCTGTTCCCAGTCCATTTCAGCGCCGGGGGGATTGAGGGTGAGATAGGTGCGCTTGCACATGGGATGGCTGGCATCCCAGGCGACGCGGGCGAGGGTGTTCTCAAAGTAGAGCTCGGCGTGGCCCTTGACGCGGATCTGCCAGCGGCGCTGCTGATCGTAGAAGACGGCAGCGATGGCGGGATTGGTGGACCACTCGGCGAATTTGGGGCTGCGGCGGTCGACGTGAAAGCGGAGATAGTGGCGATCGGAGTTGGCTTCGCGGAGGGTGAGAACGCGACCGGAGGGGAAGCCGTGGGAATCGACACTCATTACGACTGGCTGGCGAAAGGCGTGGCCACGATCACGGGTGGCACGCTGGAAGGCGGCCCAACAGACTTCGCGTTCGTCCTGTGTCATGCGAGTGTGGCAACTCCTGCTATGTGGGGGGATGCGAGGCTGAGGGGCAAATCGAACCTACTGTTTGATTGGACCACAAATCCCGCGTTTTGAATTAGTGATAGCGTATCGCGGTTCGGGTGGCAACCCCCGGCGCAGCGGCTCCAGAGGGGGGTCCACTTTTGCTGGGCGGCGTGGAGGGGAGAGCCGGGGTGAGCGGCGACGTGTTCGATGAAGACGAACTGGCCGCCGGGGGCGAGGCTGCGGCGGATGTCGGCGAGGACGAGGGTGGGATCTTCGACGCTACAGAGAACGAGCGAGCAGATGATGGCGTCGTAGAGTTCGCCAGTGTAGGCGAACTTTTCGACGCGCATGCCGGGGCGGGCGAGCCAGCGGTTGGGCTCGTAGGCGGTGTAGGTGACGTCGGGGTGGAGATACGGGATATTGACGCCGTGACCGGCGCCGATTTCAAGGACACGACCGCGCAAGGGCGAGAATAGCTCGCGCTTGCGGGCGGCGATGAGGGGTTCGTGGTAGCGGCTGGCGAGCCGC
>CAZBTA010000373.1:0-4045 GCA_964494515.1 uncultured Bryobacter sp.
TTCACTCGTCATTATTTCGGCAGTCGATGTAGTTGTGCTTGTGGAGGCAGGTTCATGATCATGTGATCGCGATGGGCGTGGCCGATGCCGGGCGCATGTGCGTGATGGGCTGGAGCTATGGCGGGTACATGACGGCGTGGACCGTGACGCAGACCCAGCGCTACAAGTGTGCGGCCGTGGGCGCGGGCATCACGAACCTGACGTCGATGTATGGCACGCAAGACATCCCGCAGGTGTTTGAAGATTATCTGGGCGGCCCGCCGTGGGAGCAGGCGGCGGTGTATCAGAAATCCTCACCGATGAACTTTATCCAGAACGTGACCACCCCAACGCTCATCCTGCACGGGGAGAATGATCCGCGTGTGCCACCGACACAGGGCTACGAATTTCGGCGGGCTCTCGAGCGCCGCAAGGTGCCCGTGAAGATGGTGGTGTACCCGCGCACGCTGCACGGGCCGTCGGAGCCCAAGTTTACCCAGAACATCATGGAACAGCATCTGGAGTGGGCCGAGACCTACTTGAAGCGCTAGTTCTTTGATAGGCTGCTAGGGTTATGAAGCGACGCACCCTTTTGAGCTCCGTTCTTGCCGGAAGCGCTGCCATGGCGCAGACCAAGGATCCCAAGCGGTTTAATCAGCCCACGGGCTACAACGATACGCCGGTGATTCCGTTCCAGCGCTGGAAGGTGCATGACATTGATCGTCCTCGTCCCGAAGTGGTGACGCCGGCGGATACCCCCGGTGGAGCGCCGTCGGACGCCGTGGTGTTGTTCAACGGCAAGGACCTCTCCCACTGGACCTTCGCCGGCAAGCGCAACAAGCCCAAGATGGATTGGAAGCTCGAGAACGGCTACATGGAAGTGGTACCGGGGGCGGGCGATGCGGTGACGAAGGAAAAGTTTGGCGACATGCAGTTGCACATCGAGTGGTCGGCGCCGACCGAGCCTTCGGGCGATTCGCAGTGGCGCTCAAACTCGGGCGTGCTCATCATGGGCCTCTACGAAATCCAGGTGCTCGACAGCTACAACAACCCGACCTACGCCGATGGCCAGGCCGGCGCGGTGTATGGCCAGTATCCGCCGATGGTGAATCCGATCCGCAAACCGGGCGAATGGAACGTTTACGACATCATCTGGGAGGCGCCACGATTCAAGGGTGAAGACCTCGCCAAGCCCGCTTACGTGACGGTGATCTTCAATGGCGTCGTCGTCCAGCATCGCCGCGAGGTGATCGGGCGGATGGCGCACAAGGTTGTGGCTACCTATGCCGCACACGAAGCCGAGCGTTCACTCGCGCTGCAGGATCACGATGTGCCGGTGCGCTATCGGAACATCTGGGCGCGCAGATTGAGTTTTTAATTTGCGACAATCACCGGATATGCGACATATCCGGATCTGCCTGATTCTTGTCACGCTTTGCTTCACCGCCTTTGCCCAACGCAAGGTGAGTTCGCCGAAAGATGTTTTCGGCAATGCCGTGACGGACGATTACTTCCTTGCCACCTATACGCAGTATGAGAAGTGGCTCAAGACGGTTGAGAAGGAATCGGATCGTATCAAGGTGGTCGATATCGGCAAGTCCGAAGAAGGCCGCACGCAGTACATGTCGATCGTCTCCTCGCCGGAAAACATCAAGAACCTCGCCCGCTACAAAGACATTTCCCGCCGGATGGCCCTCGCCGAGGGCCTTACCGACGAACAGGCTCGCGCTCTCGCCAAAGCGGGCAAGGCCGTGGTGTGGATCGACGGTGGTCTGCACGCCACTGAAGTGCTGGGCGCCGCGCAGCTGATCGAGATGACGCACCAGTTGCTGGTGCGCAATGACGAAGAAACCCTGCGCATGCTGCGCGACTGCATCATCCTGCTCACCCACGCCAACCCCGACGGCATGGAACTGGTGAGCTCCAACTACATGCGCAACCCGGACCCGACCAAGCGTCGCTACGTCGCCGAGCGCCTGTATCAGAAGTACACCGGCCACGACAACAATCGCGACTTCTTCATGAGCACGCAGAAGGAGACGCAGAACATCAATCGCCAACTCTACATCGAGTGGATGCCGCAGATTCTCTACAACCATCACCAGACTGGCCCGGCCGGCACGGTGCTGTTCTGCCCGCCATTCCGCGACCCGGCCAGCTATCTCTATGACCCGCTGATGATGATCGGCGTTGACCAGATCGGCGCCGCGATGCACTCGCGGTTTGCCGTCGAAAACAAGCCCGGCTTCACCACGCGTGAAGGCGCCAATTATTCCGTCTGGTACAACGGCGGTCTGCGCACGACGGCTTACTATCACAACATCATCGGCATCCTGACGGAATCCACCGGCAACCCGACTCCGATGGAGATTCCCTTTGTGCCGTCACGCCTGCTGCAGAACAAGATCAATCCTGACCCGATTGCACCGCAGGAGAAGTGGCACTTCCGCCAGTCGATCGAATACTCGATCACGGCCAACCGCGCAATCGTCGACTACGCCTCGCGCCACAAGGACGACCTGCTGTTCAACATCTATCGCATGGGCAAGAACTCCATCGAGCGCGGCAGCAAGGATAACTGGACCGTTACCCCGAAGCGGCTCGACTGGCTGAACCAGCGCCTCAGCAAGGATGGCATCACCACGACGGGCGCGGGCACCGTGCCGATGAAGTACTACCAGGAACTGCTCAAGCCCGAATGGCGCGACCCGCGCGGCTACATTCTGCCGGCGGATCAGGCCGATTTCAACACGGCGATCAAGTTCACCCAGACGTTGCAGTGGATGGGCCTGGCGGCGCACCGCGCGACGGCCGAGTTTGAAGTGGCCGGCAAGAAGTACCCGGCTGGGTCAATCGTGTTCAAGGCGGCCCAGGCGTTTCGTCCGCACCTGCTCGACATGTTTGAGCCGCAGGACCACCCGAACGACTTCAAGTATGCCGGCGGCCCGCCGACGGCGCCTTATGACAGCGCTGGCTGGACGCTGGCTTATCTGATGGGTGTGAAGTTTGATCGTGTTCTCGATGACTTCAATGGCCCGTTCGAAAAGCTGAACGAGTTTATCCAGGTGCCCGCCGGCAAGGTACAGGGCAGTGGCGCGGCTGGTTATCTGATCAGCCACAAGGTGAACGATTCGTTCAAGGCAATCAATCGTCTGCTGGCGGCTGGGGAAGAAGTGTACTGGCTGAAGGGCGGCGGTAACATTGAGCCGGGCACGATCTACATTCCGGCCAAGACCAAGACGGCGGCAAGCGTTGCCACCGCCGCCAAAGAATCGGGCGTGGTGATCACCGCAACGGCCACCAAGCCCACGGGCGAGGCGCTGAAGCTCAAGCCGATCCGCATCGGATTGTGGGATAACGTGGGCGGCTCGATGCCGTCGGGCTGGACGCGCTGGCTGTTTGAGCAGTATCAATTCCCGTTCGAGGTGGTGTACCCGCCGTCGCTCGACCAGGGTGACCTGAAGCAGAAGTTTGACGTCCTCGTCTTCGTTACCGGCGGCATTGCCGAACGCGCGGGACGTGGCGGCTTTGGCCCGGCCAATGCCGACAACTCGACCATGATGCCCGAGTGGAAGGACCGCATGGGCCGCGTGACGCGTGAGCGCACCGTACCGCAGCTCAAGAAGTTCCTCGAATCGGGCGGCTCGATTCTGACGATTGGCTCGTCGACCGCGCTGGCCCAGATGCTGGGGCTGCCAGTGGGTGACCACCTGACCGAGAAGCTCGCCAATGGCAACGAGCGCAAGCTGCCGAACGACAAGTATTACGTACCAGGGTCGGTGCTCGAAGTCGCAGTGGATAACTCCAATCCGCTCGCCTACGGCCTCGACAAGAAGGTGGACATCTTCTTTGACGACAGCCCTGTGTTCCGGCTCAAGCCTGAAGCCTCGATGTCCGGCATCAAGCCGGTGGCCTGGTTCTCGGGCACCTCGCCGCTGCGCAGCGGTTGGGCATGGGGCCAGCACTATCTCGACGGCGGCGTGGCAGTGGCTGAGGCCAAGGTGGGCGAAGGCAAGCTCTTCCTCTACGGGCCTGAAGTCACCTTCCGCGCGCAGCCGCATGGCAC
>CAZBTA010000374.1:0-4022 GCA_964494515.1 uncultured Bryobacter sp.
AAGAGCTGGCCGTTGACGGAGAGCGTGTAGTCGCCGTAGAAGGCGCGGATGGTGGATTCGCCGGTGGGAGAGGTGGTGAGATCGGCGTTGGTGACCCACTGTTTGGTGATGAGGTCGCGCCAGACTTCGCCGTTGGGTTTGAGGGTCCAGTCGCGGCGGAGGATGGCGCCGTTGGGACGCCAGTGGCGGCCTTCCCAGAAGCCCCACATGAGGAAGCTGTCGACGGCGGGATGGGAGAAGCAGAGCGTGAGGAAATCGCGGGTGTAATCGGCCTGGAGCTTTTCGTCGAAGGTGTCGATGTCGAACTCGGTGATCTGGATGGGGAGGCCGAAGGTGGCGAAGCGATCGAGGATCTCTTTGGCGCGATCGATGCCGGTGAGGGACTGGCCGAAGTGGCCCTGCTCACCAATGCCACCGAGGGGGGCGCCGTTGGCCAGATACCACTCGATGAGGCGGAAGTAGCGATCCTGCTTGGCGCGATTGGCGGCCTCGTTCGAGATGATGTTGAACTCGTTGACGAAGAGGCGGGCGGAGGGGTCGGACTCGCGGGTGAGCTTGAACCAGTCGATCATCGCCTCGTCGCCGAGGACGCGCTGGAGATCGGTATTGGGGATGGGCTCGTTGATGACGTCCCAATCGCGGAACTTGCCCCGCGTGGAGGAGACGACGTCGCGGATGCGCGTGTTGACGAGTTGGCGGAGGGCTTCGGGATTGGACATGAGAGGCGGCACGGTGGAGGGGAGATAGGAGAGGCCGGGCCAGATGACATTGTGGCCGCGGATGTTGGTGATGCCGCGATCACGGAGCCAATCGAGGGCGGTGAGGGAGCGCGTGCGATTGGACTCGAAAGTGCCCCACTTGAAGTCGTTCTCGAAGACGGCCTGATTGAAGAGTTGGAAGAACCAGTCTTTGTATTTGAGGTCGTCGGGGGCACTGGAGAGGAGAGCCTGGGCGACGACGGCGGTGCCGAAGCCGAAGGCGTGCTGGCGCATGCGGAGCTCGAGTTTGGCGTCGGGGATGGGGTTGCCGGAGGCGTCGAGAATGAGAAACGTGAAGTCGCCCTTGCGGAGCTTGTCGATGCGCTCGGCGGCGGCGGCGCGCCAAGGGGCGTCGGGCTCGCGACCGGGATAGGTGTAACCGGTCTCGACGGTGCGGGGGTTGAAATCAGCAGGCTGACGATCGATGGAGACACCGCCGATCTCGATCAACTGTGGATCATAGCCGAGCCAGAAATCGAAGTAGGCTTCGCGGGGGTTGTAATTCTCGGCGATCTGGAAGGGGATCTGATAGCGGGTCCAGGAATCGGAGACGGGGAGGAGGGTGTTGAGAGATTTGGTGTAGGGGGACTGGGCGCGCTCGAAGTTGAGCTTGACCTGAGCGGTGTCGGAGGTGCGTTCGAGGGCGCGGACAGAGAAAGAGGCGAGGACCCATTCGTTGCGCTGGAGCGCGGTGGGGACGAGGGCACGGACACGGATGGAATACTCGCGCGAGGAATCGGTGGGGATGCCGGGGGGCGTGCGCAGGCGCATGGCGCGGGTGAAGGATTGGCCTTCGACGGGGACGATCTCGAGGCGGCTGGTGGCGGGGCCGGAGTAAGTAAAGGGCTCGATGTCGGGCGAGGTGAAGATGCTGGTCTGGGCAAGAAGGAGGAGCGTGAGACAAGTCACGCTCCTCATGATAGTCGAATCAATCGAGGGAGACAGCTTCGACGAGATCGAGATTCTTGCCCTTGTCGGCGCCGCCGATGATGAGCAGCTTGTTGGCGTGGGTGGCCATGCGGTGGGCGAGACGGGGCGTGGTGTGGGCGACATCGACCCAGGAGTTGGTGGACTCGTTGAGGCGGATGAGGCTGCCATCGGCGAGGCTGACGTAGAGGCTGCCGTTGAGAGTGGTGGCGGCAGGGGCGAAGTTGGTTTGAGCCGTGCCGGGGAGCTTGGGGCCCTTGGACCAAGAGGAGGTGGCGGGGTCGAAGATCTCGACTTCGGCACTTACGGCATTTGAGGCAGTGATGCCGCCGAGGACGTACATCTTGCCGTTGTGAGTGGCGCTGATGAAGGCGCGGCGATCGAAGGGCTGCGGCGAAGATTGCCAGGTGGCCTTCGGATCGGCGAGATCGAGAGTAAGAACGGTGGAGGACCAGGTGGTGGGCTCAGCGCCACGGAGGACCCAGCCGCCAGCGACGATGAGTTTGTTGCCGATGACGGCGACGTCGTGGGAGGAGCGGGGTTCCGGGAGGGGGGCGAGGTTGGTCCACTTACCGGTCTGGGGATCGAAGGAGGCGACGTCGGAGATGCTGTGGATGTCCTGTTTGGTGCCCGGGGCGTTGCGTGGCTCCATGCCACCGACGCGGATGATCTTGCCCTGCCAGGAGGCGAGGTTCATGCCCTGGAGAGCGGGGCCGGAGGCGAGGGGCTGCCACTGTTTGGACTCGAGGTGGAGGCGGTGGAACTTACCGGAGACGGAGGCGGTGGAGTAAGTATGAGTGGGTGATATGTGACCACCGTACACATAGAGATAACCGCCGTCGGTGACAGCGCCGAAGCTGGAGGTGGGTTCGGGGAGCGTGGTGAAGGAGACGGGGCGCGGGGCGGCGTCGTAGACGAGCATGGCGTAGTGGCGGGTTTGCTCGTAGGGCTTGCCGTCGTGCGTGCCGGAGGTGTTCTCCCAGAAGCGGGCCCAGGCGGCGAAGCGACCGGTCTGGGGGAAGGAGGGCGTGAAGCCGGCGTCATTGGTTTTTACTCGTTGCTCCTGACCGGAGGGGAGGATGATGGCGACTTCGGCGGCGGCGAGGGGCTTGCCACGGGCGATGAGTTGGAAGGAGGTGTTGCCGGGTTCGCCGTGGGGGATGAGTTCCACGGGCACGTCACCGCCGATGGTGGCGGCGGGGCCGGTGAGGGGGCCGAGGATGGTCTTGGGGTAGTAGAGCAGGAGGAAGGGCTTGGGGCCGCGACCGCTGGGGGAGATGCCGAGGTTGGCATTGCCGTGGATGATGCGGTTGCCCTTGCCGGTGAGGGCGACGCGATAGAGATTGCCGTCGCGGGTGAGCGTGAGCGGGGTATCTTTGCCGTCGGAATCGCGGATGAAGAGGCGGGCGTCTTTGATGATGGAGACGTCGACGTAGCGCTCGGGTTTGAGGTCTTCGCTGAGGATGAGATCGGCGGTGCGTCCGCCGGCGTGGGGGACGACGAAGCCGAAGTGAGCGTGGAGAGCGAGAGTGGAGATGAGGAGTAAGTGGATGAGTTTCATGGTGTTGGTGATCCTTTCGAGTTATTCAGTGGCGCCGAAGCGATAGCGGAGGCCGACGCGGAAGGTGCGGCCGTAATCGGGACGATCGAAGGTGGGAGTGGCGAGGGCGAGCTTGCCGTCGCGACTGTTGTTGAGGTTGTCGACAGTGAAGTAGGACTGGAAGCCGTGGCGCCAGGACTTGGCGATGTAGGCGTCCCAGATCTGATAGGGGAGAGCGCGAGTGCCCGTGGTGGCGTTGAGCAGCCAGTGGCTATAGAAGGAGCCGCGGAGATTGGTGGTGATGCCGTAGCGGGGGATGGCGTAATCGACGCGGACCATGCCCTGATGGCGGAGGCGCTGGGTGAGAGCGAGGCGGGAGAGGCGATCGAGGGCGTTGAGATAGGTGTAAGCGCCGGTGACGCGGAGACGGCGAGAGAAGGCGTATTCACCGTCGAGCTCGAAGCCCTGGGTGAAGATGCGCGACTGATTGAAGTAAGTGTAAGTGGCGCGGCCGAGGAGGGGGTTGAAGATGCCGGGGATGTTGTAAGTGGCGAGGAGAGAGTTGAGATCGGCGGCGGTGCGCGGGGTGCCGATCAGGCGCGTGTCGATGAGATCGCGGACGTTGTTGCGGAAGAAATTGAGGCCGATGCGATAGCGGGTGGCGCGGTAGAGAGTGCCGAACTGGAAGCTCTGGCTGTGTTCGGGGTTGAGGTTGGGATTGCCGATGACCTGATAGAAGCTGGCGGGATTGGCGAAGCGGTAGTAGAGCTGGCCGAGATCGGGAGCACGGAAGCCCA
>CAZBTA010000375.1:0-4019 GCA_964494515.1 uncultured Bryobacter sp.
TGTGGAGCACTGCTTTCCTGGCCCTCGCCGCCCTTGGCGGCCTGCTCCTCCGCATTCCCCCCATCGGCACTCGTTGGCGCTCCAGCCCTCTCTGGGCAATCTGCATCACCCTAATCAGCCTCTTCGGCATCTTCGGCAGCTTCGTTTTCGGCTGGACCACGACTGTTACAACCGAGGAAGGCGAAACACTTACCCTCCTACGCTCCGAGATCTTCTCTCCCAGCTACTTTGCCCTCCTCTTCGCCATCGCCCACTGGCCTATTCCCCCTTCTCTAACCTCCGCACCAGCCGATTCGCAATCCCCGCCAACTTCTCCATCTTCTCGATATCCAGACCCTTAACCGTCACAAACACCCCCGTCCTCCCACCCGGCACAAACGCCATATAAGCCATAAACCCATCCACCGCTCCCGTCTTCTCCAGCAGCGGCCCCTCCGCCTGATAAATCCACCCCAATCCCACGCCATCCGCTCGCCCCGCCCCATCGAGCCCATTCACCTCGCGCAACTGCCGCCGGTGCACATACACCGCCAGCCCCGTCCTCTCCCGCGTCCCCATCAAATGCCGCATCCACCGTGCCATATCTTGCGCCGTCGAATAAACACTTGCCGTGCTCGCCGTCTCCTCCGGCTCAGCCCCGGTCCCCTTCATCCCCAACTGCCCCGTCACATACTCCTCCAGTAACTTCACATAACTCTTCCCGCCCGCCTTCGCCAGCACATCCCCCAACAACCAGAACCCCACATTCGAATACTGCGCCCCCTCCCCAGGCTGAAATACCAGCTTCGCCCCGCTCGCCGCATCCCACACCGTCTTCCCGCCGCCATTCCGTGGCAACCCGCTAGTATGCGTCGCCAGTTCAAGCACGGTCATGCCATGCGGCATCTTCACCCCCGCCGGCGCATAACGCTCCACGCGGTCCGTCAGCCGGATCTTCCCCTGCGCCACCATCCCCGCCAACACCTGCCCCGCCAGCACCTTCGAGATCGACCCCACCTGCACTCGATCCGTCGCCTTCATCCCCCCATGCCCGATAAACTGCTCGCGCCCTTCATGCACCAGCATCACCCCCGCCTCCGGTGCAATCCCCAGCGCAAACACCTCAGCCGCTGCCCTCTCAAAATCACCAGCAGCGGCCAGCGCCATCAACAACAAAATACTCACTATCTTCCTCGCTTCTTCTTGCTCCTCTCCTCGGCTTCTTCGCGCTCTTCATCCTCAATCTCGATCGCCAGTGGCGAAAACGCGCGCTGCTGCACCTCCGGATAAGGCACCTCCCATCCTCGCACCATGCCCCACACAATCCGGTTCAGCCTCTCCGTCGGCGCTGCATCCGGTACATCAAATTTCATCCGCGCCGAATCCACCGCCGCCTGCCGCGCCTTCCCGTTCAGCGCCTTCACCTGCGGGTTCCGCGCATACAGATCCTGCTTCGGCATCTCGGCCGTAAACGGCGTCAGATCCGGCGTGCCCGTAAAGCTGTTCCGCATGTCATGCGCAATCAGATCAAACAACGACATCGTCGGCAGCCCCAGCATCAGCTCCATCGTCTTCAGCATGCTCTGATGTGAGTAGAACGTCGAATCAATCGCCCCCCGCTTCGCATACGGGCTCGCCACAAACGCCGTCGTCCGGTGCCCATCCACATGGTCAACGCCATTCTGCGCATCGTCTTCCACCACAAAAATCGCCATCTTCGCCCAGAACTTCGACTTCGTCAGCGCCTCCACAATCTGCCCCAGCGCCAGATCGTTATCCGCCACCATCGCCGCCGGCGTCGATGCCCCCGGCGATGCCCCGTTCGTATGGTTCGACGGCAATTGCAACAGGATCAGGTTCGGCATCTTGCCCTCCGCCTCAAACTGCTTCAGATCCTTCAGAAAAATCTGCGCCCGCACCACATCCGGAATGTTCGTGTTGTATGCCGGAAAGTTCGTCGCCAGTATCTTGTTCACTGGCTCGATAGGCGCCTTGATATTCCAAGTCTTCGTGTAATCCTCACCCGCCTTCCATCCCTCCAGCATCTGCGCCCGTGTCTTCCCGTACAACTCGCGCGTCGACCCCGCATACTCGCCATACACCTTCACCGTCTTGCCCTTGGCCAGCGCATAATCCCAGATAAACCCGCCCGACGAATACGCCATCGGGTCCGACCCGTCAAACGGATAACTCCGCCCCTGATACCCCGGCCACAAACAATACTCCACTTCATTGGCCTGCGTCGCCCACTGGTGCCCATCCGCGCTATTGCCGCCCGTCGCAAAGAAGTTATCAAGCAACACAAACTGCTCCGCCAACTTATGCTGATTCGGCGTAACATCCCGCCCAAACATCACCAGGCTCGCATCCCCGTTCCCCTTGCCTAGGTCCCCCAACACTTGGTCATAAGTCCGGTTCTCTTTCACGATATAGACCACGTGCTCGATCAGCGACGGCTCGCCGCTACGCGCCGGCACGGCCATCGGCTTCGCCGCCGGGTTCACCGCCCTAACGCTCGTCCCCGTCCCCGCCAGCCGCATGTGATTGTTCTCCGCCACCGCCGTCGTATAGCTCGCCAACTGCGCCGCATCCGGCATATCAATCACCGCCACACTCCCTCGATAGCTATGCACAAACCGCTTCGCCGGCGCATCTCTCCAAGCCGATCCCGGCCCCAGCAACGACGTCACCGCCAGCCGCTTCCCGTCCGGGCTCACCGCCACCCCATTCGGATACCATCCCGTCGGCATCATCCCCTCCACACGCCCCGTCGCCGCATCCACTACCGCCACCGCGTTAATCCCCCCACACGCCACATACACCTTCTTCCCATCCGGACTCACCGCCACCCCCGTCGGCGCAATGCCCTTCACCTTCTCCACAAACGGCTGCACATTCACCGTCATCACCACGGCATTCGTCTTCACATCAATCACCGAAACGCTTTCGCTGTTACCGTTGGCAACATACACCCGCCCGCTCTTCTCATGCCACGCCATCCCCGTCGGATGCAGCCCCGTGGCGATCGTCGCCGTCACCTTGCCACTCACCAAATCCACCCGGCTCACCGTCCCCGTCACGGCCACGCCTCTCGCATCCACCGCCACCTTCTCCGCCGGCTTCTGCGCTGGCGAGGCAAACAGCTCTTTCCCCTTCGGCGGCCGCCCACCCAGGTTACTCACATACGCCACCGTCCCCGCCTCGTTCACCACCGCGGCAAACGGCGCGATCCCCACCTCCACCTTGTGCACCACCTTCCCGCTTTCCCGCTCGATCACCGCCACCTGGTTCTCCCACACCAGCGGCGCCACAATCTTGTCCTTGCTGACTGCCAGCGCCCCGGGCAGAAAACTCCCCAACCCGCTCGCCACCGCCTGCACCTGTCCCCCGCGAATCGTCGCCACCCGCGCCTTCACCGGCCCCCCGCCATCCCTCGCGCCATTGGCCACAAACACCTCGCCCCCATTCGCCGTGATCGCCTGCGCCCCCGGCGTCCCCCCATGCGCCACCCGCTCCTTCACCTCATTCTTCTGCCAGTCCAGTCGATACACATCGCTCGCATGCAACACCCACAGTTCCCCCTCGTTTGCCCATGCCGCGCCGTACACGCGCCCCTGGAACACACTCGGCACGCCCGCCGGCGTAATCGCCTGCCGTGTCGTCACAATGCCAGGGTCCGTCACCGCCCGCACCGGCTGGTTCACCGTCTGGGCCATCATCACTGCAGGGAGAATCAAAATCAGGCTTCGCATGTCTCGTCAAGTCTATCGAAGCCACCTTTAAAGTTCGATGACATTCAGTGTCACGCAGTTGTCACGCCTCTTTGACATTCGCTCGCTATCATCAACTCCGATTTACATTCGATGAGTCTTCCATCAAGCCTGTTCCGCTCCCTCGGCGGGCCCCATCTGGCTCTGCAACATTTCGACTACCCCACCACGCACCACTTCCCGCAGCGTCGTCTGCCGGAATACGCCGTCGTCTGCTGCTTCTCCGGCCGCATCGAGGTCACCGAAAACCTCGCCCAGACTGCGCTCCTC
>CAZBTA010000376.1:0-3995 GCA_964494515.1 uncultured Bryobacter sp.
GCGCCGAGCACACGGCGTTCGGCCTTGGTCATCTGGGCACGGAGCGCGCCACCAGGATTATTGGTGGTGTGGAGGTTGATGTAGAAGCCCTCGGGGTTGGCGATGAGCTCTTCGAGGACCGCGACGTTGGCAGTGCCTTCGAGGATCTGGGCGGAGCGAGAGATCTGGCCGCGACCGGTTTCGTCAACGACCGGATTGCCACCGGTAATGCGGGTATCGATGAGCACGGGGCCATTGGTGCCCGCCGCCCCACGATGGATGTGAAGACCGGTAAATGTGATGCCAGTCGGGAACTGGTAACGGGTGGTGAAATCCACGGTGCCACTGACCACGCGGCCAGCGGTGTTGCGAACGACATGGACCCACACGGTACCGAAGCCGGAAGCATTGAGATTCTCAATGGCCGGGACTTCGTTGAGTGGGCTCATGTTGACGCGGAACGGAATCGACTCTGTCGACTGAGCCAGAGCGCATAGCGCGCCGAGAGCAGCGAGCAGGGCCGCCCTCATAAAGGAAAAATTCATTGGTAAAACCCCCTTCGGACAACTGTTGGTGCAACAAGCTTTATCAGAAGAGGGTCGAGGAATCAATGCCTTGCTTGAGAAACTGCCTTGCGCCACCCGGCGAGGAGTGCTTCTCGCTGGGATGGTTTGAGGGCGGGTTCAAAACGGCGCTCGACACGCCAGAAGCCGACGAGATCGTCGGTGTTCTTGAAATGGCCCACGCCAAGAGCAGCCAGATAGGCGGCGCCGAGAGCAGTGCTTTCGATATCGACGGGGCGGACGACCGGGCAGCCGAGGATGTCAGCCTGGAACTGCAGCAGGAAGGCATTGGCGGCCGCGCCGCCATCGACGCGGAGTTCGGTAAGGGCTTGACCCGTGTCGGATTGCATTGCTTCAAAAAGATCGTAGCTCTGGTAGGCGATGCTCTCGAGGCCAGCACGGATCAACTGGCCGCGCGAGGTGGAGCGGGTGAGGCCGGTGATGATACCGCGGGCGTCCGGATCCCAATAGGGCGCGCCCATGCCGGTAAAGGCGGGGACGATGTAGGCACCGCCCGTGTCGGGCACAGCTTCGGCAATTTCGCCTGTTAGCGAAACGTCGCCAAAAAGGCCGAGGTTATCGCGCAGGAACTGCATCACCGCGCCGCCCACGAAGACGCTGCCCTCGAGGGCGAAACGATTGGCACCGGTGGCGCCAGCGGCGCGCGTGGCGAGCAGGCGGTTCTTTGAGACGGGTTGGACATCGCCCGTTTGCATGAGGGCAAAGCAGCCGGTGCCGTAGGTGTTCTTGGTGAGGCCGGGGCTAAAGCATGCCTGGCCGAACAGGGCCGCTTGCTGGTCGCCGGCGATGCCAGCGATGGGCAACTCGGCACCGAACAGGGCGGCGTCGGTATGGCCGACAACTTCCTGCGAACTGACGATAGTGGGCATCATCGCGCGGGGTAATTCAAAGATGCGGAGCAGGTCCTCGTCCCATTCACCAGTGGTGAGATTCATCAGCATGGTGCGCGAGGCGTTGGTGGTGTCGGTGACGTGGACGCGGCCACTGGTAAGCTTCCAGATCAGCCAGGTGTCGATGGTGCCAAAGAGAAGTTCACCGCTCGCGGCGCGCTTGAAACCATCGGGCGTGTTTTCGAGCAGCCAGCGGATTTTGGAGCCCGAGAAGTAGGCGTCGATGACGAGGCCGGTGCGCTCTTCGATCAGGCGCTTGTAGGGGCCGTTGGCTAGCGACTCGCACCACGGCGCGGTGCGGCGGCACTGCCAGACGATGGCGGGGCCGACGGGGCGACCGGTGGCTTTTTCCCAAACGACGGTCGTCTCGCGCTGGTTGGTTATGCCAACGGCGAGGATATCGCGGGGATTGATCTTTGAGGAATCGAGAAGCCGGCGAGCGGCGGAGAGTTGGGCGCTCCAGACGACTTCCGCGTCGACCTCAACCCAACCCGGATTCGGATACTTGAGGTTGAAGCTAACGGCCTCAAGGGCGAGGCGTTGTGCCTGCGCGTCATACAGGGCGGCGCGGGCGCTGGTGGTTCCTTCATCGAGTGCAAGTAAATAGGGCACTCAAGGATTTTATGCCAGTTGGCTGTTTATGGAATCGGGACGCGACGGCCAAAGGTGCCGGGGGTCGACTTCTTGTTGTTAACGGGGCCGGAGCCATCACTGCTGCGACGGCCAGGCGTGGAGCCCTGGAATGCGATTTCGTCTTCGTTGAACTCAAGCGGCCGGTCCAGCAGCATTTCAACCGTGGAGCCCTTGGCGAGCACCACATCGGGGCCACGCGTGAGCAGAACACCCATGAGTGCGGCTGCCGCACCGGCACCAGCTCCAATGCCGAGACCCATGCCTGCACGCCCACCGACAGCGCCCGCAATGCCGCCAATGGTGGCGCCCGTGGTGGCGCCCACGCCTACCGTCTGGGCATCGCCACCCTTGTTGCCTTCGCCCTTGATGCGGCCTTCATCACGGTCGAAGCCCTGATTGTCACGGCCGTCGATCGAGCCGAGGCGTGACTTGAAATCGCGACTGACACCGTTGGGCAGAATGAGCGTGTCGAAGCGAACGTAAAGCTCGCCCTTGCCTTTGACCTTGCCGGGGCGCTTGAGGCTGGTGACTGTGCCAGCGACGCTCGAGCCGGGCGGGATGACTACTTTGCCATCCACGAGGATCGGGAAGAGCGTTTCGAGATAGACGCGATCGCCCTCGACGGCGTGCTTGGTGCTGACGCTGTTGAGCATGGTCAGCGGGATGCGGGTGCCCGATTCCACGCGGAATTTCTTTTCGGCCGGTTGTTCCGGCTTGGCCTCCGGAGCGGGATTCTGCCCCCAGAGCGCAACGGCAAGGAATGGAGCAAGGATTCGGCGCATCAATCTCATCTTAGCCTCTAGAAGTGAAACGCTTAAAGGGGGTCGGGCGTTGCGATCTTCTTGGTGCGGAGACGAACATCGTCGGCGCTCCAGTTGCCACCGACGCCGATTTCGAAGCGGGGATTCTCTGGCAGTGGCTTCGGCAGACGGACATTGATCTGGTACAAGCCTGCGAAACCGGGTGTGACCCCGACGTAGAAAATGGCGCCCGGGGGGAGTTCCTCACCATTCAGCCGGACGCGGTATTCGCGGGCACGGATCACCTCACTGGCGCGCTGGGGTACGATGACGCCTTGCTCGCTTACCTTAAGCGGGCCAAAGCCTGTGCCGTAGACTACGATGACCTCGTCTTCTTCGGCGGGGGCGGCCTCGGTGACGATGCGGCCATCGGCGTGGGTGGCGGCGGCAAAGCCCTCAGGGGCGCGGAAGATTTCGGGCGCCTCGGCCTCGAGCCTGATGGTGAGCGTAGGACCGTCGACGATATCGCGGCGGACGTAAATCGTGCGGGTGCCGACGGTGGCGTCGGGCGGGATGAGGAAATTGATTTGTGTGGGGGAGACGAAGAACAGGGGGGTGCGAGTGCCGAGGTAGCGCACCTCAACGCCGGCGGCGACACCAGGCAAAAAGGAGCGCGCAAGATCGTCGGGGGAAATCGCCCAGGAATTGAGCGCGAGATTTTTGCCGTAGATGGTGACGATGGAATTGGGTGAAAAGCGGGCGGGGCGATTGCTGGCCGCGTTGACTACACTCTCGTTTGAGTATTCCGGCCGGAGCAACAAAGATTGGGCCGTGGCATTTTGCCTTGCCACGGCCCAGAGAACCACATACAGGATGATTTTGCAGCTACAACGATGCACTCAGAAGTAGAGTGCGCCGGGCGGCTGATTATTCTCAGTTACCGATGACGGTAAAGAGATCCTGCGTAACGGTGACGCCGCCGAGCGAGATGGTGAGTCTCGCATCGCCAGCCGCCACATTCGGCACAACAACGTTGAGCTGGTACAGGCCAACCGCGCCCGGGGCGAGGCCGGCATAACTTACCGTGGCGGGCGCATCACCGAAGCGGACGACGGGATTGGTCACGGCGGATTGACCGGAAGCCACCGTGCCGGCGGCAATGGCCGGAG
>CAZBTA010000377.1:0-3974 GCA_964494515.1 uncultured Bryobacter sp.
ACCTGTTCGGCGGTGAAGTAGGAAAGATACGTGACAAGGAACGTCGAGAGCACTTCGATCTCGGGGTCGCGCAGGTAGCGGAAGATGCGCACGAGCCCGTAGCCAAGCGCTGCGCCGATCGCGATGCCACCGAAGACGATCCAGAGAAACGTGCCCGCCGCCTGCTGCCAGCTAAACCCTGCTCCGGCAATCGACATGACGGCAAAGCGATACAGCGTGAGGCCGCTCGCGTCGTTCACCAGGCTTTCGCCCTCGAGAATTTGCACCACCCGCTTGGGCAACTTCATGCCGCGCGTGATGCTTGTGGCGGCCGCCGCGTCGGGTGGCGAGATGATCGCGCCGATCAAAAAGCCGACACTCCAACTCATTCCAGGAATAAATGTGACGCAAAGAATCGCGACAAAAGTGGACGTGACGGTGACCAAACCGAAGGCCAGCAGCAGAATCGGCCGGCGCAATCGCCAGAAGTCGCGCCAGGACGTATAAAAGGCCGCCTCCGCGAGAATCGGCGGAAGTAATAGAAAGAAAACGATTTGCGGGTCGAGCGTGACGCGCGGCACATGCGGCACGAAGGCCAGAAGCAGCCCGCCCACAACCAGGGCGATCGAATAGGGCAGGTCCCAACGCTTGGCGATCAGCGCAATCAGAAACGCCGCGAGCAACATGCCGAGGATGGTCTCAATGGATGTCATGCTTCGGTTTGTGGCAACCTAGTAGATGGTACTCCCGTCTCTTTACCTTTAGTCATGGTTGCATTCGTTCGTCTTTCCATACTCATCATTCTCGGCCTTTCGCTTTTGAGCGCACAGGCCACCGATCGCCTCGGCTGGGCCAAATACCTGCAGGGAGGCGATTACGACATTGCCACCAATGTGCTGGTTGAGCCCAATGGCGATGTCTGGGTGGCTGGCCACTCATCTGGCAAGTACGAGGCCTATGGGCCGAACGAGCCCTACCAGGTGACGAACGCGGGACGTACGGACATCTTCCTCGTCAAGTTCCGCGTGAATCCGGATGGCAGCGCGACGACGCTCTTCTTTACCTGGATCGGCGGCACTGACACCGAAGAGCTTGTCGACATGAAGTTTGACCAGTTCGGCCGCATCGTTCTGACGGGCATCACGAATTCCAACAACTTCCCGATCGCCGGTACTCCCTTCCAGAATTCGCTCGGTGGCGACTTCGACGTGTTTGTTTCCGTCGTTGACCCGAATGAAGGCGGCCCCGCCTCGCTCGTCTACAGCACCTATTACGGCGGCACGGGTCGCGAACTGGCCAAGGCGCTGGCGATCAGCCGCAATGGCAACATGGCCGTGGTCGGCACGACTTCTGCGGATGCCATCCCGAATGTCAGCAACGGTGCGCAGCCCGTCCGCCGTGGCAACTCGGACGCCTTTGTGATCTATTTCACGCCGAATCAGTCGAGCGTGAAGTACGTGAGCTACCTCGGCGGCAGCGGCAATGATACGGCTGCGGCTGTTGTGATCGATGCCAACGAGCGCGTGTGGTTTGTCGGCACGACCGGTTCTTCCGACTTCCCGCTCACCGATAACGGTGTGCAGGTGAGTTCGACGGGTTTCTTCGACGGCTACCTGGTCGCGGTGGATCCCAGCCGCACGGGTCTCGATTCGTTCATCTATGGCACGCTCATCGGCGGCAGCGCCACCGATGAAGCGCGTGGCCTCGCGCTTGATGGCAATGGCAAGCTTTGGGTGAGTGGTGTGACGTTCAGCCAGAATTTTCCGGTGACGGCGCGCGCCGCTCAGTCGACGCCTCGTGGTGGCGCCGATGCTTTCGTTGTTCAGATCGATCCGCTGCGCAGTGGCGCCGATGCGCTGCTCTATGGCACGTATGTCGGTGGCACGGGGCATGAATACATCTACGGCATGACGCTGATCGACAACACGCGCGTGGCCATTGCGGGCTACTCAATGGCGGGCCAGTTGCCGGTTACCGCCACCGCTTATCGCCGCACGGCAGCCTCGGCGTTTCCTGACGGCATGGTGGCGGTGATCAATTCGGCTAACATTGGCGTGGAAGGCCTCGAGTATCTTTCTTACCTTGGTGGCACCTCTACCGACGTGGCCAATGGCGTGAGCTTCGACCCGGCCAACCCGAGGTCAATTTACGTTGTCGGCTACACAACGTCGGTTGATTTGCAGACCACCGATGGCACTGTGCGCCCGAATGCTCCGCCCTCGCCGAACGCGTTTGCGGTGAAGATCCTTCGTTAGTAACGCCGGTACTTCCGGTTCATGTTTTTGTCCTCGCGTTCGATATAATTAGGCACTGCCCAATTTCTCGGCACACGGGGAACAACATGTTGAAAATTAAGCCCTTTTCATGGGTTAGGCGGGAGCGGCGCCTCATGGCTGCCCTGCTGGCGTTTTCATTTTTGCCTGCGTCGATCGCACAGGATCAGGACGCGTTACTTCCAGCCACCGATTTCGGCGGCGCCAACTGTACGTTCAAAACTGAACCCGATGAATTCGTCGCTCGTGAAGCGCGTGTGCGGGAAGAGGTGAACGAGCGCACGCTGCAGTTTGCCAAGTCACTGCGTCGTGAATCGGCGGCACGGCCGACGGTTGACCCCAGCTCGATTCCGCTGCGTGGCTTTATTGACGAGGCGATCTTTCGCAAGATGATGTCGTCGGGCGTGCAGAGTGCACGACTGACAACGGACGAAGAATTCGTCCGCCGCATCTATCTCGATCTCACCGGCCGCATCCCCACTGTCGAGCAGTACCGCGCCTTCCTCAGCAACACGAGCGAGCGTAAGCGGTCGGAGCTGATTGATACGCTGCTGTACTCGCGCGAGTTCACCGACAAATGGACGATGTGGTGGGGCGACCTGCTGCAAAATGCGCGCACGAATTCCTATCGCAGCCAGCAACAGGGCGCGCGCAACAATCTGCACGGCTGGCTCGCGCAGAGCGTTTCGCAGAACAAGTCGATCCGCGACATCGTGTTTGAAGTGATCACCGCCAAGGGCAACACCGAAGCGGGTGGATCGCAGGGCCCCACGACGTGGGCCAATCGCTGGCGCACTCCGGGCGGGCCGATTGAAGACACCTACGACACGTTGTTCTCGCGCAGTGCCTCGGCCTTCCTCGGCATGAGCCACTACGATTGCATCCTGTGCCATGACGGCCGCGGGCATCTCGAGCAGCTGAGCGTGTGGGGACGCCGCGCCACTCGTATGGAGGCCTATCAGATGGCCGCCTACTTCTCGCGCATCCGCTTTACCGATCGCGGGGCGATGGACCCCGAGTATCCCAACTCCACGCAGATTGCCGACGCCACCACGGGCAGCTACAGCATGAACACGACGTTTGGCAATCGCCCGCGGCGCGTCCAGATCGGCTTGTTGCGAGCGGCCACGCCCGCTTGGCGCAATGGCGATAACGAATCGAACACGGGCGACTGGCGCGGCTTGTTTGCCATCCGCCTGACGGCCGATCGCATGTTTGCCCGCAACTTCGCCAACCGCTTGTGGAAGGAGATGTTCGGCATGGGCCTGGTGGAGCCGGTGGATCAACTCGATCCCGCGCGGCTTGATCCGAAGAACCCGCCGACTCTTGGCGACTGGCAGTTGCAGGCGACGCATCCCGAATTGCTCGAGCGCCTTGCTGATGAGCTCACCGAGCTGAACTTTGACATGCGCGAATTCATGCGCCGGCTGGTGGAATCGAGCGCCTATCAGTTGAGCTCCGATTACGGCGCCAACTGGAAGCAGGAATACGTGCCCCTGTTTGCCCGCCATTATGCGCGGCGCCTGGAAGGCGAAGAGATCCATGACGCGGTGCAGACCGCTACTGGCGTGATGGGTCGTTACACGATCGGCGGCTGGGCCGATCCGGTGAACTGGGCCATGCAGATGCCCGAGCCCGTTGAGCCGGCCAGCAACACCGCTGTGCGCGACTTCATGAACCTCTTCCTGCGCGGCAATCGCGATACGCAGCAGCGCAGTCAGG